>NZ_CP126741.1:646996-970495 GCF_030246905.1 Microbacterium sp. zg-Y818 | reverse complement strand
TCCTTCCCTATTGCTTTGTTAACGCGAAATGGCCACCCAACTTTGGGTGGCCATTTCACGGAAGAAGTCCGGCGGTGTCCTACTCTCCCACAGGGTCCCCCCTGCAGTACCATCGGCGCTGAGAGGCTTAGCTTCCGGGTTCGGTATGGGACCGGGCGTTTCCCTCTCGCTATGGCCGCCGAAACACTATTGATGTTTCAGTCTGCACACAACAAAAGATTGTTGTCATGCGGTTCTCGACCGTACATCGAGAACCACTCAGTGGACGCGTAGCACCTCAAACGGGTGTGTTATCAAGTCATCGGCTTATTAGTACCAGTCAGCTGCATGCATTGCTGCACTTCCACATCTGGCCTATCAACCCAGTAGTCTAGCTGGGAGCCTCTCGCCCGAAGGCATGGAAGTCTCATCTTGAGGCCGGCTTCCCGCTTAGATGCTTTCAGCGGTTATCCATCCCGAACGTAGCTAACCAGCGGTGCTCCTGGCGGAACAACTGGCACACCAGAGGTTCGTCCAACCCGGTCCTCTCGTACTAGGGTCAGATCCTCTCAAACTTCCTACGCGCGCAGCGGATAGGGACCGAACTGTCTCACGACGTTCTAAACCCAGCTCGCGTACCGCTTTAATGGGCGAACAGCCCAACCCTTGGGACCTACTCCAGCCCCAGGATGCGACGAGCCGACATCGAGGTGCCAAACCATGCCGTCGATATGGACTCTTGGGCAAGATCAGCCTGTTATCCCCGAGGTACCTTTTATCCGTTGAGCGACAGCGCTTCCACAAGCCACTGCCGGATCACTAGTCCCGACTTTCGTCCCTGCTCGACCTGTCAGTCTCACAGTCAAGCTCCCTTGTGCACTTACACTCGCCACCTGATTGCCAACCAGGTTGAGGGAACCTTTGGGCGCCTCCGTTACTTTTTGGGAGGCAACCGCCCCAGTTAAACTACCCACCAGGCACTGTCCCTGAACCGGATTACGGTTCGAAGTTAGATATCCAGAGTGACCAGAGTGGTATTTCAACAATGACTCCACACGAACTGGCGTCCATGCTTCAAAGTCTCCCACCTATCCTACACAAGCCACACCGAACACCAATACCAAGCTGTAGTAAAGGTCACGGGGTCTTTCCGTCCTGCTGCGCGTAACGAGCATCTTTACTCGTAGTGCAATTTCGCCGAGTTCGCGGTTGAGACAGTTGGGAAGTCGTTACGCCATTCGTGCAGGTCGGAACTTACCCGACAAGGAATTTCGCTACCTTAGGATGGTTATAGTTACCACCGCCGTTTACTGGGGCTTAAATTCTCAGCTTCGCCTTGCGGCTAACCGGTCCTCTTAACCTTCCAGCACCGGGCAGGCGTCAGTCCGTATACATCGTCTTGCGACTTGGCACGGACCTGTGTTTTTAGTAAACAGTCGCTACCCACTAGTCTCTGCGGCCTCCAAACGCTTTCGGAGCAAGTCCTAATACGTCGAAGGCCCCCCTTCTCCCGAAGTTACGGGGGCATTTTGCCGAGTTCCTTAACCACGATTCTCTCGATCTCCTTGGTATTCTCTACCTGACCACCTGAGTCGGTTTGGGGTACGGGCGGCTAGAACCTCGCGTCGATGCTTTTCTTGGCAGCATAGGATCACCCACTTTTTATCCGCATCGTGTCTCAGCCTTAATGAGTGACGGATTTGCCTATCACTCGGCCTACGCACTTGCCCCGGGACAACCATCGCCCGGGTTGGGCTACCTTCCTGCGTCACACCTGTTAATACGCTAACCGCACCAGCATGGGGTCGTGCGCTAGCTCCAACGTTCTCACCCCGAAGGGATCGAATCAGAGGAATTCGGGCACTTAGCACCACTGGATTAGCTTGGGCGGTTCTTCGCCGGTACGGGAATATCAACCCGTTGTCCATCGACTACGCCTGTCGGCCTCGCCTTAGGTCCCGACTTACCCAGGGAAGATTAGCTTGACCCTGGAACCCTTGGTCTTTCGGAGGACGTGTTTCTCACACGTCTTTCGCTACTCATGCCTGCATTCTCACTCGTGTAGCCTCCACGGCTGGTTCACACCGCCGCTTCGCTGGCCACACGACGCTCTCCTACCCATCAATACGGCTGGACCACGAAGGCCTACCAATAATATCAATGCCACAACTTCGGTGGCGTGCTTGAGCCCCGTTACATTGTCGGCGCGGAATCACTTGACCAGTGAGCTATTACGCACTCTTTCAAGGGTGGCTGCTTCTAAGCCAACCTCCTGGTTGTCTAAGCAACTCCACATCCTTTCCCACTTAGCACGCGCTTTGGGACCTTAGATGGTGGTCTGGGTTGTTTCCCTCTCGACTATGAAGCTTATCCCCCACAGTCTCACTGCTGCGCTCTCACTTACCGGCATTCGGAGTTTGGCTGACGTCAGTAACCTTTTAGGGCCCATCGGCCATCCAGTAGCTCTACCTCCGGCAAGAAACACGCAACGCTGCACCTAAATGCATTTCGGAGAGAACCAGCTATCACGAAGTTTGATTGGCCTTTCACCCCTATCCACAGCTCATCCCCTCAGTTTTCAACCTAAGTGGGTTCGGTCCTCCACGACGTCTTACCGTCGCTTCAACCTGGCCATGGATAGATCACTTCGCTTCGGGTCTAGGACATGCGACTGAATCGCCCTATTCAGACTCGCTTTCGCTACGGCTACCCCTCACGGGTTAACCTCGCCACATATCGCTAACTCGCAGGCTCATTCTTCAAAAGGCACGCTGTCACCCCTACTAAGGAGGCTCCAACGGTTTGTAAGCAAACGGTTTCAGGTACTATTTCACTCCCCTCCCGGGGTACTTTTCACCTTTCCCTCACGGTACTTGTCCGCTATCGGTCATCTGGGAGTATTTAGGCTTATCAGGTGGTCCTGACAGATTCACACGGGATTTCTCGGGCCCCGTGCTACTTGGGATACTCTTCGCGTCAAGAGAGGCATTTCGACTACGGGGTTCGCACCCTCTATGACCAGGCTTTCAATCCTGTTCGTCTATACCTTCTTGTAACGCCGACAATTCGGCAGAACTGTCTGAAAAGTCCCACAACCCCGAATACGCAACTCCTGCCGGATATCACACGTACTCGGTTTAGCCTGTTCCGGTTTCGCTCGCCACTACTAACGGAATCGCGGTTGCTTTCTCTTCCTGTGGGTACTGAGATGTTTCACTTCCCCACGTTCCCTCTACCCGCCCTATATATTCAGGCGGGAGTCACTGGGTCGGCACGCCGCCCAGCGGGGTTTCCCCATTCGGAAATCCTCGGATCAAAGTGTGCTTATCCACTCCCCGAGGCTTATCGCAGATTGCTACGTCCTTCTTCGGCTCCAGATGCCAAGGCATTCACCGTTTGCTCTTAAAGACTTGAAAATCACATGAGTTTGAATCAAAACTCGCAACCCAGGCTGCAAGAGCCTGGATCAGAAATTGACTAATGATCTTTAAGATCATCGATCGAAACAATCCCGAAGGATCATCTCGAAGATGCTCGCGTCCACTGTGTAGTTCTCAAAGTACGGGCGGTACCCACCCCCGCCTGCCGGCAAGCCGACAAACAAAAGCAGGTCCAGAGTTACCGTCAGGCACCCAACCAGTAAAGGTCAGTGCGCATCCGGTCCCTCAGGACCCAACAGCGTGCATGTGCCGGCAGCAACCACCAGACCGTTCCAGCCGCAAGCGGCGTACTAAATCCGAAGGCAACCCTCCGACACCAAGTCAAATGTTCCACCCATGAGCTACCGGCGAGAACGTATGTCTCGATCCGGCGCCTGGACACCCCAAAGGGTGCCAGATGCTCCTTAGAAAGGAGGTGATCCAGCCGCACCTTCCGGTACGGCTACCTTGTTACGACTTAGTCCTAATTACCGATCCCACCTTCGACGGCTCCCTCCACAAGGGTTGGGCCACCGGCTTCAGGTGTTACCGACTTTCATGACTTGACGGGCGGTGTGTACAAGACCCGGGAACGTATTCACCGCAGCGTTGCTGATCTGCGATTACTAGCGACTCCGACTTCATGAGGTCGAGTTGCAGACCTCAATCCGAACTGGGACCGGCTTTTTGGGATTCGCTCCACCTTACGGTATTGCAGCCCTTTGTACCGGCCATTGTAGCATGCGTGAAGCCCAAGACATAAGGGGCATGATGATTTGACGTCATCCCCACCTTCCTCCGAGTTGACCCCGGCAGTATCCCATGAGTTCCCACCATTACGTGCTGGCAACATAGAACGAGGGTTGCGCTCGTTGCGGGACTTAACCCAACATCTCACGACACGAGCTGACGACAACCATGCACCACCTGTTTACGAGTGTCCAAAGAGTTGACCATTTCTGGCCCGTTCTCGTATATGTCAAGCCTTGGTAAGGTTCTTCGCGTTGCATCGAATTAATCCGCATGCTCCGCCGCTTGTGCGGGTCCCCGTCAATTCCTTTGAGTTTTAGCCTTGCGGCCGTACTCCCCAGGCGGGGAACTTAATGCGTTAGCTGCGTCACGGAATCCGTGGAATGGACCCCACAACTAGTTCCCAACGTTTACGGGGTGGACTACCAGGGTATCTAAGCCTGTTTGCTCCCCACCCTTTCGCTCCTCAGCGTCAGTTACGGCCCAGAGATCTGCCTTCGCCATCGGTGTTCCTCCTGATATCTGCGCATTCCACCGCTACACCAGGAATTCCAATCTCCCCTACCGCACTCTAGTCTGCCCGTACCCACTGCAGGCCCGAGGTTGAGCCTCGGGATTTCACAGCAGACGCGACAAACCGCCTACGAGCTCTTTACGCCCAATAATTCCGGATAACGCTTGCGCCCTACGTATTACCGCGGCTGCTGGCACGTAGTTAGCCGGCGCTTTTTCTGCAGGTACCGTCACTTTCGCTTCTTCCCTGCTAAAAGAGGTTTACAACCCGAAGGCCGTCGTCCCTCACGCGGCGTTGCTGCATCAGGCTTTCGCCCATTGTGCAATATTCCCCACTGCTGCCTCCCGTAGGAGTCTGGGCCGTGTCTCAGTCCCAGTGTGGCCGGTCACCCTCTCAGGCCGGCTACCCGTCGACGCCTTGGTGAGCCATTACCTCACCAACAAGCTGATAGGCCGCGAGCCCATCCCAGACCGAAAAATCTTTCCAGCTGCTGACCATGCGGTCGCAGCTCATATCCAGTATTAGACGCCGTTTCCAGCGCTTATCCCAGAGTCCGGGGCAGGTTGCTCACGTGTTACTCACCCGTTCGCCACTGATCCCCAAGAGCAAGCTCCTGGTTCACCGTTCGACTTGCATGTGTTAAGCACGCCGCCAGCGTTCATCCTGAGCCAGGATCAAACTCTCCGTAAAAGAAATGTGCCGACACAACCGGAATAAGGTCGTGTACAGCGAGTTTGAACTGACCAAATGGATGTCATTACTGACTTATCCGTTGCCGACCCCCCAAAGGGAATCGGACTTTGATCCAAAGGAATCTCACCCGGTAAAAACCGGGACGAGGTTATTTGGCATTTGACAAGTGCACGCTGTTGAGTTCTCAAGGATCGGATGCTCCTGCTGGCCGGCCTCTCGGCCTGCCCTGCAGGGCAACTTCTCTATCTTACCCATCTCCTCGCGCTTGTCAAATCGACCAGCGGGTGAGGTGGGAAGCTCCATCCGTGTCAGAAGACACTCGATCCGAAGATCGAAGAGGATGGGGTGTTGCCACTTGAGGGGTGCGGGGCTCTCGGCCTCTCCGCTGTCCCTGTGGGGCCAACAGAGAAAACAATACGTCGATCCTGGGGACTCGGCAAATCTGGCGCGCATCCCGGGAGTGTCGCCCGGAATCACGCGGCCAGAAGGGTGCGCACGGCGTCGACGAGCACCGCTCCCCCGGACGCCGCGAGTGCCTGTGAGACCGCGGACTGCGTGATCCCCTCGACCTCTGCGATCGCGCGCTGCGTGTCGCCGATGCACCGGCTGTACGTGATGCGCCGACCCCGCTCGGTCATAGCCGTCACGAGCTGATCGCGCGCGACGAATCCCGAGTTCGCCAGCCGAACCGCCTCCAGCGCTGCGGCATCGTGCCCGTCGGCGGCGGCCGCCCATGTGCGAACACCGGGAAGGGAACGGCTCTGCTTCGCGTGCACGGTGTCGATCGCTGCGCGGGCTGCCCACCAGGCGGGCCCCTCCGAGATGGTGCCGACGGTCACCGACGGCACGTCGTCAAGCGAACCCACGCCCATGCCGAAACGGCACTCGACGCCATCGGGGAGAGCGAGGCGAAGCAGGAGCACTCCAGCGGACGCCGCGGCAAGAGTCGGGTAGACGCCCTGAAGCTCATCCCCGACCGTGGGTCTCAGGGGCCGCTCCGCGAGTGCGAAGTCCGACTCCACCCGGGCGACGGCGGCCTCGAGGCGCTGTTGCGCGCCGCCCCGGTCGCTGAGGGTACGGGACCCGACGATGTCGGCGGTGACTGCCACACTCATGCAATAAGAGTACAGCTTATGTTTCTCGGATATAAGGGCTTGCCTTATGTGTTAGATCCCGAGGGCGTGGGCGACGCTCTGGGCCCGGGCGACCAGCTCGGCGCGCTGCTCGTCGACGCGCACCGGAGCCGTGCCGCCGACCCCGTCCCGGCTCGCCACCGAGCCCTGGATCGACAGCACCTCTCGCACCTGCGGCGTCAGCTGCGGGGAGATCTCGGCGAGGAGGTCGTCGCCGGCATCCTGCAGTTCCATCCCTCGCTGCTCGCACGCCCGCACCAACGCGCCAGAGATCTCGTGCGCGTCGCGGAAGGGCACTCCGCGCTTGACCAGCCATTCGGCGACATCCGTGGCCAGTGAGAATCCCTGCGGGGCGAGAGAGGCCATGCGCTCGGTGTCGAAGCGCAGCGTCGCGACCATGCCGGCGAACGCCGGCAGCACGACTTCGAGCGTGGTCACGGAGTCGAAGACCGGCTCTTTGTCCTCTTGCAGGTCGCGGTTGTAAGCCAGCGGAAGCGCCTTCAGAGTCGCGAGCAGGCCCGAGAGGTTGCCGATGAGCCGCCCCGCCTTGCCACGGGCAAGCTCGGCGATGTCGGGGTTCTTCTTCTGCGGCATGATGCTCGACCCCGTCGAGTACCCGTCGTCGAGTGTCACGAATCCGAACTCGCGCGTGTTCCAGATGATGATGTCCTCGGCGAAGCGCGAGAGATCCACCGCGATCATCGCCGCGATGAACGCGAACTCCGCGACGACATCACGCGCGGCGGTCCCGTCGAGAGAGTTCTCGGCCGGCCGGGCCAGCCCCAGCTCGTCGGCGACCAGCTGCGGGTCCAGCCCCAGCGTCGCTCCTGCCAACGCTCCCCCGCCGTAGGGCGAGACGCTCGCGCGCGCCGTCCAGTCGCGCAGGCGCTCGAGGTCGCGCACCAGCGGCCAGGCATGGGCCTGCAGATGGTGCGCCAAGAGGATGGGCTGGGCGTGCTGCAGGTGCGTGCGCCCTGGCATGATCGCGGTGGAATGCGCCTCTGCCTGGGCCACGATCGCATCGATGACCCGCAGGATCTCCCTGGCGATCAGCCGCGAGTGATCGAGCAGGTACATGCGCACGAGGGTGGCGATCTGGTCGTTGCGGCTGCGACCGGCGCGCAGCTTGCCCCCGAGCACCGCGCCCACCTCGGCGATGAGCGCGGCTTCCAGCGCGCCGTGCACGTCCTCGTCGTCCGGGCCGGCGACGAGGGTGCCGTCCTGCACGGCGGCGGCCAGTGCGTCCAGGCCCGCGTGCATGCGCCCTTCCTCGTCGGCGGTCAGATAGCCCGCGGCGGCGAGCGCCTTGGCGTGGGCATGGGAGCCGGCGATGTCGTACGGGGCCAGCGCCCAGTCGAAGTGAGTGGAGCGGCTCAGCGCCGCCAGTTCCGGCGAGGGGCCAGAGGCGAACCGTCCGCCCCACAGTGCGCCCGCGTTCGTGCCTTCACTTTTGCTTCCGCTCACCTGGTCAGCCTACCGGGGCCGACCGCCCGGCCGTTCCAGGGACGGCGCGGCGCGCGAGCAGCGCGAGCAGCCGCTCCAGCGGTCCCCGGCCCAGCAGCAGCGCCCACAGCGTGCACCCGGCGAGGATGCCGAGGGTGATCGGCCAGAAGGGGTGCAGCGCCCGGAACTCGGCGAGCCCCTCGGTGCTGCCGAGCGCGAGCCACGCCCACACCGCCCAGACGAGGAGCTGCGCGACGTAGGCGGTCAGCGGCATGGCGCCGGCAGCGCGCAGCGGCAGCACGACCCAGGTCAGCGGAGTGCGGCACAGCAGCAGGCACACCCCGATCGCGGCGATCGCGAACCCGCCCGAGCCGATGACCTCGAGGATGCCACTGGAGTGCGGCCGTGCCGTCCACACCGCGCCCCACACCGATACCTCCTCTTCGAACTCGCTGGCGCCGGAGACCAGCGCCAGCCCGTACCCCAGCATCGACAGGGAAGCACCCGCGACGACCAAGCGCAGCTGTGTGGTCAGATCCCGCAGATCGATGCGCGCCAAGCCCATGCCGGCGAGGAGGAACGCGATCCACACCGGGAACGGATAGTGCCACCCCACGAGCAGCGCGACCTGCTCCCCCACGGCCGTGTCCCAGAAGGGCGCCCGGTCGAGCCAGGCCTGCACGAACGGCATGACGAGGGCGACCACCGCCGCCGCGCTCAGAAGGGCGCGGGCGCCGAGCCCGGTGAACGGGATGCCGAGCAGGAACAGCAGCGCATAGGCGGGGAGGATCACGTAAACCGGCACACCCGTGGCGATGAGCAGAAGGCCGATGACGTACAGCACGCCGGCACGGACGGCCAGTCGTCCCCGAGCCGTCCGCATCGCGGAGCCGGCGAGGGGAACACTCCCCCCGGTGACCAGGCCGATCGAGACCCCCGCAAGGGTGGCGAACAGGATCGACGAACGACCGTCCGCCAGCCCCACCCACGTGGGCGTGTCCGGCGCTTGCCCGTCCAGCAGGTGCGCGGCGAGCATGCCGACGATGGCCAGCCCTCGCGCCAGATCGATCCCGGCCAGCCGGCCGGGCGCGTTCAACGTGCTTACTGCTGGCGCAGCAGCCACACCAGCAGCGCCTTCTGCGCGTGCAGCCGGTTCTCCGCCTCGTCCCAGACGACGCTCTGCGGGCCGTCGATGACCTCGGCGTCGACCTCGTAGCCGCGGTCGGCAGGAAGGCAGTGCATGAACGTGGCATCCGGCGCGGCGAGCGCCATGGTCTCGGAAGTGACCTTGTAGGCGCCGAGTTCCTGCAGGCGCGCCGCCTTCTCCTCCTCCTTGCCCATCGACACCCACGTGTCGGTGACGATGACGTCGGCGCCCGCGGCGGCCGCGACCGGATCGGTGTACAGCGTGAGCGACCCCCCGGTCTCGGCGGCGCGGCGCTCGGCGTCGGCGACGACATCGGCCCGCGGCGCGTACATCTCGGGCGAGGCGATGCGCACGTGCATGCCGGCAGTGACGCCCGCGAGGGCGTAGGAGTGGCCCATGTTGCTGCATCCGTCACCGAAGAAGGCGAGTGTCAGCCCCTTGAGCTCCCCCTTGTGCTCACGGATGGTGAGCAGATCGGCCAGCAGCTGGCACGGGTGGAAGTCATCGCTGAGGGCGTTGACCACCGGCACGCGCGTGCCTGCCGCCATCTCCTCCAGCCCGGCCTGCGTGTAGGTGCGCCAGACGATCGCCGCGACCTGGCGCTCGAGCACGCGCGCGGTGTCGGCGGGGGTCTCCTTGCCGCCCAGCTGACTGCTCGCCATGGAGATGATGAGCGGGGATCCGCCCAGATCGGCGATGCCGACGGCGAACGACACCCGCGTGCGGGTGGAGGATTTGTCGAAGATCACCGCGACCGTCTGCGGCCCTTCGAGGGGCTTCAGCTTCCAGCGGTCCTTCTTGAGGGCGACGGCCAGGTCGAGGATCTCGGCCTGTTCGGCCGCGGTCAGGTCGTCGTCGCGCAGCAGGTGACGGGTCACGCGGATGCCTCCTCGGGGGTGGTGGGGGCGTCGAGCAGGAGCGCCTGCTCGACGGTGGACAGCGCGCGGGCGAAGAGGTCCGCGAACTCGTCGATTTCGACGTCGCCGATCGTCAGCGGCGGCGCGAGGCGCACGGTGCTGTCGTTGGCCGCGTTGACGATGAGCCCGTGCTCCTGCGCGGCGGCGACGACGGCGCCTGCGACGGGATGCCGCAGCGCGATGCCGATGAGCAGTCCCTGCCCGCGGCATCCGTCCACCAGGGGCGAGCCGATGGCGGCGACGGCTTCGCGGATCTGCTGACCGCGCACGGCGGCGTTGGCCACCAGGTCTGCGCTCTCGATCTCACCGAGCACCGCCGAGGCGACGGCGGTGCCGAGGGCGTTGCCGCCGAAGGTCGAGCCGTGGGTGCCGGGGTAGAACAGCTCACTCGCCGCGCCGAAGGTGATGAGCGCCCCGATGGGGAACCCGCCGCCGATGCCCTTGGCCACCGTGATGGCGTCGGGGGTGATGTCGGCGTGCTGGAACGCGAACCAGGCGCCGGTGCGGCCGGCGCCGGTCTGGATCTCGTCGACGATGAGCAGCGCCCCGTGACGCGCGGTGATCTCGCGAGCGGCGCGGAGGAACCCCTCCGGCAGCTCCACGACGCCCGCCTCGCCCTTGATGGGTTCGACGAACAGCGCCGCCACCCGGTCGTCCATCGCCTGCTCGAGCGCTTCGACGGTGGAGTCGATGAACTCCACCCCGGGCACCATCGGCAGGAACGGCTCCTGCATGTAGGGCTTTCCGGTGAGCGCGAGCGTGCCCATGGTGCGACCGTGGAAGGCGTCCTTGAAGGCGAGGATGCGGGGCCGGGCGGCTCCGCCGTGCAGGCGGGCCAGTTTGAAGGCTGCTTCGTTGGCCTCCGCCCCGGAGTTTCCGAAGTACACGCGGCCGTCCGGGCCTGTGCCGGCAAGGCGCTTCAGGCGCGCGGCGAGCTCGAGCTGCGACGGGGTGGCGAAGAAGTTCGATACGTGGGCGAGGGTCGCGGCCTGCCGCGAGACCGCCTCGACGAACGTCGGGTGGGCGTGGCCGATGGAGTTGACCGCGATGCCGGCGAGGAAGTCGAGGTAACGACGCCCCTCGGCATCCCAGAGGGCCGCCCCCTCGCCGCGCACGAACAGCGCCGCGCGCTCACCGACGTTGCGCACCAGATCGCGCTGGGCGTCGTCCTTCCAGCTGTCTGCGGTCATCCCGCCACCACCTCCGTGCCGATTCCCTGCTCCGTGAAGATCTCCACCAGCAGCGAGTGCGGCTGGCGTCCGTCGATGATCGCAGCGGTGTCGACGCCACCGTCCACGGCGTCGAGGCACGCCTGCATCTTCGGAATCATCCCCGACTCCAAAGTGGGCAGCATGGCGCGCAGGTCGGTCGCCGTCAGGTGCGACACCAGCGAGCTGCGGTCTGGCCAGTCGGCGTAGAGGCCGGGTACGTCGGTGAGGATGATGAGCTTCGTCGCCCCGAGCGCAACGGCGAGGGATGCCGCAGCGGCGTCGGCGTTGACGTTGAGCGACTGCCCGGGATTGTCGAGGTCGGGCGCGATGCTCGAGACCACCGGGATGCGCCCGGCGGCGAGCTGATCGAGCACCGGCTGCGGATCGACCGCGACGACGTCGCCGACATTGCCGAGGTCGTGCTCGACTCCGTCGACGTGCACGCCACGGCGGCGTCCGCCGAACAGGCCCGCGTCTTCGCCGGACAGTCCGCTCGCGAACGGGCCGTGCGTGTTGATGCGGCTGACCAGCTGGGGGTTGATCTGCCCGGTGAGCACCATGCGCACCACCGAGATCGCCTCGGTGGAGGTGACGCGATACCCGCCCTTGAACTCGCTCGGAATCGACAGCCGGTCGAGCATCTTGGAGATCTGCGGCCCGCCGCCGTGCACGACGACCGGCTTGACCCCGACGAAGCGCAGGTAGGCGATGTCTTCGGCGAAGGCATCCTGCAGCTCGTCGGAGACCATGGCGTTGCCGCCGAACTTGATGACGATGATCTGGTCGCTGAAGCGCTTGAGCCAGGGCAGCGACTCGATCAGCACGCCGGCTTTGACCGCGGCCTCTTCGGGGGTGGTCTGCTGGATGTCGGTCATGAGGAGTACGCGCTGTTCTCGTGGACGTAGTCGTGCGTGAGGTCGTTGGTGAGGATCGTCGCCACGGCGTCGCCGACCTTGAGGTCGATGTGCACGTGGGTCGCGCGGGGGGTGAGGTCGACCTCCTCGCGCGGGCGGTCGGGGCCGCCGGCGGTGCAGACACGCACGCCGTTCATCCAGACGTCGACGTCGTAGGGGTCGAAGGCGGCATCCGTCGTGCCGATGGCGGCCAGCACCCGCCCCCAGTTGGGGTCGTTGCCGAAGATCGCGGCCTTGAAGAGGTTGTTGCGGGCGACCGAGCGGCCGACGGTCACGGCGTCGTCCTCGGTGGCGGCACCGGTGACCTGGATGGTGATGTCGTGGCTCGCGCCCTCGGCGTCGCCCTGCAGCTGGCGTGCGAGGTCGCTGCACACCGCGGCGAGCGCGGCGCGGAAGGCATGCGGGTCGGGGACGACGTCGCTGGCGCCGCTGGCGAGCAGCGTCACCTGGTCGTTGGTCGACATGCAGCCGTCGGAGTCGAGCCGGTCGAAGCTCACGCGGGTGGCGGCGCGCAGGTGGGCGTCGGCCTCGGCCGCGTCGATGACCGCGTCGGTCGTGATGACGACGAGCATGGTGGCAAGTCCCGGCGCCAGCATGCCGGCGCCCTTGGCCATGCCCCCGATCGTCCAGCCTTCGCCGCGGAAGACGCTCTGCTTGGAACGGGAGTCGGTGGTCATGATGGCGTGCGCGGCGTCGTCGCCACCGTCGGGACTGAGCGCTGCGATGCCCTTCTCGACCCCGTCGAGCACCTTGGCACGGAAGACCTCGTCGCCGGTGCCGATGAGTCCCGTGGAGCAGACGATGACGTCGCCGGCGCTCACGCCCAGCAGCTCGGCGGTCTTCTCGGCGGTCTGGTGCGTGGTCTGGAAGCCGAACGACCCGGTGAAGCAGTTGGCGCCGCCGGAGTTGAGCACGACTGCCTCGACCACGCCGTCGGCGATGGCCTGCTGCGACCAGATGATGGGGTTCGCCTTGGCGCGGTTGCTGGTGAAGACCGCCGCGCCGACCTTGAGCGGGCCGCGGTTGACGACGATCGCGACGTCCTTGTTACCGGTCGACTTCAGGGCGACGGCGACGCCGGCCGCGTCGAATCCTCGTGCTGCCGTGACGCTCACGGTGCCACTCCGTTCACGCTCAGGCCCGTGGCCTCGGGAAGGCCGAGGGCGATGTTCATCGACTGGATCGCGGCACCCGCGGTGCCCTTGGCCAGGTTGTCGAGCGCGGCCACGACCACCACGCGGTTCGCTGCGCGGTCGATCGCGAGGCCGAGGAGCGCGGTGTTGGCGCCCACGACGTCGGCGGTGCGCGGGAAGTGCCCCTCGGGCAGCAGCTGCACGAACAGCTCGTCGCCGTACGCCTGCTCCCATGCGCCGCGGATGTCGGCATCCGTCGCCCCCGGTGCGATGGGTGCGGAGCTCGTGGCGAGGATGCCGCGGGACATCGGCACGATCACCGGGGTGAACGAGATGCGGATGTCGGCGGGGTCGATGCCCGCGGGGCTTGCGGGGGCCGCGGCCAGTGCCTGGCGGATCTCGGGGATGTGCCGGTGCGTGCCGCCGACCGCGTAGGGGTTCGCGCTGCCGAGCACCTCGGCGGCGAGCAGGTTGGGCTTCAGGCTCTTGCCCGCGCCGGACGGACCGACGGCGAGCACCGTAACGATGTCACCCGGGTCGATGACCCCCGCGGCGACACCCGGGGCGAGGCTCAGGCTGACCGTCGAGGCGTTGCATCCGGGCGCGGCGATGCGGCTCGCGCCCACCAGGCGGTGACGTTGCTTTGCGCCGTCGACGAGCAGCTCCGGCACGCCGTACGCCCAGGGCTCGTGGAAGTCGCCGCCGTAGAACTGCGCCCAGGCCTCGGGCGAGGTCAGCCGGTGGTCGGCCCCGGCGTCGATGACGAGCGGGGTGTCGGCGAGCGCGTCGGTGTACTGCCCGGACTGCCCGTGCGGCAGGGCGAGGAACACGATGTCGTGGCCGGCGAGCACCTCGGGCGTCGTCTCCTGCAGCTGCAGGTGGGCGAGCGACCGCAGGTGCGGCTGGTGGTCGATGAGGGGCTGCCCGGCGTTGGAGTGTGCCGTGACGGTGCGGATCTCGATGTCGGGATGAGCGGCGAGGAGGCGCAGGATTTCGCCGCCCGCATAGCCGGAAGCGCCGGAAACGGCGACCGAATAGGTCATATATCCATCTTAATTGTCTGGGGTACGGGGCCAGGAACGGCGACGCCGGCGGGCGGCCGGACCGGCCGCATGCAGGGTCGCCTAGAGTCGGCGCCCGCCCAGACGGCGGCGTGCAGCAGCGGCGCTCGAGACGAGCGTCGAGGCGGTGCAGGCGGCCGAAGGCATGCCGCGACGATATCCCCCCGCCCCCGCGCCCCGCAAATCCGCCCTGTCGCCGCCGAGTGAGTATTCGCGGGGCCGAGTGAGTATTCGCGCGGCGGAGCTCAGTCGAGCGCTGCGAGCAGGGCGAGCTCGTCCGCGCGGCTCAGGCCGGAACGCCGCTCCCGGTCGAGGCCGGCGCGCCGCTCCGCAGCGAGGGTCCGCTCGAGCGTCGCGCGCAACGGCCGCAGCCGCCCACCGAGGATCGTGTACGCCGCGTGCGAGCGCGACCACAAGCCCGGCATGTCGGCGGGCAGCCACAGCGGCAGGGAGCTCGGACCCGACCAGTGGGTCACACCGTGGTCGAGCAGCCACTCCTCCGAGGCATCCACCATCGGACCCGTGTGCCCGGCCAGCTCCCGCGCGAGCGCGAGCACCTCGGCGAGCGGGTGCGGATCGCCCACGGCGTTGACGACTCCCGTCCAGGGCGCCTCGCCGATGGCGGTGATGAAGTCGGCCAGGTCGTCCACGTCGACCACCGCCACGCCCCGGCCGTCGGTCGGAGGCACCAGCACCGGCTCTCGGCCGGCGAGCGCGAAGCGCGCCACCCAATAGCCGAACCGGTCCGTCGGATCACCCGGCCCGGCGATCAGCCCGGGACGGACGATCGCCGCGCGATGGCCGAGAGCCCCTCGGACCGTCTCTTCCGCGGCGGCCTTCTCGTGCGGGTAGTCGCTTTCGTGCCCGGGTTCCAGCGACGCCACCACCGGTGCCGACTCGTCCGCCCCGGCGGCATCCGCGTCGGCGTACACCGAGATGGTGGAGACGTAGGTCCAATGGCGGGTCTGCGTGGCGAGGGCCTCGACGGCGGATGCCACGTGGGCGGCATCCGACGACACATCCACGATTTCGTCCCATTCGACGGCCGCCACCGCGTCATACGCGCCGTCCGCCGCGCGGTCGCCGGCGATGAGACGCGCTCCCTCCGGCGCCGGGCTGGAGCCTCGGGCAAGGCACGTCACGCGGGCACCGCGGTCGAGCCAACGCTCCGCGATGCGCGAGCCCAGCCATCCGGTCCCGCCGAGGATCAGCACGTCGGTCATGCGTTGATTCCACCAGAGGCGGGGCCGCGGCGCGACGGATGAATGCTCACTCGCGGGCACGAATACTCACTCGACAGCGCGAATACTCACTCGATGACGCGAATACTCACTCGCGAGCGCGTCAGAGGGGCCTGCCAGGATCGGAGGCATGCTCACCACGCTCGCCGTCTCCGGCTACCGGTCCCTGCGCGACATCGTCGTGCCGCTCGCGCCCCTCACCGTCGTCACGGGCGCCAACGGCTCCGGAAAGTCCAACCTCTATCGCGCGCTGCGGTTGCTCTCGGCCACCGCCAGCGGCTCTCTCATCTCGGCGGTCGCGCGCGAAGGCGGCCTGCCTTCGGTCCTCTGGGCGGGGCCAGAACAGGGCGGCGGAGAGGCGACGATCCGCCGCGGTCCGGTCGCCGTGCAGCTGGGGTTCGCCGGCGACGAACTCGGCTACCTCGTCGACCTCGGCATCCCCCAGTCCGATCAGCGCAGCCTCTTCGCCCGCGACCCCGAGATCAAGCGCGAGCAGGTCTTCGCCGGCCCGCTCGCCAAGCCCGCGACGCTGCTCATCGACCGGCTGCGCGGCGCGACCCGTGTGCGCGAGGGCTCCTGGGTCACCCTCGACCAGCAGCTCGCCCCTTTCGAAAGCATCGTGACCGACCTCGCCGACGGCGACACCGCCCCCGAGCTGCTGACCCTGCGACGCATGCTCGGCGCTTGGCGCTTCTACGACCATTTCCGCGTCGATGCCGACGCGCCGGCGCGACGCCCGCAGGTCGGCACCCGCTCGCACACCCTCTCGCACGGCGGCGAGAACCTGGCCGCCGTGTGGGCGACGATTCAGGATGCCGACCATGGAGCGGCCCTCGACCACGCCGTTGACGCGGCGTTCCCCGGCGCACGCGTGCAGGTCACCGGCAACGATGGCATGTTTTCGCTCTCCCTCCAGTTGCCGGGACTGCTGCGCCCGTTGCAGTCCACCGAGCTCTCCGACGGGACGCTGCGCTACCTGCTGCTCTGCGCCGCGTTGCTGCCGGCCCGACCCGCTCCCCTCATCGTGCTGAACGAGCCCGAGGCGAGCCTGCACGCCGATCTGCTGGCGCCGCTGGCCCAGCTCATCGCCGCGGCATCCGAGCGCACGCAGCTGATCGTCGTCACCCATGCGCCGCAGCTGGCCGCCGGCCTCGCCGATGCCGCCCACGTCGAGCTGCAGCGCACCCCCGACGGCACGGTCGTGGCCGGTCAAGGGTTCCTCGACGTCCCGGCGTGGAACTGGGGTTCGCGCTGACGCTCCCTCCCCCGAGTCCGATGACCCGCGGCGGCCGGGCCGCTGACCGGCCCGGCGAATACTCACTCGGCACGCCGAATACTCACTCGGCGCCGCGAATACTCACTCGCGAATCGCGGCTCCGAGGCGCTCGGCGGCGACGGCGACACCGGCGAGCTTCGCCTCGGTCGCCTCGGCGGCGGTCAGTGTGCGGTCGGGGGCGCGGAAGCGCAGCGCGAACGTGAGCGACTTCTCGCCCTCGCCGACACCCGACCCGCGGTAATCGTCCACGAGCCGCAGCGACTCCAGCAGCTCCCCCGCCCCGTCGATCAGCGCGGCGCGCACGGCGGATGCCGGCACGTCCCGCGGCACGACGAGCGAGACGTCCTGCGTCGCGGCCGGGTATCCCGACAGGGATGCCGCGACCACCCGGTCGCCGGCCAGCGACAGCACGAGGTCGAGGTCCAGCTCCGCCACGATCACGCGGCCAGGCAGGTCCGCGTCTTCGGAGACGGACGGCAGCACCTCGCCGACGTAGCCGACCTCGACGTCGCCGACCGACAGCACGCCGGTGCGTCCCGGGTGCAGCGCCGCGCGCTGCCCCTGCGCCACGTCCACGGTCACGCCGGCCGCCGCGGCCACCGTGCGGACCGCGTCCAGCGCGTCGCCCACGTCGAACGACTCTGCGGCCTGTCCTGGCTGCTTCGCGACCCGGTGGCCGGTCAACAGCACCGCGACGTGGCGTGCCTGCGGCGGAATCGAAGCGTCCAACGCCGCGAGCGTGGCGACATCGGGCCGCACCGCGAGCGGCGGCACGTGGTCGGTGCCGTAGACGACACCGGGCTCGGGCAGGAACACCGCGCCGGTCTCGAACAGCGCGAGGTCACCGAAGCCGCGCGCCAGGTTGCGGTGCGCGACCTGCAGCAGACCCGGCACCAGCGAGCGGCGCAGGAACGGCGCCTGGCCGTCGAGCGGGTTGGCGAGCTTGACGCTCGGCAGGTGCTCGCCGGAGGCGGACCCGTGCAGGTCGTTCTGCTCCGCCGTGGTGAAGGGGAACGACGGCGTCTCGGTGTATCCGGCGGCAGCCAGGGCGTTGGCCACGCGCCGGCGCCCCGCCTGCGCGGGGGTCAGGCCGCGGCCCGACGGCGGCACCGGCAGCACCGACGGAATGCGGTCGAACCCGTCGATGCGGGCGACCTCCTCGGCGAGCGTCCACTTGTCGGTCAGGTCCGGACGCCACGACGGCGGGATGACGACCCACCCCTCGCCGGTCTCGGTGACCTCGCACCCGATCTTCTCCAGCGCGCCGACGACATCGGCATCGCTGTAGTCCACGCCGATCAGGCCGGGCACGAACGCCCGGGGCAGATCGATCCCGGCGATGTGCACGTCGGCGAACAGCGCGCCGCCGACCTCCGTGTCGAGCGTCCCCCCGGCGTACTCGACCATCAGGTCGGCCACGCGCCGGGCGGCGACGAACGGGATGAGCGGATCCACGCCGCGCTCGAAGCGGCGCGACGCCTCCGACGGCAGCTTGTGCCGGCGGGCGGTACGGGCGATCGAGACGGTGTCGAACACCGCGGCCTCGATGAGCACGTTGCGCGTGGCATCCGTCATCTCGGTCGTGCCACCGCCCATGACGCCGGCCAGGCCGATCGGCCCGGACTCGTCCGTGATGAGCAGATCCTCGGTGCTGAGCGCGCGCTCCTTGCCGTCGAGGGTCGTGAGCTTCTCGCCCTCGTGCGCGCGGCGCACGGTGATGCCCCCGGTGAGGCGATCGAGGTCGTAGCCGTGGATCGGGTTGCCGAGCTCGAGCATCACGTAGTTGGTGATGTCGATGAGGATGCCGAGCGATCGGATGCCCGCGAGCGTGAGCCGCGCGACCATCCACGGCGGCGTCGGCTTGGTGGGGTCGACGTCACGGACGATCCGCACGACGAACTCGCTCGCACCCACGCGCCCGCGGATCGGCGCCTGGTCGTCGACCGCGACGGCGAAGCCCTCCACCGGCTGCTGCAGCTCGCCCCATTCCCGCTCGCCCGGGTCGCGGAACGCGGCACCGGTCGCGTGCGAGTACTCGCGCGCAACGCCGCGGATCGACAGCGCGTACCCGCGGTCGGGGGTGACGTTGATCTCGACCGCGACGTCGTCCAGGCCCAGCAGGGCGATGGCATCCGCGCCGACCTCGGGGTCGAGCCCCAGCTCCACCAGGCGCAGGATGCCGTTGTGCTCGTCGCCGAGGCCCAGCTCCTTCGCCGAGGCGATCATGCCGTCCGAGACGTGCCCGTAGGTCTTGCGCGCCGCGATCGGGAACGGCCCGGGCAGCACGGCGCCCGGAAGCGTCACGACGACCTTGTCGCCGGCGAAGAAGTTGCGGGCGCCGCAGACGATGCCGCGTACTCCCCCGTTGGCCTCTCCGACGTCGACCTGGCACCAGCGGATCGTCTTGCCGTTGGACTGCGGCTCCTCGACGAACTCGACCACCCGGCCGACGACGATCGGACCCTGCAGGTCGAAGCCGTGCACGTCCTCCTCTTCGAAGCCCACCGACACCAGCGCCGCGAGGACGTCCTCGGGTGTGGCATCGGCCGGGACGTCGACGTATTCACGCAGCCACGAGAGCGGAACGCGCATCAGACCACCATTCCAAACTGCTCGCTGAAGCGGACATCACCCTCGGCCATGTCACGCATGTCCTGTACATCGCTGCGGAACATCAGCGTCCGCTCGAAGCCCATCCCGAACGCGAACCCGGAGTACACCTCGGGGTCGATCCCGGCCGCGCGCAGCACGTTGGGGTTGACCATGCCGCAGCCGCCCCACTCGATCCAGCGCGCGCCGCCCTTGAAGGTGGGATGCCACAGGTCGAACTCCGCGGACGGCTCGGTGAAGGGGAAGAAGTTCGCGCGCATGCGCGTCTTCGCCTCGTCGCCGAAGAGCACCCGCGCGACGTGGTCGAGCGTGCCCTTCAGATGCGCCATCGTGATGCCCTTGTCGACGACCAGGCCCTCGAACTGGCTGAACACCGGCAGGTGCGTGGCATCGAACTCGTCGGTGCGGTACACCCGGCCCGGAGCCAGGATGTAGATCGGCAGGTCGCGCTCGAGCATGCTGCGCACCTGCACCGGGCTCGTGTGCGTGCGCATGACCAGGTGACGCTCGACCGGGTCGACGTAGAACGTGTCCTGCATCTGGCGCGCCGGGTGGTCCACGTCGAAGTTGAGCGCGTCGAAGTTGAACCACTCGTGCTCGAGCTCAGGCCCCTCGGCGATCTCCCACCCCATGCCGACGAAGATGTCGGCGATCTGCTCCTGCAGGAGGGTCAGCGGATGCCGCGCCCCGACGCGCGCACGCTGCGGCAGCGCCGTGATGTCGATGCGCTCCGCTTCGAGCTTCGCGGCCGTCTCGGCGGCGGCGACCTCCGTCTCGCGGGCGGCCAGCGCCTGGGTGACGCGGCCGCGGGCCTGGCCGACGAGCTTGCCGAATTCGGCCTTGCGTTCGTTCGGCACGTGGCGCAGCTGCGCGTTGAGTGCGGCCAGCGGCGAGCCCTCGGCGCTGTGCGCGGAACGCGCCGCCTTCAGCTCTGCCGTGGTGGTGGCGGCGGCGATCGCGGCGAGGGCCGCGTCGACGGCGGCATCCACCGCTTCCGGGGTGATTTCGGGAGTGTCAGACACGATCAACGAGTCTACCGAGGCCCGAGGGCGCTCCCGCCTCGATCAGCCGTCGAGCGAGCCTGCTTTACCGTCGAGCGTGCGCTCGGCCCGGCCCTGCACCGCGATGAGCTGGGTGTCGGTGACCTCGCCGACCGGGTGGTGCATGGGGTCCAGGTGCACCCGTGGCGAGCGGCGCGTGCGCTTCTGCAGCACATGCGCGACGTACGACAGCAGCAGGCACAGCACGATGTAGATGCCGCCGCCGACGAGGGCCGCGGGGATCAGCGGCGACCCGTAGACCGCGTTCGAGCCGAGCAGCTTCACGACGTAGAGCAGCTCGGGGTAGGTGATGATGAAGCCCAGCGCGGTGTCCTTCAGCGTCACCACCAGCTGCGCCACGATCACCGGCATCATCGCGCGGATCGCCTGCGGCAGCAGGACCAGGCGCATGACGCCTGACTTGCGCAGGCCGATGGCGTAGCCGGCCTCCCTCTGCCCGCGCGGCAGGGACTCGACCCCGGCGCGGATGACCTCCGCCAGCACCGACCCGTTGTACGCGATCAGCGCGATCACGACGGCCCAGTACGGCGGCATCTTCACGTCGATGACCGGCAGGCCGTAGTACAGCAGGGTCATGAAGACCAGCACCGGGATGGCGCGCAGCACCTCGACGATCCAGCCCACCGGCACACGCACCCAGGCGTGGTCCGAAAGCCGTCCGATCGCCAGGACGAGGCCGAGCACGATGGCGCCGACGGCCGCCACGGCGAAGGCGGCGAGCGTGTTGCCGGTGGCCTCGAGGAACAGCATCCAGATGGAGGCGTAACTGAACAGCTCCCACTTGGCGGGGCTGAACTGGCCGGTCTCTGCGAAGCGCCAGATGACCCAGGCCAGCACGGCCAGCACCACGAGGATGGTCAGCGCCCCGATGATGCGGTTGCGCACCACGGCACGGGGCCCGGGCACGTCGTACAGGACGGAGCTCATCGCGCGACCCTCCACTTGTTCTCGAGGGTGCGCTGCAGCCACGCCAGCAGCAGCACGAGGACGACGAAGATGACCATCACCCACACGAGCACCAGAAGCTGGTTCTCGCCACGCTCACTGAGCCACGACCGCACCGATCCGAGGTTGAGCACTGAGAAGCCGGCGGCGACCGTCGTGTTCTTCAGCAGCGCGATGAACACGCTCATCATCGGCGGGATGACCGACCGGGTCGCCTGCGGCAGCACGACGAGCGTCATCACCTGGGTGAAGGTCAGGCCGAGTGCTCTGGCCGCCTCGGCCTGGCCGACGGGCACGGTGTTCACACCGGAGCGCACGGTTTCGGCGACGTACGTGGCCGTGTAGATGCCCAGCGCGACCGTCGCAAGCAGGATCGCGTCGATGCGCTCCTGCAGCATGATCGGCAGGCAGAAGGCGAAGAAGAACATCACCAGCGTGAGCGGTGTGTTGCGGATCCAGTTGACGTAGACCGTGCCGACCCCCCTCGCGACGGGGACCGGCGAGACGCGCATCGCCCCGACGATCAGGCCGAGGACCAGCGCGATGACGGCGCCGCCGAAGAACAGCACCAGTGTGCCGCGCAGGGCCTCACCCCAGAGGTCGAGGTTGTCGGTGATGACACCCATCGATCCGCCTCTCGTTTCACATCAAATGGAACGATCCCGGCGGCGGCGCGAGCACCGCCGCCGGGATCAAGGTCACTCTGCCGCGTCGACCTCGGGCTGGTCGGCGCTCACGCCCGACGCACCCAGGTTCTTCGAGAAGATGGCCTCCCAGACCTCGCCGCCGTCGGTGAACATCGTGTTGATGTACTCCTGGAGCGCGGTGTCGCCCTTGGCGATGCCGACGCCGTAGCGCTCCTCGCTGAACGGCTCGCCGACGACCTTGAGGTTCTCGGGGTCCTGCGCGGCGTAGCCGATGAGGATGGCCTCGTCAGTCGTGACGGCGTCGACCTGGTTGTTCTTCAGGTCCTCGACGCACGTGGAGTACGTGTCGTACTCCTTCGTCTGCGCGGGCGTCTCGTCCTTGATCCGCTGCACCGAGGTAGAACCGGTGGCCGAGCAGACGACGTGGTCGGCCGTCAGCGCGTCGATGCCGGTGATGTCCTCGTTGTCGGCGGCGACGAGCAGTCCCTGGCCGGTGATGAAGTAGGGACCGGCGAAGGCGATCTGCTCCTTGCGCTTGTCGGTGATCGAGTAGGTGCCGACGTAGTAGTCGATGTCACCGTTGACCAGCGCCTGCTCGCGGTTCGCCGATGCGATCGGCTGGAACTCGATGTCGTCCTCGTCGTAGCCCAGCGATGCCGCGATCCAGCGCGCCACGTCGACGTCGAAGCCGGTGCGCTCACCGGTGGCGGGGTCGAGGAAGCCGAGACCGGGCTGGTCCTCCTTGACGCCGACCACGACGCTCCCGCGGTCGGTGATCGCGTCGAACGTGGGGCTGCCCTCGATCGTCACGTCTTCGGCGACCATCCAGGGCGTGCCGCTGGTGGTCTCCTCCGCCGCGTCACCGGTGCTGTCGTCGGTGGCACCGGGCGTGCCGCTGTTGCAGCCGGTCAGTGCGAGCGCTGCGACGGCGAAAGCCGCGACGGCGCCGCCGATCCGATTGATGCGCATGTGATCCTCCTGGTGATCTGTGCTTCTTGGGTCACCGCGCCGGTGCAGGGCGCGGACGTCTCAGTGGGTGATGAGCTTGGAGAGGAAGTCTTTGGCCCGGTCACTCTTCGGCGCGGTGAAGAACTGGTCGGGCGTCGCTTCTTCGACGATCTGCCCGTCGGCCATGAACACCACGCGGTCGGCGGCCTTGCGCGCGAACCCCATCTCATGGGTCACCACGATCATCGTCATGCCGTCCTGCGCGAGGCCGACCATCACATCGAGCACCTCGTTGATCATCTCGGGGTCGAGCGCGCTCGTGGGCTCATCGAAGAGCATGACCTTGGGCTTCATCGCGAGAGCCCGGGCGATGGCCACGCGCTGCTGCTGGCCGCCCGAAAGCTGCGCCGGCAGCTTGTCCGCCTGCTGGGCCACGCCGACCCGCTCGAGCAGGACGCGCGCCTCCGCCTCGGCATCCGCCTTCTTCATCTTCTTGACCTTGATGGGACCCAGCGTGATGTTCTCGAGGATCGTGAGGTGCGAGAAGAGGTTGAAGGACTGGAAGACCATCCCGACATCCGCGCGCAGCGCCGCGAGGGTCTTGCCCTCCTTCGGCAGTTCCTTGCCGTCGATCGTGATCGAGCCGCTCGTGATCGTCTCGAGCCGGTTGATCGTGCGGCACAGGGTGGACTTGCCCGAGCCGGACGGCCCGATGACCACGACGACCTCGCCACGGTTGACGGTGAGGTCGATGTCCTGCAGCGCTTGGAAGTCGCCGTAGTGCTTCTGCACGTCGGTCATCACCACGAGGGGCTGTCCGCGTCGGACATCGATGTTCGAAGTGCGCGGAGCAGCCTGCGAGTCTGGAGTCGCCATGAAGGACACTGTATTCCCGCGCTAAGACGCGCCACGGCAGATTGTGCCGACCTTTACCGTTCCGAAACATAACCGACGCGCGCGGGCGGCAGTGCTGCGGATGCCGCTGACGGGAGTCGCGCCGCCGCGATCAGGCGTCGGCGCGCTGCGCGAAGGCCGACTCGTAGAGGCACACGCTCGCCGCCGTGGCGAGGTTCAGCGACTCGGCGCTGCCGTAGATCGGCAGCCGCAAAGCGAGGTCGGCATGCGCCAGCGCCTCGTCGTCCAGCCCCCGCGCCTCGTTGCCGAACAGCCACGCGGTGGGGCGGGAGAGCTCCGCACGATGGGCCAGGAAGTCCTCGCCGCCGACGTCGGCGGCCACCACCTGCAGACCAGCGGCTCGTGCGCGCGCCGCCGTGGTCTCGAGGTCCGCGCCCACGGCGACGGGCACGTGGAAGAGCGAACCGGTCGTGGCGCGGACGACCTTGGGGTTGTACAGGTCCACGGTGCGGCCGGTGAGGATGACGGCATCGGCCCCCGCGGCATCCGCTGCCCGGATGATGGTGCCGAGGTTTCCGGGGTCTCGCACCTCTTCGCAGATCGCGATGAGTCGCGGACCCGCGGCGAAGACGTCCTTGACGGACGTGGGCGACTGGCGCGCGACGGCCACGATCCCCTGCGGGGTGACGGTGTCGGCCATCGCCTCGATGACCGCCTCGGTGGTGAAGACCACGTCGACGCCGGCATCCTGCGCCGCGTCGCGGACGTCGGCATGGCGCTCCAGCGCGCTCGGCGTCGCGAACAGCTCCACCAGCGTGTCGGGCCGGTGGGCGAGGGCTTCACGGGCTGCCTGCGGGCCCTCGAGCAGGAACAGTCCTGTCTCCTGGCGGGCGCTGCGCTTGGTCAGCTTGGCGACGGCACGCACACGAGGCGAGCGCGGATTCTCGAGCACGCTCCCATCCTAGGCCGCGCATGCGCGGAGAACGGATGCGGGCATGTGCACGGGAGCGGCATCCGGATACGCCGAAGGGGCGCCCTCCGTGGGAGGACGCCCCTTCGATCCGGTAGCGCGAGCGCCGCCGGTGGGAGTGCGAGGTCAGGCCTTGGGGGCGTTGACGTCGGAGGGCAGCGCGGCCTTGGCCGTCTGCACGAGCGAGGCGAACGTGGCCGGCTCGTTCACTGCGAGCTCGGCGAGCATGCGGCGGTCGACCTGCACGCCGGCCAGGCCCAGGCCCTGGATGAAGCGGTTGTACGTGATGCCGTTCTGACGGGCAGCGGCGTTGATGCGCTGGATCCACAGGCGACGGAAGTCTCCCTTGCGCTTGCGACGGTCACGGTACGCGTAGACCAGCGAGTGGGTGACCTGCTCCTTCGCCTTGCGGTACAGGCGCGAACGCTGACCCCGGTAACCGGAGGCGCGCTCGAGGATGACGCGGCGCTTCTTGTGGGCGTTTACAGCCCGCTTGACTCTTGCCATTTTCTTCTACTTCCTAACGTGCGGGGGGAGCTCAGAGACCGAGCAGCTTCTTGGCGACCTTCGCGTCACCCGGGGCGAGCACCTGCTCCTGGTTCAGGCGACGGGTGCGACGGCTCGCCTTGCCCTCGAGGTTGTGGCGCATGCCGGCCTGCTGCTTCATGAGCTTGCCGCTTCCGGTGACCTTGAAGCGCTTCTTGGCACCCGAATGGGTCTTCTGCTTCGGCATCTCTTCTTCCTTCGTTGCTGGTCCCGCGCAGGCGGGAGTCGGTATCCCGCGGTGCGGGGGTCTGTGGGGCCTATTCGGCCGTCTGGTCGCCCTCGGGCTGCCCGGCGTCGGCCTGCTCGGCGTCGCCGCGCTCGTCGTGCTCGCCGCCGGAGCGGGCGGAACGCGCCGCTTCCTTGTTGGCAGCGCGCGCGGCGTTCTGCTCGGTCTTGACCTCGGACTTGTTCTTGTGCGGGGCGACGACCATGACCATGTTGCGGCCGTCGATGGTCGGGCTCGACTCGACGGTGCCGTACTCCGCGACGTCCTCGGCGAACTTGCGGAGGAGCCGCACGCCCTGCTCGGGACGCGACTGCTCGCGCCCACGGAAGAGGATCATGGCCTTGACCTTGTCGCCGGCCTGCAGGAAGCCCTCGGCGCGCTTGAGCTTGGTTATGTAGTCGTGCGCCTCGATCTTCAGACGGAACCGGACCTCTTTGAGGACGGTGTTCGCCTGATTGCGCCGCGCTTCCTTGGCTTTCTGCGCCGCCTCGTACTTGAACTTGCCGTAGTCCATGATCTTGACCACGGGGGGCTTCGAGTTCGGGGCCACCTCGACCAGGTCGAGTTCGGCCTCCTGGGCCAGGCGCAGCGCCACCTCGATACGGACGACGCCGACCTGCTCACCCGCGGGTCCGACGAGGCGGACCTCGGGGACGCGGATGCGGTCGTTGGTGCGGGGATCGCTGATGCGGGACTCCTCTTACGTAGCGAATAGGTTCGGCCACCGCGACGATCCGCTTACAGCGGTCCCTCGCGGGCGGAAGATTCGCACGTTCCACCCGCACAGCGCATCAGCGCCGGCTTCTGCACCCTGACTACTCCGTGCGAGACGGAGCGGAGTGCGTGGACCCGGTAGCCTGGAGCGGCAAGCGCGGGTGGGATGTGATCCTCTTTCCATCCGGGAGCAGAAACCCCCGGTGCCCGCGAAAGTCTAGCAGAAAGTGCGATGTGAACACTATTCCCGATGGCCAGGACGATCTGACGGCGCACGGAAGTGCCCCGGATGCCGAGACTCAGGCCCGCTGGGAGGAGCAGGACCGCGCCGCAAGCGCCGCGACGCGCGACATCGCCGACGTGCCGGCGGTCGAGGTCATCACGACGGCCGCGGTGCATCTGATGAGCGCCGCCGCCGTGAAGGTCGGGCTCGCCGACGACCCCGACACGCAGATGGACCTCGATGAGGCGCGCAAGCTCATCAACGCGCTGGCCGGCCTGATCACCGCCGGTGCCCCCGAGATCAGCGACATGCACGCCCGCTCGCTGCGCGACGGCCTGCGCTCCCTGCAGCTGGCATTCCGCGAGGCGTCCGTGGTCCCCGACCCGATCGGCAAGGGCCCCGGCGAGAAGCTGACCGGCCCCGTCACCTGACCTGTCGCGAGTGAGTATTCGTGGTCGCGAGTGAGTACTCGCGGTGAATACTCACTCGCAGCGGTGAATACTCACTCGGCGGCGTGAATACTCACTCGGCGGCGCGGAGGAGCTTCACGGTCAGCGAGTCCACCAGCACCGCGACCCTGTCATCGGCGGCCCAGCGCGCGGCGAGGCGCTGCAGCACGGCATCGAGCTCTGACTGCTCGAGGCCCGCGATCAGCTGCAGCCGCACGACGAGCTCCGGTCCCCGCAGGCGCGCATCGGGATCCCCCGGAGCCACCGACAGGTCGAGCACCGCCAGCTCCCCGCCGATGCTCTCCTGCAGGCCGCGGTACACCTCGGGCGACGCGAAACTCGGCTCCCACGGACGCCCCTGGCCGATGGCCCAGACGGCAGGGCGGCGCAGCACGAACTCCGTCTCCGACGTCGGGTCGATGACGATGAGGTCGGTGTCGTCGTTCGCCGCGGCCAGCGCCGTGCGCACACCGTCGGCGGGAACGGGCCGCGCCGTGGCATCCCACCGCTGCATCGCCGTGACCGAGGTGAACACCGGCAGCACGCGACGCCCGTCGGGCGCTGCGACCGTCACGATCGACAGCTCCTGCGTCTTGTCGACCGTGAGGCCCGTCGGCCCCACCCCCTCGTCGCCCTTCTCGGCGACGAGCGGGATCAGCAGGCGTGCGCTGCGGTAGGCGTCGACGACCGCGGCCTGATCGCCCTCTCCCGCGCGGAACGCCGTCAGCGCCGCCAGCAGCGCCGGATCGGCCGAGCCGTCGTCACCGGCGTGGGGGTTGGCCTGGAAGGCGCGCCCCTCCCACGGCACGCCGGCTGAATCGCCGGAGTTGCCGCAGTGGTCGTCAGGCGCCGGCGACATCCAGCGCCTCAGCGAGCGTGAAGGCCCCGGCATAGAGCGCCTTGCCCACGATGGCACCCTCGATGCCGAGCGGCACGAGCTCACGCAGCGCAGCGATGTCATCGAGGCTCGAGATGCCGCCGGATGCCACGACCGGCTTCGGGGTGCGCGTGGCCACTTCGCGGAGGAGTTCGAGGTTCGGACCCTTCAGGGTGCCGTCCTTGGTGACGTCGGTCAGCACGTACCGCGTGCAGCCGGCCTGCTCGAGGCGGTCGAGCACCTCCCAGAGGTCGCCGCCCTCACGCGTCCAGCCGCGCGCCGCGAGCGTTGTGCCGCGCACGTCGAGCCCCACCGCGATCGCGTCGCCGTAGCGCGAGATGACGTCGGCCGCCCACTCGGGGTTCTCGAGCGCCGCCGTGCCGAGGTTGATGCGGGAGGCCCCGCTCTCGAGCGCCGCCTCCAGCGACCGGTCGTCGCGGATGCCACCGGACAGCTCGACCTGCACGCCCTTGACATTGCGGACCTGCTTGATCACCTTGCGCAGGACCGCGGTGTTGTTTCCCCGGCCGAACGCGGCGTCGAGGTCGACGAGGTGAATCCACTGCGCACCCTGGCGGGCCCAGGCCATCGCAGCGTCGACGGGGTCGCCGTAGGTCGTCTCGGATCCCGCCTCGCCCTGCGTCAGACGCACGGCCTTGCCGGATGCCACATCGACGGCAGGGAGGAGGATCAGCTCAGGGGTGGACGCGAAATCGTTCATGGCTCCAGGGTGCGGGCTCGGGGGCGCGGCGAAAGCCGCGACAGCACGGGTGGTCAGACAGTAGTGCGGCGCAGCGCGCCGATCCAATTGGACAGCAGGCGGATGCCGGCTTCGCCCGACTTCTCGGGGTGGAATTGGGTCGCCGACAGCGGTCCGTTCTCGACGGCGGCGAGGAAAGGGGCGCCGTGCCGGCTCCAGGTGACGGCGGGCGCCGGGAACGGCGGGATGACGTCGAGCGTCCAGGACTGGGCGGCATAGGAGTGCACGAAGTAGAAGCGCTCCTGTTCGATGCCGCGGAAGAGCACCGAGCCTTCGCCGGGTTCGACGGTGTTCCAACCCATGTGCGGCAGCACGGGGGCGTCGAGCTCGGTGACGGCACCGGGCCACTCCCCCAGCCCCTCGGTGTCCTCGCCGCGCTCGACGCCGTGCTCGAACAGCACCTGCATGCCGACGCAGATGCCGAGGACCGGAAGCCCTCCCGCCAGGCGACGGTCGATGAGCTCGTCGGCGCGGCTGGCGCGCAGGGCGTCCATGACCGCGCGGAACGCTCCGACGCCTGGAACGACCAGCCCGTCGGCATCGCGGATCAGGCCGCGGTCGGCCGTCAGACGGGCGTCGGCACCGGCGGCGATAAGTGCCTTCACCGCGGAGTGCACGTTGCCCGACCCGTAGTCGAGCACCGCGACGAGCGGCCGGTCGGGGGCGTCGCTCACAGCGCGCCCTTCGTGCTGGGCACGCCCTGCACGAGCGGGTCGAGGGCCTTGGCCTGGCGGAACGCGCGCGCGAACGCCTTGTACTCCGCCTCGGCGATGTGGTGGGGGTCACGACCACCCAGCACGGTGACGTGCACGGTCATACCGGCGTGGAAGGCGATCGCCTCGAACGTGTGGCGCACCAGCGAGCCGGTGAAGTGGCCGCCGATGAGGTGGAACTCGTACCCGGCGGGCTCACCGGTGTGCACCAGGTAGGGGCGTCCGCTGATGTCGACGACCGCCTGCGCGAGCGCCTCGTCCAGCGGCACCAGGGCGTCGCCGTACCGCGAGATGCCGCTCTTGTCGCCGAGTGCCTCGCGGATCGCCTGACCGAGCACGATTGCAACGTCCTCGACGGTGTGGTGGGCGTCGATGTCGGTGTCGCCGGATGCACGCACGGTGAGATCGGTCAGCGAGTGCTTCGCGAAGGCGGTCAGCAGGTGGTCGAAGAACGGCACGCTCGTGTCGATGTGGCTGCGGCCGGTGCCGTCGAGATCGAGTTCGAGCTCGACGGTGGACTCGCTGGTCGCGCGGCGCACAGACGCGGTACGCGCCTCGGGACGGGTCATGGCGTCGAGTCTATCGAGGCCAGCGCGTCGAGGAACGCGGTGGTCTCGGCCTCGGTGCCCGCCGTCACCCGCAGGTGCCCCGGGATGCCGACATCGCGGATGAGCACCCCCCGGTCGTACAGCGCCTGCCAGGTCGCGGCGGGATCATCCACGCCCCCGAAGAGCACGAAGTTGGTCCACGATTCGTGGGGCTCGTACCCGAGCGCCTGCAGGGTGGCAGAGATGCGGTCGCGCTGCGCGACGATCTCGTCGACCATGCCGAGCATGACGGGCGCGTGTCGAAGGGCCGCCGTCGCCGCCGCCTGCGTGAGCGCGCTCAGGTGGTACGGCAGACGCACGAGCCGCAGGGCGTCGATCAGCGCCGGATCGGCGGCCAGGTAGCCCACCCGGGCGCCGGCGAAGGCGAAGGCCTTGCTCATGGTGCGTGAGACGACGAGGCGCTCCCTGCCCGGCAGCAACGTGATCGCCGACTGCTGATCGTGGGGCGCGAACTCCGCGTACGCCTCGTCGACGACGACGATCCCGTGGCTGGCCTCGTAGACCGCCTCGACGACGTCGAGCGGCAGCGGCGTGCCCGTCGGGTTGTTCGGCGCGCAGAGGAAGATGACGTCCGGCGATGCGTCGGCGACCTGGGACGCCGCGTCGGACGGGCTCAGGGTGAAGTCGTGCGCCCGGTGGCCGGCGATCCACGAGGCCCCCGTCCCTCGGGTGAGCAGCGGGTACATCGAGTACGTCGGGGCGAAAGAGAAGGCGGTGCGTCCCGGGCCTGCGAACGCCTGCAGCACGTGCTGCAGGACCTCGTTCGATCCGTTGGCCGCCCAGATCTGTTCAGGGCCGAGGCCGTGTCCGAGGTACTCGGCGAAACCCTCGCGCAGCGCCGTGAACTCGCGGTCGGGATAGCGGTTGATCTCGCGGAGCGCCCGGGCCACCGAGTCGAGGATGTCTCCGGCCACCTCGTCAGGGACGGGATGGGTGTTCTCATTGACGTTCAGGGCGACGGGCAGAGCCGCCTGGGGTGCGCCGTACGGGGTTTGGCCGCGCAGATCCGCGCGGAGGGGCAGGTCGTCAAGACTCACGATCACCCCTCCCATGCTAGAGCGCATGGCGCGATCAGCGGTCGGCGGAGTACTCCAGCGGGATCGACAGGCGCTGCCCGGCGGCGACGGCCGAGGTCTCGAGCGCGTTGAGGCGCACGATGGCGTCGATGACGTCGCGCGGATCGGCCTTCGGTGCCACCTCTTCGGCGATGCCCCAGAGGGACTCGCCGGTCGCGACCGTCACGGTCTCGAAGCTGCCGGCGGGTGCCGAGTCGGAGACCGTCGCCAGCGCTCCCCCTCCGCTGAGCACGGCGACCGTGACGGCGGCGACGGCGGGCAGCGCGGCGGTGCCGACGAGCACGCGTCGACCGCGAGAGGTGATCCGCAGCCGCGTGGCGGACGGCGTGGGTCCGGCGAGCTGGATGGTGGTCATGAGTCCTCCTGTGTCGCGATCTTCGCATCCGACTCTCGGCCGGGAGAGCCGGATGCGAAGTTCTCTTCCGAAGTTATCTTCGAAGTTATAGGCTGTCAAGCACGAAACTCGCTCGGAGATCGATCGCACGCGACACGCGCGCACCTCGACCTTTCGGCATCCGTCACCGGATACGGTTTCGATAGGAGCACCCCACCACGGACCTCCGACATTCGAAGACGCTGCCCCATGCGGCGAGACGGGAGAGGGCGATGACCGACGCGACACCGGCCGGCCGCGAGCGGGCTCAGGACAAGCCGCACACGCGCCGACGCAAGAGCCTGAGCGAGAAGCAGCTCGCGATCCTCGAGGTGATCCAGCGATCGATCGCGCGCCACGGCTACCCGCCGAGCATGCGGGAGATCGGCGACGCGGTCGGGCTGAAGTCGCTCTCGAGCGTCACCCACCAGCTCAACCAGCTCGAGCTCAGCGGGTACCTGCGCCGCGACGCCGGCAAGACCCGCGCCATGGAGGTGCTGATCGACCTGCCCGGCTCCGCCGGCGAGAACCCGGCCGACGCGGCACCGTCGGTGGGCGACGCCGCCCTCGTGCCGCTGGTCGGACGCATCGCCGCGGGGGTCCCCATCACCGCCGACCAGCAGGTCGAGGAGATCTTCCCGCTGCCGCGTCAGCTGGTCGGCAAGGGCGACCTGTTCATGCTCAAGGTGAGCGGCGAGTCGATGATCGACGCCGCCATCTGCGACGGCGACTGGGTGGTCGTCCGCTCCCAGGCGACCGCTGAGAACGGCGACATCGTCGCGGCGATGCTCGACGGCGAGGCGACCGTGAAGACATTCCGTCAGCGCGACGGTCACACGTGGCTGCTGCCGCGCAATAGCGCCTTCGAACCGATCCTGGGCGACGAAGCCGTCGTGCTGGGCAAGATCGTGGCGGTCCTGCGGGCGATCTGACGCAGAACGACAGGGAGGGGATGCCGCGACGACTGCGGCATCCCCTCCTGCGTCCCCCCGCCGCTCGCGTCACACGCGCGCGGCCACCTGATCGCGCACACTGCGCGTTGCCGCGACCAGATTCCGCAGCGACTGCACCGTCTCCTCGTAGCCGCGCGTCTTGAGCCCGCAATCCGGATTGACCCACACCTGTCCCACGGGCAGCTCGTCGACCGCTCGTCGCAGCAGCGCCGCGATCTCGTCCGTCGACGGCACGCGCGGAGAGTGGATGTCGTACACGCCAGGCCCGACGCCGCGGGCGAAGCCGGAGCGGCGGATGTCGGCGATGACCTCGCCGCGGCTGCGTGCGGCCTCGATCGAGGTGACATCGGCATCGAGCGCCGCGATCGCCTCGATGACGACCGCGAACTCCGAGTAGCAGAGGTGCGTATGCACCTGGGTGGTCGGAGCGGCGCCGGCGGTGGCCAGCCGGAACGACGCGACGGACCAGTCGAGGTACGCCGGCTGGTCGGCCGCCTTCAGCGGCAGCAGCTCCCGCAGCGCGGGCTCGTCGACCTGCACGATGCGCAGGCCCGCGGCCTCGAGGTCGGCGATCTCGTCGCGCAGCGCGAGCGCGACCTGGTCGGCGGTCTCGGCGAGCGGCTGGTCGTCGCGCACGAACGACCACGCGAGGATCGTCACCGGGCCCGTGAGCATGCCCTTGACGTGCTTCGCCGTGAGACTCTGCGCGTAGGCCGACCAGGCGACGGTGATCGGGGCCGGACGCGCGACGTCGCCCCAGAGGATCGACGGCCGGGTCGCGCGTGAGCCGTACGACTGCACCCACCCGTTGCGCGTCACGGCGAACCCGTCGAGGTTCTCGGCGAAGTACTGCACCATGTCGTTGCGCTCCGCCTCGCCGTGCACGAGCACGTCGAGCTCGAGCTGCTCCTGCAGTGCGATCACCTGCCGGTTCTCCTCGCGGAGGAACTCTCGGTACCGTTCGCCATCCAGACGCCCCGCAGCGTGCGCGGCGCGGGCGCGGCGGATCTCGGGCGTCTGCGGGAACGAGCCGATGGTCGTGGTCGGAAGCACGGGCAGTCCCAGCGCCGCGCGCTGTGCCTCTTCGCGGTCGCCGGCCGCCGCACGACGGTAGTCGCCGGGCGCGAGCCCGGCGGCGCGGGCGCGGACGGAGCCGTCGCGCACCCCCGGCGCCGCACGCCGGTCGTCCAGCGCGTGTGAAGCGGCGTGGAGCTCGTCCTCGATCGCCGCCCTGCCCCGCGAGAGGCCGCGCGCGAGCGTCACCACTTGACCGACCTTCTGATCGGCGAAGGCCAGCCACGACGCCAGGCGGGGATCGAGATCGGGCTCGTCCGAGACGTCGTGCGGCACGTGCTGGAGCGAGGTGGAAGTGGCGGCGGCCACTCCTGCGGCACCGAGGCTGCGCAGCGCAGCGAGACGCTCCCACGCGGCATCCAGATCGCCGCGCCAGACGTTCCGGCCGTCGATGACGCCGCCCACGAGGATCTTGCCCCCCAGCCCGTCGACGACGGGCGGCAGGGAGCCGCGGTGCAGGTCGACTGCGATGGCCTCGATGGGAGCGGCGGCCAGACCCGCCCACGCCGAAGGTGAGAGCTGCGCGTAGCCGGCGGCGACCAGGATGGCGGGACGGTCCGCTGCCGAACCCAGCACGGCGTAGGCGCGCGCAGCCGTCTCGGCCAGGCGCTCCGGCGCCGCCGGCAGGCTCTCGCTCACGAGTGCGGGTTCGTCGAGCTGCACCCACTCCGCTCCGGCGGCACGCAGGGTCGCGAGGAGATCCCGGTACACCGGCAGCAGGTCCTCGAGGCGGCTGAGCGGGTCGAAGCCCTCGGGCGCGGCATCCGTCGCCTTGGCCAGCGCGAGGAGGGTGACGGGCCCCACGACGACCGGGCGAACGGTCACGCCGTCGGCCTTCGCCTCGGCGACCTGGCGGGCGAAGCGGTCCGTCGACAGCGCGAACGCGGTCTCAGGACCGATCTCGGGCACGAGGTAGTGGTAGTTCGTGTCGAACCACTTCGTCATCTCGAGCGGCGCCCGGTCGCCGTCACCGCGCGCGGCGACGAAGTATGCCGACAGCGGAATGGCGCCGTCACCGTCGCGCAGGTCGGCGAAGCGTGCGGGCAGAGCACCGACAGCGACCGCGGCGTCGAGCACCTGGTCGTAGAACGAGAAGCTCTCCGGCACGGACGAGTCCTCCCGCCCGAGCCCGAGTTCGACGAGCCGCTCGCGCGCGCCACGGCGCAGGTCGGCAGCGGCGCGCTCGAGACCCGCTTCGTCGAGGGTTCCGGCCCAGTGCGCTTCGACGGCGGTCTTGAGTTCGCGGCGCCGCCCGATGCGCGGGTAGCCGAGGATCGTGCCGTCGGGGAAGGTGGCGGTGGTCATGATGCGGTCTCCTTGTGTGGGGTGAGGATGCCGGCCTCGCCGAGGACGGCCAGGACGACGCGGTGATCGTTGAAGGCATAGAGGTGCACGCCGGGCGCGCCGTCTGCGACGACCTCGCTCGCCAGCCGGGCAGCCGCGGTCACGCCGATGTCGCGTTGGCCCTCGGCGGTCGGCTCGACCTCGAGGGCGATCGCCAGCTCTGCGGGCAGCTCCTCGCCCGTCAGCTCCAGCACCCGGCGGAGGCGCGCGGGCGAGGTGATGGGCATGATGCCGGGGAGGATCGGGATGTGGACGCCGGCTGCCCGTGCCCGCTCGACGAAGGCCAGATACACGTCGGGATGGAAGAACAGCTGGGTGATCGCGAGCGTGGCACCCGCGGCCTGCTTGGCCAGCAGCGCATCGAGGTGCTGGCCGGCATGCCGCGACCGGGGATGCCCCATCGGGAACGCCGCCACGGCGATCTGGGCGCGCTGGCGGGGCTGCACGCGGGCGGCGCCGGGAAGACCCGGGATCGCCGCCTCGGTGTAGGGGGCCCGCTCCGCCTGCACGCGATCGATCAGCTGCACCAGCTGCGCGGCGCTTTCGAGGTCGCCGAGGAAGGCCTCATCTTCGCCGACACCCGCCGGCGGGTCGCCGCGGAGGGCGAGGAAGCTCGTGATGTCGGCGTCGAGGAACTCCCGGATGAGTGCGGTCGCGCCGGCGTAGGTGTTTCCGACACAGGTGAGGTGCGCCAGCGGCTCGACCGACGTCGTCTGCCGGATGTGGCGCAGCACCGCGAGGGAGTCCCCGCCGGTCGACCCGCCGGCTCCGTAGGTGACCGAGAGGAAGCTCGGGCGCTGCTCGGCCAACATCCGGATCGTCTCGCGCAGCACCTCGGCTGCCGCCGGTGTGCGCGGCGGGTAGAGCTCGAAGGAGAACGGCACCGCCGGTGCGCTCGCCTCGGGCAGCAGGCTCATCTCGCCTCCTCAGGCGTCAGGGGACGCGGCCCATGCGGCCGCATCCACGCATCGTGTGCGTTTCTCGCGGGCGGGTGCCGGGCTCGGCTGTCGCTCCTGGCCTGCCCCCGTGCGGGGCGAGGCGACGATGGGCCAACGGTAACCAGGTCGCTCCTCCGGCTGCGGTCCTGTGACGATCCGTGCCGTTGTGTGTCGCCGCGTAACGTGGGGGCATGGTCGACGTCCTTCCCTACGGTTCCTGGCCCTCTCCCCTCTCGGCTGCGGAGGTCGCCGCGGCATCACCGCGGATCGAGGGGGCGACCTTCGTCGGTGACGGGGTGTGGTGGGGCCAGACCGTGCCCAGTGAAGGCGGTCGCACCACCGTGCGTCGGCGCAATCCGGACGGTGCGGTCTCGGACGTGCTCCCCGCCCCCTGGAACGCGCGGTCCCGCGTGCACGAGTACGGCGGCGGATCGTGGGCGGCCTCGCCCGACGGCACCCTGTTCTTCGTCGAGAAGACCGACCAACGGGTCTATGCGCTGCCCGCCGCTGGCGAGCCGACCCCGCTCACCCCGGACGCCGGCGACGTGCGCTTCGGCGGGCTGAGGTGGCAGCACGGGACGCTCCTCGCCGTGCGCGAGGACCACACCCGCGGGCCGCGCCCGGTGCGGGACATCGTCGAGATCGCGACCGCGGGCGACGTGCGCGTCGTCCCGCTGGGGGGTGGCAGCGACTTCGTGGCCCAGCCGGCGCTCTCCCCCGACGGCCGTCACCTGGCCTGGGTCGCCTGGAACCACCCCGACATGCCATGGGACCGCAGCCGCGTGATGGTGGCGAGGCGCGAGGCGGGCGGCACTGCGACGCCCACGTCGGTCACGTCCGGCACCGCCTCGGCCCTGCAGCCCGAGTGGCAGGATGCCACGACGCTCGTCTACGCCGACGACGTCACCGGACGGTGGAACCTGTGGCGCACGAACCCGGCAGCGGGCACGGCGCCCGAGCCGGTGACGCCGGCAGACGCCGACACCGGCGGACCGCTGTGGGGCCTCGGCCAGCGCTGGTTCGCCGTGCTCGAAGACGCGCGCATCGTCGCCGTCCAGACGAACGGCGACGACGAGGTGGTCGTCATCGGCTCCGACGGCATCGCACGGCCGCTCGAGGTGCCCCCGACCGCGGGGGTGTCGGTCGAGGACGCGGCCGGGACGCGCGTGCTGCTCACCGGGTCGGGCGCGACCCTGCCGTCCGGGCTGTGGCTGGTCGACGTCGACCGTCCCTCGGGCGCGATCACGATCGCCGGCGGCGAGTCCGCGTGGGACGCCGAGTGGATGCCGCAGCCTCGGCCGTTCACCGTCGACGGGCCGCTGGGTCCCGTGCACGCCTACGACTACCCGCCGACGAGCCCCGTCGCCGAGGCGCCCGAGGGAGAGCTCCCGCCGTACGTCGTGTTCGTGCACGGTGGACCGACCGGTCAGGTGGCAGGAGCAGCATCCGGCAAGATCGCCTACCTCACGAGCCGCGGCATCGGCGTGCTCGACGTGAACTACGCCGGCTCGAGCGGGTACGGCCGCGCCTACCGCGAGCGTCTGCGCGGCCAGTGGGGCGTCGCGGATGTCGCCGACGTGGCCGCCGCCGCTGCAGGGCTCGCCGCCGAGGGCCGGGCTGATGCCGCACGCCTCGCGATCGCGGGCGGCTCGGCCGGGGGGTGGACCGTGCTGTCCTCGCTGGTCGGCACCGATGTGTTCGCGGCCGGGATCTCACGCTACGGCGTGGGCGATGCCCGCTCGCTCGCGGAGGACACCCACGACTTCGAGGCCCGCTACCTCGACGGGCTCATCGGGCCCCTTCCCGAGGCGGAAGCGGTCTACGCGGAGCGCTCGCCCCTCAGCCATCCGGAGCGGTTCCGGGTGCCGGTGCTGCTGCTGCAGGGCGCCGACGACGAGGTGGTGCCGCCGTCGCAGTCCGAGGCCGTCCGCGACGCCCTGGCCTCACGCGGCGTGCCGCACGCGTACGTGCTGTACGAGGGCGAGGGGCACGGCTTCCGGCGCGGCGAGACGATCGCCAACGCGCTCGAGTCCGAGCTGTCGTTCCTGGGGCAGGTGTTCGGCTTCGAGACCCCCGGGGTGCCCACCCTGGAGCTCTCCGCCGGCGACTGACACCGCCGGGCGCGGCGAGCACACGGCCCCGGCGCCCGCGCTCACGCGTCGGTGCGGAACCGCTCCAGTTCGGCCGCGAGCCGCGGGGAGACGTGCGCGTGCAGCGCCGTGCCCTGCTCCTCGTGGGACTGGGCCAGGATGTGTCCGGTCTCGTGCGCCGCCGACACGAGGTCACCGCGGTCGTAGGGTACGAGCGCGTGCACCTCCACGGCGGGCAGCGGCAGCGCCGCCTCCACGGCCGCGCGCAGCTCGTCGATGCCCTCACCGGTGCGCGACGACACGAAGAGCGCGTCGGGCTCTAGGCCCCGCAGCACCATTCGGGTGTCCTCGTCGACGAGGTCGGCCTTGTTGAACACGACGATCTCGCGGATGTCCCGCGCTCCCACGTCGCCGATCACGTCCCTCACCGTCGCGAGCTGGCTCGCGGGGTCGGGGTGCGAGGCATCCACGACGTGCACGATGACGTCGGACCCGGCGACCTCTTCGAGCGTCGAACGGAACGCCTCGACGAGCTGGTGCGGCAGGTTGCGCACGAACCCCACGGTGTCGGTCAAGGTGTACACCCGGCCGTCCGTGGTCTCCGAGCGGCGCACCGTGGCATCCAGGGTCGCGAACAGCGCGTTCTCGACGAGCACACCGGCGCTGGTGAGCCGGTTGAGCAGGCTGGACTTGCCGGCGTTGGTGTAGCCCGCAATGGCGACCGAGGGGATCGTGTGGCGCTTGCGCTCGGCGCGCTTGGCGTCGCGCGCGGGACCGAAGTCGCGGATCTGGCGGCGCAGCACCGCCATGCGCGTGCGAATGCGGCGACGATCCAGCTCGATCTTCGTCTCACCGGGGCCACGCGAGCCCATGCCCGCGCCACCGGCGCCCACCTGGCCACCGGCCTGGCGGCTCATCGAGTCACCCCAGCCGCGCAGGCGCGGCAGCAGGTACTCGAGCTGGGCGAGCTCGACCTGCGCCTTGCCCTCGCGGCTCTTCGCGTGCTGGCTGAAGATGTCGAGGATCACCGTCGTGCGGTCGATGACCTTGACCTTGACGACATCCTCGAGCGCGCGCCGCTGGCTGGGCGCGAGTTCGGTGTCGGCGATGACGGTGTCGGCGCCGACCGACGCGACGATGTCACGCAGCTCCTGGGCCTTGCCCCGACCCACGTACGTGGCCGGGTCCGGGTGCGGACGCCGCTGCAGCACGCCGTCGAGCACGACCGCGCCGGCCGTCTCGGCGAGCGCCGCGAGTTCACGCAGGGAGTTCTCGGCATCCTCCTGAGACCCCTGCGGGTAGACGCCCACGAGCACGACATTCTCCAGCCGCAGCTGGCGGTACTCGACCTCGGTGACGTCCTCGAGTTCGGTGGAGAGCCCGGGCACGCGGCGCAGGGCGGCCCGCTCCTCGCGATCCCACTGGTCGCCGTCGCTGTCACCGTAGGCGGTCGACTCGTCCTGCAGCGCCTGTGCTGCGCCCAGCGGGTGGTTCTCTCCCCGCTCGCCGAACGTCGTGACCTTCACGCCCGAGCGCAGCTCTGCGCGGGCCAGCACCCGATCCACCAGGTCGACCGGGGTCGAGTCGGCGTTGTCGGGAATGGTGGTGTCTGTCATGTATTCCTTTCGGGATGCCGCTGACCGCGGCATCCTCAAACTCTAGCTTTCCGCCCTGCGGGTGGCCTCCGGTACGCTCGCAGGATGGGGAACGATCACTACTTCAGTGCGTCCCCGTCCAGTCCCGATGATCTCCGCCGCATCCGTGTGACCCTCGCAGGCCGCGCCGTCGAGGTCACGACGGCGGGCGGGGTGTTCAGCCCGGACCATGTGGATTCCGGAACGGCGGTGCTGCTGGCGAACACTCCACCGCCTCCGCCCGGTGGACACCTGCTCGACCTCGGCTGCGGCTGGGGTCCGATCTCCCTGTCGCTGGCCATGGATGCTCCCCACGCGACGGTGTGGGCCGTCGACGTGAACGAGCGGGCACTGGATCTCGTTCGCCGCAACGCGGAGGCGTTGGGGCTCACCAACATCAACGCCGCACTGCCCGACGATGTTCCCTCGGATGTCTCGTTCCGCTCGATCCGCTCGAATCCGCCCATCAGGGTCGGCAAGAGCGTGCTGCACGGCATGCTGCAACACTGGATCCCCCGCCTGGACGCGCGCAGCGACGCCTGGCTGGTCGTGCAGCGCAACCTCGGCTCGGACTCGCTGCAGCGGTGGCTGGATGCCACGTTCGCCGACGGCTACAGCGTGCACCGGGCAGCCACCGCCCGCGGTTTCCGGGTCATCCGAGTGCGCCGTCACGGCTCGCCCCCGACGGCCGAGATCACCCTGCCCTGAGCCGCCACCGTGGGGCGCCCGCACCCGCGCCTGGCGCGAGCGCGACCCGCGCCGGGCGCGACGTCGCAGGTCAGGCCAGCGTCACCTCGCCGGTGAAGACCAGGGTCGCAGGTCCCGACAGCAGCACGTGCTCGCCGTTGCCCTCCGTCCGCACGCGGACTGCGAGCCTGCCTCCGGGAACGTCGACCTGCCAGGCGTCCGGCGCGGCCGGCCCCGCCCAGTGCCGCACTGCAAGCGCCGCCGCCGCGACCCCGGTTCCGCAGCTGAGGGTCTCCCCCACCCCGCGTTCGAAGACGCGCATGGTGATCGCCCCGACGCCGCCGCGCACGAGCGGGTCGGCCGGGACGACGAATTCGATGTTCGCACCGTGGCGGGGCGCGGGGTCGAGAATCGGCTGCACCGTGAGGTCCAGGCCCTCGAGCTCGCGGTGCGTGGGGAGCGCGACGACGACGTGCGGATTGCCCACGTCGATCCCCTGGCCGGGGCGGGCGACGTCGAGCCCCCGGGCGCGCACGAGCACGTCGTCCCCCTCGGTGCGCCAGAGACCGAGGTCCACTTCGAACCCCTCGGGTGAGCGCGTGACCCGCTTCACACCGGCACGCGTGCCGATGTCGAGGTGGCCGCCATCGGCGAGGACGGCAAGCCCGGTGTCCACGAGATACCGCGCGAACACCCGGATGCCGTTGCCGCACATCTCCGCGGCCGAGCCGTCGGCGTTGCGGTAGTCCATGAACCACTCCGCGCCGGATGCCGCGGCCTCGCGACCCGCCTCGATCGCGGCGGAGCGCACGACGCGCAGGGTGCCGTCGCCGCCGATGCCGAACCGGCGGTCGCAGAGCACGGCGACCTGGTCGTCGCTGAGGTCCAGGGTGCCGTCGGGGTCGGCGACGATCACGAAGTCGTTGCCGGTGCCGTGGCCTTTGGTGAACGGGAGGGTCTGCGGCATCCGTCCAGTCTACGGTCGGGGCCGCGAGACCCGGCATGTGCACCCACGGGCACGTTACGTCGCCGGGCCTCGACACGTCCCCGTCGCGTGCACGGCGGCGTCACGCTAGCCGTCGAGCAGCGCGTCCGCCGAGGCGCCGGGCGGCACCCAGGTGACGTCGGGGTACCGCTTGAACCACGAGACCTGGCGCCGCGCGTAGCGCCGGGTGAGGGCCTGCGTCTCGGCGACGGCGTCGGCGTGCGGCATCCGCCCGTCCAGCTCCGCCAGGGCCTGAGCGTAACCGATCGCCCGTCGCGCGGTGACGCCGTCCTCCAGGCCGTCGGCGCGCAGGCGAGCCACCTCGTCGACGAGTCCGTCGGCCCACATCTGTTCGACACGGGCGTCGAGGCGCGCGACGAGCTCGTCGCGCGGCGTCGTGACCCCGACGATCGTCGTCGGCGTGTGCCAGAGCTGCGGTGCGTCCGGGAGGGCAGCCCCGTGGGTCGCCTCGCCGAGCTCGAGCACTTCGAGCGCCCGCACGATGCGCCGGCCGTTGCGCGGGTCGACCCGTTCCGCCGTCACCGGGTCGAGCTCCCGCAGCCGCGCGTAGAGCGCGCCGGGGCCCTCGGCGTCGAGCGTCGCCTCCAGCCGTGCACGCACCGCCTCATCGCGCGGCGGGAATCGAAAGTCGAACAGCACGCTGGAAACGTAGAGCCCCGAGCCGCCGACGAGGATCGCATCGGCGCCACGCCGGTGGATCTCACCGATCGTCTCGCGGGCCACACCCTGGTACCAGGCCACGGCGGCCTCATCGGCGGGGCGCAGGACGTCGAACAGGTGGTGCGGGATGCCACGCCGCTCGGACTCGGGCAGCTTCGCGGTGCCGATGTCCATGCCGCGGTACAGCTGCATGGCGTCGGCGTTGACGATCTCCGCCGGACGCCCTCGGTCAGCGAGGGCCTCGGCGAGGTCGAGGGAGAGCGTCGTCTTGCCGGTGCCGGTGGCGCCGACGACAGCCCACAGCCGCGGGGTGGCAGCCGCCACGTTCACCGGGTTCAGACGCCGATGCGCAGCGACGGCAGCCCGAGCGACACGGCGCGAGGCGCACCGGACTCGCCGGCGGGAGCGGGAACGCCGCACGACTCGGCCTGCGAGCGATCCCAGGCGTCGCCCGCGCGCGTGCGCCGAATGCGCAGAGGTGCGCCGTCCGGGGCGTCCGCGAGCAGGTGGAAGGGCGCCGCGTGCGTGACGACCGCGGTGACCACGTCGCCGGGGCGCGGGAGGGGGGAACCGGCGGGCACCTCGAAGTGCACGAGCCTGTTGTCCTCTGCTCGACCGGTCAGCCTGTGCGTGGCGGCATCCTTCTTGCCCTCGCCGGTCGAGACCAGCACCTGCAGCTCGCGGCCGACCTGCTTCTGGTTCTCTTCGAGGCTGATGCGGTCCTGCAGGGCGAGCAGACGCTCGTAGCGCTCCTGCACGATGTGCTTGGGCACCTGGTCGGGCATGGTCGCCGCAGGGGTGCCCTCACGGATCGAGTACTGGAAGGTGAACGCGCTCGCGAAGCGCGCGGCCTCGACGACCCGCAGGGTGTCTTCGAAGTCGGCGTCGGTCTCGCCGGGGAACCCGACGATGATGTCGGTCGAGATCGCGGCGTGCGGGATGCGCTCCCGCACCCGGTCGAGGATGCCGAGGAAGCGCGACGACCGGTATGAGCGGCGCATCGCCTTGAGGATGCTGTCGCTGCCGGATTGCAGCGGCATGTGCAGCTGCGGCATGACGGCGGGGGTCTCGGCCATCGCGGCGATGACGTCGTCGGTGAAGGCCGCCGGGTGAGGACTGGTGAACCGGATCCGCTCGAGCCCGGGGATCTCGCCCGCCGCCCGCAGCAGCTTGCCGAAGGCCTGACGGTCGCCGAACTCGACGCCGTACGAGTTGACGTTCTGTCCGAGTAGGGTGACCTCGATCGCACCGTCGTCGACGAGCAGCCGGATCTCGTTCAGGATGTCGCCCGGCCGGCGGTCCTTCTCCTTGCCGCGCAGGCTCGGGACGATGCAGAACGTGCAGGTGTTGTTGCAGCCGACGGAGATCGACACCCAGCCGCTGTGCACCGAGTCGCGCTTCGTGGGAAGGGTCGACGGGAAGACCTCGAGCGACTCGAGGATCTCGAGCTCGGCCTCGCCGTTGTGACGCGCTCGCTCGAGCAGGCTCGGGAGCGACCCCATGTTGTGCGTGCCGAAGACGACGTCCACCCACGGCGCCTTGCGCTGCACCGTCTCCTTGTCCATCTGCGCCAAGCAACCGCCGACGGCGATCTGCATGCCCGCGTGCTTGTCCTTGACAGACTTCAGATGCCCCAGGGTGCCGTACAGCTTGCCGGCGGCGTTGTCGCGCACGGCGCAGGTGTTGATCACGACCACGTCGGCCTCGGTGCCGGCGTCGGCGCGCACGTACCCGGCGCTCTCGAGCGATCCGGAGAGCCGCTCGGAGTCGTGGACGTTCATCTGGCATCCGAAGGTGCGCACCTCGTACGTGCGGGCGCGACCGTCGGCCGTGTGCGCTGCCGAAGACGGGGCGATGAGCGTGGGGGCGGCGGACGGGAAGGTCATGATGTTCCCCATTGTAGATTCCGTTGCGCGGTGAACGGTCGGTGCCAGAGGTCCCGGATCACCCGTCGTCGTCGGTTGATGCATACGGAGCGAGAAAGTCAGCGAGCTGCGCGGCATAGCCCTCGGGGTCGACGTTCCAGCTCTGGATGTGTCCGGCATCCGGCACCGGCACGTAGCGGCCCAGGGGGAGCGCGCGGGCGAACTCCTCGCTGTCCGAGTGCGGCACCAGTGGGTCGGCGAGACCCTGGAACACCAGAACGGGGACGGAGGCGAACACCGACGTCTGATCGAGTTCGTCCAGTGGCGTGAGAGACAGGTCACCACGCCACTGCACGACCTGTCGCACGAGCGGCGACAGCGCCCCCAGATGCAGTCGCTCCGCCTGGCCGTCGATGACGTGACCCCAGTCCAGCACCGGCGCGTCGAGCACCATGGCCACCACGCGATCGGCGTGCGCAGACTCATGCATGAAGCGCGTGACGATGCTGCCGCCCATCGAGTCGCCGTAGAGCACGAACCGCTCGGCGCCCTGCGACAGGGCGTAGTCCGCGGCGGCGTCGAGGTCGGCCCATTCCCTCTCCCCCAGGCTGAAGAGGCCGTTCGCACTCGCCGGTGCGCCTTCATCGTTGCGGTAGCTGATCAGCAGGGTCGGCAACCGGACATCACGGATGGTCGACAGCGGGCGCAGCCCGCTTTGGCGAAGACCGTCGATGCCGTGGACGAACAGCACCCAGGTCGACCCGTCGCCGTCGACCAGCCACGCCGGCATGGCACCCAGCTCGCCCTCGACCTCGACGTCGCGGAAGTCCACCCCCAGCGCGCTGCGCGGGTCTCCGGTTCACAGGTTGGGGTTGAGCGCGACGTCGACTCCGACTGCGGGCGCCCCGTCTGTGGGGAAGAACGTGCGCGTCACCGACTGTTCGTCCGAGCGCAGCACCGATCCGACGATCCCCTCGCCGGCGACTTCCCCGTCCGCCGCGGCCCAGGTCAGGCCGTAGGTGCCGACGCGCGTTCCGGCATCCGTGAGGGACAGGGTGATCTCGCCGTCGCCGACCGCTATCACGCTCCCCGCCGCGGTCGTGAGGTTGTGGTGCGGCGTGAGCAGCACCTGGGCACTGGCCAACGGAATCCCGACCAGTGCGGCCAGTCCTGCCGCCAGCACGCCCCCCACGACGACGAACGGCCACCGTCGTCGGCGGCGCTGGCGTCTCACACTGCGAGCATAGGGGATCTCAGCGGAAGCGCACGCCGCCGCGGGTACCGCTCTCGGCCAGCGCGGTGCGCGCGGCCGTCGCCGCCACCGCGCCCGGGTAGCCGCGCCGTGCCAGCTGGCCCATGAGACGGCGCATCGCGGTCTCATGGTCGACGCTGTCGAGCTGGCGAGCCTTCGTCCGTGCGAACTCGAGCGCACGCTCCGCCTCGTCGTCAGGCTGCTCAGCGAGCGCCTCGTCGGCGATCTCCCGCGGGATGCCTCGCGAGCTGAGGGTCTGTGCGATCGCCCGCTGCCCTTGTCCCTTGCGGTGGGTGCCGGCATGGATCAGTTGCTCAGCCAGCCGCGCATCGTCGAGGTAGCCCAACCGGGTGAAGGAGTCGAGCAGGGCTTCCAGATCGTCCGGGAGGAGCTCGTGCTCGGCCGCGGCCGCGCGGGCCTCGGACACGGACAGCTGGCGGGCGCGGAGCTTGCGCAGGAGGATGCGCTCCGCCACGGCCACCCGATCGGCACGGTCCTCGTCGGAATCCTCCGCCACGGCGGGCGCGACATCCGCATCCCACCTCGTGCGCCACTGCGGCGGGCCGTCGCCACGCCCCGCGGGGCGCCGGTCGAGGCGGGCCAGGGTCGCGGCGGTCTCGGCGACCGGGTCTGCGTCAGCGGCTGGCCCGGTGGCGGCGTTCCTGCTCCGCGCCGGTCCGGCGCTCGCACGGCGACCGCCGAACAGCGGGATGACGGGGGCGACCCCTTCGGCGTCCTCCGGGACGCCCCCGTCGCTCTCGAACCGGACCATCAGGCCGGGCGGCGTGCCGCGAGCTCGTCGGACGCCGGCTCCTCGACGACCTTCGGCTGGCCGATGCCCAGCTTCTGCTTGATCTTCGTCTCGATGTCGTTGGCGATGTCGGGGTTGCGCAGCAGGAAGTTGCGCGCGTTCTCCTTGCCCTGCCCGAGCTGGTCGCCTTCGTACGTGTACCAGGCGCCGGACTTCTTCACGAGCGCGTGCTCGACACCGAAGTCGATGAGACTGCCCTCGCGGGAGATGCCGGTGCCGTAGAGGATGTCGAACTCCGCCTGCTTGAACGGCGGCGCCATCTTGTTCTTGACGACCTTCACACGCGTGCGGTTACCCACCGCGTCGGTGCCGTCCTTCAGCGTCTCGATGCGACGGATGTCCAGACGCACCGAGGCGTAGAACTTCAGCGCCTTACCGCCGGCGGTGGTCTCGGGCGAACCGAAGAACACGCCGATCTTCTCGCGCAACTGGTTGATGAAGATCATCGTGGTGTTGGTCTGGCTGAGCCCACCGGTGAGCTTGCGCAGCGCCTGCGACATCAGACGCGCCTGCAGGCCGACGTGGGAGTCGCCCATCTCGCCTTCGATCTCGGCCTTGGGCACGAGGGCTGCGACCGAGTCGATGACCACCAGGTCGACGGCCCCGGAGCGCACCAGCATGTCGGCGATCTCGAGCGCCTGCTCCCCCGTGTCGGGCTGCGACACGAGCAGCTGGTCGATGTCGACGCCGAGCTTCTGCGCGTAGTCAGGGTCGAGCGCGTGCTCTGCGTCGATGAACGCGGCGATGCCGCCGGCGCGCTGCGCGTTGGCGATGGCGTGCAGGGTCAGGGTCGTCTTACCCGACGACTCCGGACCGTAGATCTCGATGATGCGACCACGGGGCAGTCCGCCCACGCCGAGGGCGACGTCGAGGGCGATGGAGCCGGTGGGGATGACCGCCACGGGCGCGCGCTCGTCGCTGCCCAGTCGCATGACCGAGCCCTTTCCGAACTGCCGGTCGATCTGGGCGAGGGCCGATTCAAGGGCCTTCTCGCGGTCAGCGGGTGAGGGCATGACGTGCTCTTTTCTGCTCGCGGTCGGTCGCCTGTAGGCTGACGCGCTCTGCCCGGATGGGCGGGATGCTGCGACAAGGCGTGTGGTGTGCGATGACGGGTTCCACGCTACGGAGGGCCTCCGACATTGGGTCGGTCGCCTGCCGTGATCGGGGATGACTCGTTCTCGACACCATCTGTGCAGGAGCCTACGCGCGTATCGAACACACTTTCGACGACACGCCGCGCCGCTTCGTCGTAACGTGCGAATGCGCTGGTCGGCTCAGCGCCCGCGCGGGTCCATGCGGCCGACGCCGTACCGCCGCGCGTCGGGCACGTCCGCTTCTTCGCAGAGCGCCACCCACACCTCACGGGCGCCGAGCCCGGCGTCGAGCGCTTCGCGCGCGGTCAGACCCCCGGCCCGCGACAACGCGAGGTCGGCGACGAGAGACGCGGCGCGCGAGCCGAACTCGTCCACGACGGCGCGATCGAACTCGCTTCGGCGCATTGCGGAGGAGATCAGCGCAACGAGAGCGCGGGCCTGGCATCCACCGACGCCACGAGGTCGTCCGGGACGACGTCGGGGAAGGTGTGCAGGCCTTCGAGCACCGAGATACGGTCGCCCACTTCACGCATGATCGACGAGATGGGCACATCGAGCGCGTCGGCCACGGCGGCGAGGATCTCGCTCGAGGCTTCCTTCTGCCCCCGCTCGACTTCGCTCAGGTACCCCAGAGCGACGCTGGCGCGGCCTGCCACCTGGCGGAGGGTGCGCCCCTTCTGAAGTCGGAAGTCACGCAGGACTTCCCCGATCTCTTGACGAACCAGGATCATTTCGGGCCCCCTCTCGCTTTCGATTCCATTGGGTGCATCACAGTACAACGACCAGAGCTGTCAATATAATCCCGCTTGTTGTGCGTGTGGTGAGAATCCGACATCCGTAACGCACGGGCCCCGCCGTCTGTTCCCGCTACAGCGCATCGAGCGCGAGCGAGACGGCGCGCACGGCTGCGGCGTTGCGGATCTGCTCCCGGTCGCCCTCGAGAACGAGGGATTCCACCCGGGATCCGAGTGAGGTGGACACCGCCACGTGCACCGTGCCGACGGGCTGCCTGTCCGGGGAGTCGGGACCGGCGATACCGGTCGTGGCGATGCCGATGTCGGCGGGATGGCCGGGGGAACCGACCGCGTTGCGCACACCGCGCGCCATCTGGCGGGCCACACGCTCGTGCACCGGACCGTGCGCTTCGAGCAGCAGCGCGTCCACGCCCAGGAGCGACTGCTTGAGGTCTGTCGCGTAGGCGACGATGCCGCCGCGCACGACGGCGGACGCCCCGGGTACGGCGACGAGCGACGCGACCACCAGGCCACCCGTGAGCGACTCGGCCACCCCCACGGTCCAGCCCAGCTCGCGCAGGCGTTCCACGAGTTGCTCCGCCTCGCTGCGGCGTCCGCCCGAGACGAGGGTCTGCTCCGCTTCGTCGGAAAGCTCAGGATCAGGGGCAGAGCGGAACGGGCTCATGAGGCCGTCCCGCGGCGTGCACGCCGTGAGCCGCGCACCTCGGCGACGATGTAGTCGACTCCGCTGGCGACGGTGAGGAGCACCGCGATCGTCATGGTCACGAGGTTGACCCAGTGGATCCAATCCCCCACGACCGTCCACAGCGGAAGCAGTGCGAGCGACAGCGCGACGGCCTGGGCGACGGTCTTGAGCTTGCCCATCCACGCCGCCGCCACCACGTGGTCACTGGCGACGATCAGGCGGTGCACGGTGACACCGACCTCACGCACCAGCACCACGACGGTGACCCACCACGGCAGCTCGGCGAGGATCGAGAGCCCCACGAACGCGCAGCCCGTGAGCGCCTTGTCGGCGATCGGGTCGAGCAGCTTGCCGAGATCGGTGACGATGTCGTGCTTGCGGGCCAGATACCCGTCGATCCCATCGGTGGCGATGGCCACGATGAACAGCACCGCCGCCCACCAGCGCAGGGGGCCGTCGGCACCGCCATCGGCCAGCAGCATCCACAGGAATACCGGGGCGCAAAGGATGCGCACGATCGTGATCGCGTTGGGGAGCTGCCTCGGGATTGCCACGATTCGAGCCTAGTTGCTGTGCCGGTCAGCGCCCGGTCAGGCCCCAGGCATCCTCATCGTCGGAGTTCTCCTCCACGACCTCGTACCCGGCGAACTGCTCCTCGACGGGGTCCTCCTCGTCGGGCACGTCTTCGCCCCGCAGTCGCGCGAGCACGCCCGGCAGCTGCTCCGTGGTCACGAGCACGTCGCGCGCCTTCGACCCCTCAGAGGCGCCGACGATCTCCCGCGATTCCAGCAGGTCCATCAGGCGCCCGGCCTTGGCGAACCCGACGCGCAGCTTGCGCTGCAGCATCGAGGTGGAGCCGAACTGCGTCGACACGACGAGCTCGGCGGCTGCAAGCAGCAGCTCGAGGTCGTCTCCGATGTCGGCGTCGACCTCCTTCTTCTCCACCACCGCGGCGACGTCCTTGCGATACTCCGGACGCGCCTGCTGCGTGACGTGCTTGACGACCTTCTCGATCTCGCTCTCGCTGACCCACGCGCCCTGCACGCGCACGGCCTTCGAGGTGCCCATGGGGCTGAAGAGGGCGTCGCCCTGGCCGATGAGGCGATCGGCTCCGGGCTGGTCGAGGATGACGCGGGAGTCGGTGACGCTCGTCACGGCGAACGCCAGGCGCGAGGGCACGTTGGCCTTGATGAGACCGGTGACGACATCGACCGACGGCCGCTGCGTGGCGAGCACCAGGTGGATGCCGCTGGCGCGCGCGAGCTGCGTGATGCGGACGATGGAGTCCTCGACGTCGCGCGGGGCGACCATCATGAGGTCGGCGAGCTCGTCGACGACCACCAGCAGGTACGGGTAGGGCTTGAGCACGCGCTCGCTGCCGGCGGGCAGCTGCACCTCGCCGGCGACGACGGCGCGGTTGAAGTCGTCGATGTGGCGGTAGCCGAACGACGCGAGGTCGTCGTACCGCATGTCCATCTCCTTCACGACCCACTGCAGCGCCTCGGCCGCCTTCTTGGGGTTCGTGATGATCGGCGTGATGAGGTGCGGCACGCCGGCGTAAGAGGTGAGCTCGACGCGCTTCGGGTCGATCAGCACCATGCGCACCTCGCTGGGCTTGGCGCGCATGAGCAGGCTCGTGATCATCGAGTTGACGAAGCTCGACTTACCGGAACCGGTGGAGCCGGCCACCAGCAGGTGGGGCATCTTGGCGAGGTTGGCCACGACGTAGCCGCCGCCGACGTCCTTGCCCACGCCGATCGTCATCGGGTGCACGGAGTTGGTCGCCGCGGGCGAGCGCAGCACGTCTCCGAGCGTCACGATCTCGCGGTCCGTGTTGGGGATCTCCACGCCGATCGCGCTCTTGCCGGGGATGGGGGCGAGGATGCGCACCTCGTTCGATGCGACGGCGTAGGCGATGTTGTTGGTCAGAGCCGTGATGCGCTCGACCTTCACGCCCGACCCGAGGGCGATCTCGTACTGCGTGACCGTCGGACCCCGCGAGAACCCCGTGACGCGCGCGTCGACGGAGAACTGATCGAACACGCTCGTGATCGCGCGCACCATGGCGTCGTTGGCTTCGGACCGCGCCTTCGGGGGCGTGCCGGCGGCCAGCGCGGCCGTCGAGGGCAGGCGATATGTCGCAGCGGGCGGCAGGCCGTCGCCGTCGCCGCCGAGGCCGGACATGCCGGGCAGCTCCCCGTCGCCCTGCACCTCGGTGGCGTCTTCGCGGATGCCGGTGTCAGCGCGCCGGCTGCCCTTGCGCACCGCGTCGGTCACGTCGGGATGGATGACTTCTGTCGCGGCATCCTGCACGGGAAGAGGCGGCAGGGGCGGGGGCGGCGCGATGGCCTGGTCGAACCCGCCGGTGTCGCCCTCGGGCGACAGCAGCATGGTGAGGTCCTGCGAGCCGATCCCGTCGTCGGGATCCTCCTCGCGACCGGACTTGTTGCGCCGCCACCAGGGCAGCGCGTCGTCCTCGTCGCCCGACGACGCGGCCGTGGGCGCTTTGGCCGGCTTCTCGACTCGCTCGGTGCCGAACATCCAGGCGTAGAGGTCGCCGAGACGGTGCCCGATGCGGTTGGGCGGCGTCTTGGTGATGATCAGCACGCTGAGCAGTGCGAGCAGGCCGAGTACGATGCACGCGCCGATCTCGGTCAGGTACGACAGCGGCTCACCGATCATCCAGCCGAAGAGGCCGCCTGCGGCACTGAGCGACGGCAGAAGTTCGCTCGGCTGCGGTCGTCCACCCAGCACGTGGCAGAACCCCGCGATGGTGAGTACCAGGAGCCCGAAGCCGATGCCGATGCGCCCGTTGTCGTGCACCGACGACGGATGCCGGAAGAGCCAGCCCGCCAGCAGCAGCAGGAGCACCGGCAGGATGAACGCCTCGCGTCCCAGCAGCGCCCCGGCGGTGTACGCGCTGATCGTTGCGGCGACCTCGGTGCCGATGAAGAACCACTCGACCACGGAGCCGGCGACCGCCATGAGCACGAGGAGGAACGGGAAGCCGTCGCGGCGCTGGTCCTTCTCGAGCGTCTCGGGGCCGAAGGCTCGGAACAGCCCCCCGGTGGCGTGCGCGAGCCCCATCCAGGCGCGCACGACGACGGGCGGTTTCTCGGGTTCATCCACGTATCGCTTGGGCGCGGGGGCCGGCTTGCGGGCGCGCGAGGACGACCCCTTCGCGGGCGCGCGGCCGCTCGTGGTCGGACTGCTGCTCCTGGCCATCCCTCCACGCTACGTCGGGACCACCGACATTGCCTGGAACGACGCGGCGCTTCGCCCGGCCCGGCGCGGCCCGCGGACCACTGCGACAGCGCACACCACGAACGCAGAACGCCCGCGGACCGCACCAGGCGGCCCGCGGGCGTCGTGACGGAAGGCTTACGCCTCGATCACCAGCGGCACGATCATCGGGCGGCGACGCAGACGCTGGTTGACCCAGCGGCCGATCGTGCGGCGGACGACCTGCGAGAGCGCGTGCGAGTCGCGCACGCCGGACTTCGACGCCTCGGCGAGCGCGGCGGCGATCTTGGGCTTGACGTCGTCGAACACCGAGTCATCCTCGGCGAAGCCGCGGGCGTGGATCTCGGGTCCGGTGATCACGCGGCCGGTGGCGGCATCCACCACGACGATGACGGAGATGAACCCCTCCTCGCCGAGGATGCGACGGTCCTTGAGGTCGGCGTCGGTGATCTCGCCGACCGTCGAGCCGTCGACGTAGACGAAGCCGATGTCGAGCTGGCCGACCACCGTGGCCACGCCGTCCTTGAGGTCGACGACCGTGCCGTTCTCGCCGAGGATGGTGCGCTCGGCCGGAATGCCGGTGTCCTGCGCGAGCTTGGCGTTCGCCATCAGGTGGCGATATTCGCCGTGCACGGGCAGCACGTTCTTGGGCTTGAGGATGTTGTAGCAGTACAGCAGCTCACCGGCGGCGGCGTGCCCCGAGACGTGCACCTTCGCGTTGCCCTTGTGCACCACGTTCGCGCCGAGCTTGGTCAGGCCGTCGATGACGCGGTAGACCGCGTTCTCGTTGCCCGGGATGAGGCTGGATGCCAGGATCACCGTGTCGCCGGGGCCGGGCTCGATCGCGTGGTCGAGGTTGGCCATGCGGCTGAGCACCGCCATCGGCTCGCCCTGCGAGCCGGTGGACATGAAGACGATCTTGTCGTCGGGCAGGTCCTGGGCCTTCTTGTAGTCGATCAGCACACCCTCGGGAACGGTGAGGTACCCGAGGTCGGCGGCGATCGTCATGTTGCGCAGCATGCTGCGGCCGAGAAGCGCCACGCGGCGGCCGTTGGCGTGAGCGGCATCCAGCACCTGCTGCACACGGTGTACGTGGCTCGAGAAGCTGGCGACGATCACGCGGCGCGGCGCCTTGGCGATGACCTGGTCGAGCACGGGCCCGATCGAACGCTCCAGCGGGGTGAAGCCCGGCACGTCGGCGTTGGTGGAGTCCACGAGGAACAGGTCGACACCCTGCTCGCCCAGTCGCCCGAACGCGCGCAGGTCGGTGAGGCGCCCGTCCAGGGGCAGCTGGTCCATCTTGAAGTCGCCGGTCACCAGCGCCATGCCGGCGGGCGTGTGGATGGCGACGGCCAGCGCGTCGGGGATGGAGTGGTTGACCGCGACGAACTCGAGGTCGAACGGTCCCACCTGCTCCTTCTGCCCCTCCTTCACGGTGAGCGAGTAGGGCTTGATCCGGTGCTCTTTGAGCTTCGCCTCGACCAGCGCCAGGGTCAGCCCCGAGCCGATCAGGGGGATGTCCCGCTTCAGCCGCAGCAGGTAGGGCACCGCCCCGATGTGGTCTTCGTGACCGTGCGTCAGCACGACGCCGACGATGTCGTCGAGGCGGTGCTTGATCGGCTCGAAGTCCGGCAGGATCAGGTCGACGCCGGGCTGGTGCTCCTCGGGGAAGAGCACGCCGCAGTCGACGACGAGCAGCTTGCCCTCGTATTCGAAGACGGTCATGTTGCGCCCGATCTCCCCGAGTCCGCCGAGCGGCGTGACGCGGAGGGTTTCGGGGGCGAGGGCGGGGGGAGAGGTGATCTCGTGGGGACTCATCGTGTCGTGCCGTGAACCTTCGGGAGTGCGCCGCCAGCTGCCGCGTTGCGGTCGGGACGGAAATTGGAGAAATCAGCGCCGACGACGTCGGTCACCAGGGCAAGCTCGTCCTCGATCATCGCCGCTTCCCACTCCTCCGGCCCCACGAGGGGCAGGCGGACGCGGGGGCTGGAGATGCGGCCGAGGCCGTGCAGGATGTACTTCGCGCTCACAGTTCCCGGCACGTGCGTCATGACTGCGCGCACGAGGGGTTCCAGCTGCTTGTGAGCCACCGTGGCCGCGGCGAGGTCGCCCCGGTTCACGGCGTCGATGATGACCCGATAGGGCGCGGCCGCGATGTTCGCGGTCACGCCGATCAGGCCGGTCGCACCGATCGCGAGGTGCGGAAGCGCGTTCGCGTCGTCGCCTGAGAAGTACATCAGGTCTGTTTGGTTGAGCACCCGGCTGACCTCGCTGAAGTCGCCCTTGGCGTCTTTGACCGCGAGGATGTTCGGGTGCTTGGCGAGACGCAGGATCGTCTCGTACTTGATCGGGACCCCGGTGCGTCCGGGGATGTCGTAGAGGATGACCGGAAGGTCGGTGGCGTCGGCCACCAGGCGGAAGTGCGTGAGGATGCCCGCCTGGGTGGGCTTGTTGTAATACGGCGTGACGATCATGATGCCGTCGGCGCCGGCCTTCTCGCTGGCCTTGTACAGCTCGATGGCGTGGGCGGTCTCGTTCGACCCGCCGCCGGTGATGATCTTGGCGCGGCCGGCCGCGACGTCCTTGCCGACCTCGACGAGGCGGATCTTCTCCGGGTCGGTGAGGGTGCTCGTCTCCCCCGTCGTGCCGGTGACGACGATGCCGTCGGCGCCGGCGGCGATGACGTCGTCCATGTGCTTCTCGACGGCGGGCCAGTCGACCTCACCGTCGGCGGTCATCGGTGTGACCAGCGCGACGAGGACCTGTCCGAACGGGTTGGCCTGATGCGTCATATTCCCAGGGTATCGGTTCACCGGCACGCTCCCGATAGTGTCGCGCCATGACGTGGCAGACCCGAGCGACCCGCGAGGTGTACGGCAACAGGTGGATCCGCGTGCGGGAGGACGCCGTCACCGGCCCCGCCGGACGGGGCATCTACGGGGTGGTCGAGATGCGGCATCCGGCCGTGTTCGTCGTCGCCGTCGACGACGAACAGCGCGTGTGCCTGGTCGCGGTGGACCGTTACACCGTCGGAGCGTCGCTCGAGGTGCCCGCCGGCGGCTCTGACGGCGAGGACCCGCTGGACGCCGCCCGCCGTGAGCTCGCCGAGGAAGCGGGCGTGACGGCATCCGACTGGGAGAGCCTGGGTGTGATGAGCGCGCTGAACGGCATCGCCGTCGCCCCCGAGCACGTCTTCCTCGCCCGCGGCATCGGCACGGTGCAGGACGCCGCGCACACCCAGGCCGAGGAGGGGATCGACGCCGTGCACTGGGTGCCGTTCGGCGAAGCGCTCGCGATGATCGCCGACGGCCGCATCACCGACGGCGAGACCATCGCCGCACTCGCGTACGCCGGCATCCGCCTGGGGCGCTTCGCCTGATCAGCGGCCCTTCGACGCCGTGGCGACCACGAGGCGGTCCGGCAGCACGCGCGTGAGCGCGACGAGCGCCTTGTACCGCAGCGACGGCACCGAGACGGACTTCCCGCGGGCGACATCGCGCAGCGACTCCACCACGACGTCGCGGGCGTCGAGCCACATCCACGCGGGCACGCCCTCGCGCCCCGGCTCCATGCCCATGCGCTCGTGGAAGTTCGTGTGCGTGAACCCGGGGCACACCGCGGTGACCATCACCCCGCGCGGGCTGTAGGCGACGTTCGCCCAGCGGCTGAAGCTGATGAGCCAGCCCTTGACGGCGCCGTAGGTCGAGCGCGGGGTGAACGCGGCGACGGATGCCACGTTGACGATGCGCCCGCGGCGGCGGGCCAGCATGCCGGGGAGGGCGGCGCGCATGAGCGCCATCGGCACGGCGACGTGCAGGGAGAGATGGCGCTGCTCGTCGGCGATGTCGTTGGTCTCGAAGGCCAGCGGCAACCCGAAGCCGGCGTTGTTGACGAGCATGTCGACGGGGCGGTCCTCGTCGCCCAGCCGCGCGACGACCGAGGCGAGGCCATCGGGATCGAGCAGGTCGGCGGCGAGCGCCTCGCACCCCACGCCGTGCGAAGCGGTGAGATCGTCTGCGAGTGCGGCGAGCGCATCGGCATCCCGTGCGACGAGCACGAGACCCATGCCGCGCTCTGCCAGCTGCCGGGCGTACTCGGCGCCCAGCCCGGAGCTCGCGCCGGTGATGAGTGCCGTCTTCGCCATGGGGGCGAGCCTACGACGCCGGCCGGAGGGTGAGGAAACGGTAGCGGACGCCGGTGCGCGACGTGTGCCACCCCTCCCCCGGGTCCGTGTCGACCGTGCGCCACGCGCTGCGGTCGGGCGCGAACGTGTCGCCGTCAACGTCGAGATCGAGCTCGGTGACCTCGAGCCGGTCGGCACGGTCGATCGCCTCGCGGAAGAGACCGCCGCCGCCGATCACCCAGATGCGGTCGGGGGCGTCCGCGCCGGCGTCGGCGAGCTGCAGCGCGGCATCCAGCGAACCGGCGCGCTCGGCGCCCTCGGCGGCCCAGGCGGGGTCGCGCGTGACGACGATGTTGCGTCGCCCCGGCAGCGGCCGGAACCGCGCCGGGAACGATTCCCAGGTCTTGCGGCCCATGATGACGGGCGCTTCGGCGGTGACCGCCTTGAAATGGGCGAGGTCCTCGGGGACGTGCCAGGGCATGCCGCCCTCGGCGCCGATCACGCCGCCGCGGGCTTCGGCCCAGACCAGGCCGATCGGCGCGCTCACACCGCCACCGCGGCGCGAATGGCCGGGTGGTGCCGGTAGTCCTCGACGAGGAAGTCTTCGTAGCGGTAGTCGAAGATCGACTCCGGGGTGCGGGCCAGACGCAGGGTCGGGTAGGGGTACGGGTCGCGGCTGAGCTGCTCGCGCACCTGCTCGAGGTGGTTGTCGTAGATGTGGCAGTCGCCGCCGGTCCAGACGAACTCTCCGGGCTCGAGGCCCGTCTGCTGGGCGACCATGAGGGTCAGCAGCGCATAGGAGGCGATGTTGAACGGCACGCCCAGGAACAGGTCGGCCGAGCGCTGGTACAGCTGGCACGAGAGCTTGCCGTCGGCGACGTAGAACTGGAAGAGGGCGTGGCAGGGCGCGAGGGCCATGCTCGGGATGTCGGCGACATTCCACGCCGACACGATCAGTCGGCGGGAGTCGGGGTTCGTGCGGATCTGGTCGACGATCTGGGCGATCTGGTCGATGTGGCCGCCGTCGGGCGTCGGCCATGAGCGCCACTGCACGCCGTAGACGGGGCCCAGCTCGCCGTCGGCATCCGCCCATTCGTCCCAGATCGTGACGCCGTGCTCGCGCAGCCACGACACGTTCGACTCGCCGCGCAGGAACCACAGCAACTCGTACGCGATGGACTTGAAGTGCACCCGCTTGGTGGTGATGAGGGGGAACCCCTCGGCCAGGTCGAACCGGATCTGCCGGCCGAACACGCTCGTGGTGCCGGTGCCGGTGCGGTCGTCCTTGCGGGTGCCGTGCTCGAGCACGTCGCGCAGGAGGTCCTCGTACGGGGTGGGGATCGCCGTGGTCACGGCTGCCACGATACCCGCGGTCGCCGCCGGCGGCTTATCCACAGCGCGCGCGCCCCTACACGCGGAAGGGCTAGCCTGAGCCATAGTGAACCCCGTCGATGCTCTCCTCATCCTCACCGCGCTGCTCGCGGTGACCCTCGGGGTCGGCGTCTTCGCCCGCTGGAGACAGGGCCGGCCGCAGCACCACGTGCCCAACGAGGTCGTGGATCCCGAGCGGCTGGGCGCGGAGCGCCTGGGCGACACGGCGACGCTGCTGCAGTTCAGCACCGAGATGTGCTCCCGCTGCCCGGGCGTGCACCGCACGCTCTCGGCCGTCGCCGACGAGCGCGACGGGGTGCTGCACCTCGACGTCGACCTCACCCACCGCCCCGACATCGCCAAGCACTTCGGCGTGCTGCAGACACCCACGACGCTGATCCTCGACGGGGATGGTGCCATCCAGACCCGCTTCGGCGGCATCCCCACCCGCCACGTGGTCGAACTCGAGCTCGCCCGGTTGACATCGGACATCGGCGGGTGAACCGGCCTGTGGATGCCACGCCCGCCGGGATCGACCCCCGCGGTCCCCGCTTCGCGGCGGCCATCACGTCGGCACTGCTGCTCGGGACCACGCTGCTCGGCCTCGTGGGCATGTCGACCGCCCGCGCGCCGTTCGGCTGGTTCGCCTACCAACCGCTGGCCGACGAGGTCTTCGCCCCCGTCGGCTGGGCCGTCGCACAGGCGTCCGTGGCCGAGCGTGCCGGTGACCCGGGCTTCGTCGCCCTGCTCGTCCTGGCGCTGCTGTTCCTGTGGGGCGTGCTGTCACCGCGCACGGCGCCCTGGGCGGCGCTCTTCCGCACGCTCGTGAAGCCACGGCTGGCCCCGCCGACCGACCTCGAGGACCCGCGCCCACCGCGGTTCGCGCAGGGTGTCGGGCTCTTCGTGTGCGCTCTCGGCCTGCTGCTGCACCTGGCGGGCGTGCCGTGGTCGCTGCCCGTCGCCGCGGCGGCGGCCTTCGTCGCCAGCTTCCTCAACGCCGCGTTCGGCCTCTGCCTCGGCTGTCACCTGTACCTGCTGCTGCAGCGGGTCGGGCTCGTGGGCCGAGCACGCCCCGGCACGGCCTGACGGCCACGCAGCCGTTCCCCCGCGGCATCCGCCCCGTTAGGCTCGCACCGGGAGCGCGCCCGGCGCCCCGCCGACCGGGAGGACACCATGAGCGTCACGAGCGAAGCCAGCACCACGTGGCAGGGCACACTTTTCGAAGGGTCGGGCGAGGTGGACCTCGGAACCTCGCACCAGGGTCCGTTCGCCGTGAACTGGAAGGCCCGCAGCGAGGGATCCGCGTCGGTGACGACCCCCGAAGAGCTCATCGCCGCCGCGCATTCGTCCTGTTTCTCGATGGCGCTCTCGAACGCGCTCGCCCAGAACGGCACGCCCCCCGAGCGCATCGAGACCACCGCCTCGGTCACCTTCGTCCCGGGAGAGGGCATCCGCGGCAGCCACCTGAACGTCAACGCGAGCGTCCCCGGCCTGTCGCCGGAGGACTTCGCCCGCCTCGCCGAAGAGGCCAAGAGCGGGTGCCCCGTGTCGGCCGCACTCGCGGGCATCGAGATCACCCTCGAGGCGACCCTCGCCTGACATGGTCGACCAGGGACGACCACGACGCGTCGTGCTGGCGGGGGCGTCGGGGCTGATCGGCAGCGCGCTCGCCGAGTCGCTGCGCGCCGACGGCATCGCCGTCACCACACTCGTGCGTCGGGCGCCCGCCGCCCCCGACGAGGTCGAGTGGCTCACCGACGACTCCCCGCTCAACCCCGACGTGCTCGCCGGCGCCGACGCGGTGGTGGGCCTCAACGGCGCCAGCATCGGGCGGTTTCCCTGGACCGAGGCATACAAGCACGAGCTGCTGTGGTCGCGCATCACGCCGACGCAGGCAATCGCCCGTGCCGTGCGCGACCTGGGCGACGACGCCCCCGCCTTCCTGTCGTCGTCGGCGGTGGGATATTACGGATCCGCGCCCGGCGAGCGTCTCGCCGAGACCGCCGGCCGGGGTGAGACGTTCCTCGCCGACCTCTGCGGCGAATGGGAGACGGCAGCCTTCGCGGCCGGTGACCGTGCCCGGGTCGTCGCGCTGCGCACCGCGCCCGTCGTGCACCGCGAGGGGGTCCTGAAGCCCCTGTTGCTGCTGACTCGGGCGGGTGTCTCCGGTCCGATCGGCCGCGGCACGCAGGCGTGGCCGTGGATCTCGCTCGACGACGAGGTGCGTGCGATCCGCCACCTCATCGATGCCGACGTCGAAGGACCCGTGAACCTGTCGGGGCCCACACGGGCGACCGCGAACGACCTCGGCTTCGCGCTGGCGGTGCAGCTGAACCGCCCCTACCTCGTGCGTGCGCCCGCCTGGGCGATGCGACTCGTGCTCGGCCCGGACGCGACCGAGGCGCTGCTCACGACCGATGCGTTCGTCGTACCGCACGTGCTGGAGGCGACGGGCTTCGACTTCGAGCATGAGACCGTCGACGAGGCGGTCGCGGCGGCGCTGGCTTCGTAGCCGGGGCGGTTGCCGGGCGGGGTTGCGGCGCCTGGCGGGGCTGCCTAGCGGGGCGGGGTGGCCTAGCGGGGCGCGGTGCGCGACGTGCGCTCCAGCGCGATCGCCTTGCGCACCGCAGCGCGCGCGCGTCGGCGGTCGCCCGCCGCGTCGTAGGCCAGGCCCAGCCGGTACCAGGCACGCCAGTCGTCCGGTGCCGCCTCGACCTCCGCGCGGTAGCGGGGGAAGAGCGCATCGGCCTCTTCGCGCAGCGGACGGCCGCTCGGACGCACCGAGACGGTTTCGACGGGAAGACCGCCCTCGGCCTCGAGACGGCGTCCGACCTGCTGTGCCCGCACCCCGAACCACAGCTCACGACCCAGGCCCCACGCCGCCAGCACCGGCAGCGCGAACAGGGCCACGCCCATCGCGACGCCGACCGGTTCGCCGCTCATCAGCAGCAGCCAACCGCGGTGGGCGACGAGCACGATGTACAGCGCCAGCATCACCGCCATCACGGCGACGCCGATACGGGCGCTCATGCGCCGGTGGTGCGGGCGACCTGACCGGGCACGCCGCCTTCGTCGATACCCGCATCGGCCGGTTCCGCGCCGGGAAAACGGATGCCGATGTCCAAGAAGCTGTCGAGGCCCACCACCACCCCGCGGGCGTCCCGTGCGGCCTGCAGTGCCAGGCGGATTCCGGGCGCGTAGGCGCGGGCGGGGTCGATGGTGTCGTGCACGATCGACAGCGACTCCCCCGGCCCCGAGAGGATCGTCTCCTGGCGGGCGATGACCCCGGGACGGCGCAGCGAATGGATCGGCACGCTCGCGACCTGCTGCCCGCGTGCGCGCTGGTCGACGTGTGGCGACTCGACGGGACCGACCTGGGAGCGCGAGGCGGCGATCAGCTCGGCGGTGCGCACCGCGGTGCCGCTGGGGGAATCGACCTTGGTCTCACGGTGAGCCTCGACGATCTCGATCGAGGGGAAGAACGGGGCGGATGCCGCGGCGAGCGCGGTTCCGAGCACGGAGCCGAGCGAGAAGTTCGGGATGAACACGGCGCCGGTGCCCGCGTCCTGCACGAGCGGGCGCACGAGGGCGATGCGCTCGGCCGACCACCCGGAGGTTCCCACGAGCAGCTGCTTCCCCCGCTCGACGGCGCGGCGCACGACGTCGATCGAGACGGCGGGGGTCGAGGTGTCGATCACGAGGTCGGCGGCATCCATCTCCGAAAGATCGCTCGCCGACGACAGCGCCGCAACCAGTTCGAAGCCTTCTGTCTCGGCCACGACCCCGCTCACGATGCTGCCGAGCTTGCCGGTCGCGCCGACGAGGGCCACGCGTGTCGTCATGCCACCAGCCTACGGGGCTACGCTCGAAGGCATGGTGAGCCTGCGCCCCGCACCCGTCGACGACCCCGCCGCGCGCGAGCTGCTCGAGGAGTACTTCGCCATGCGGGCCGAGACCTTCCCCGGCCCGGCGTACCGCACCGTCTTCCCCGACCCGGCGGCCTTCACTCCCGACGCGGGGGTGTTCCTGATGGTCGAGGACGACGAGGGGCGCGCGGTCGGCTGTGGCGGCATCCGGCGCATCGCCGACGGCCCTGACGGGCGCCGATACGAGGTGAAGCACCTGTACCTGCGGCCCGAGACGCGCGGTCGCGGGTGGGGCCGGCTGTTGCTGGGTGGGCTCGAGGATGCCGCGCGGCAGTGGGGGGCCGGCGAGCTCGTCCTCGACACGCACCACAGTCTCGAAGCGGCGGGGCGGCTGTACGCGGCATCCGGGTTCGTCGCCATCGAGCCGTACAACGACAACAGCAACGCGACCCGGTGGTATGGGAAGGTGCTCGGCGAGCGATCGGCTCCGCGCAGCGATGCGGGGCCAGCACACAGCCGTTCCGAGTAGACGAGCTGCCCGCTGGGGCGAATACTCACGCGGCGTGACGAATACTCACTCGGCGTGACGAATACTCACTCGCGAGCGATCAGCGGCCGCCGCGCAGCGCGGTCACCGGCTCGATGCGCGAGGCACGCCGAGCCGGGAACCAGCCGGCGACGAGACCGACCACAGCGCCGAGGACCGCGCCGCCGACGGCGATCCACGGGTCGATGATCGGTGTCCATTGCTGTGCCACCGAGAACAGTACGACCGACACCACGGCCAGCGCGGCTCCCAGCAGACCGCCGAGCAGCCCGATGATGATCGACTCCACCACGAACTGCGATGCGATCTGCCGTCCCGTCGCGCCCAGCGCCCGGCGCAGGCCGATCTCGGGCACGCGCTCGATGACGTTGAGCATCGTCACGTTCGCGATGCCCAGCGCACCCGCCAGCAGCACGATGCCTCCGAGGATCAGGAAGACCACGTTGACGTCGGCGCTCACGCTGTCGCCGAGGACTGAGCGCGCCGACGGCGCGGCGACCTCCAGGTTCTCGGGGGCACCGGGCGACAGCGCGATGGCCGACTGCTTGCCCACCTGCGGCCCGGTTCCCATGGATATCCGGATCTGCATCTCGCCGGGGGCCGTCAGCGCCCGCTCCGCGCGCGCCGTCTGCATCGGCATGACGACGGCGTCGAGCAGCCCGCCGCGGGCCTGCACCCCGTCGAAGACCCCGACGACGGCGTAGGGGACTCCCCCGATGAACACCGACGGCTGCCGGTCCACCCGGTTGATCCCCAAGCGCTCCGCCGCGCGCGCACCGAGCACCACGACACGGTCCGCCCGCTGGTCGTGCCCGGCGTCGAACATGCGACCGGTCACCAGTTGCCCGCCGATCACGTCGAGCAGGCCTGCCGTCGCGGCGACGAGGGCGGGCGACGCGACCGCGGGCGCCGAGGGGTCGTTCACCGGCACGGCGGTGATGGAGTCATCACCGAGCGACAAGTCGGCGACGAGCGTCGCCGCCTCCACGCCGACGAGCCGTGTGACGCGGTCGACGCCGTCCCACGGCAGCCGGGCCGTGGCCGCGCTGCCGCCCGACGCGGTCGCGGTCTCGCCGGGCGAGACCACCACCTGCGTCGCCTTCACCGCGTCGAATTGACGCTCGATCTGGTGCGCGGCCGTCTGCGCGAAGCCGATCGTCGCGACCAGGGCACCGATGCCGAGCACCGTTCCCACGAGCGTCATCGCCAGCCGGCCCGGCCTGGAGCCGATGTCCGCGGTCGCCTCGACCACGAGATCCTGGAAGGTGAAGCGATCGGCGCGCCGCACGTGGGGCACGAGATCAGTCGCTGCCGTGGTGTCGCCTTCCGCGGAGTCGGATGCCGCAGCGGAGTCGGATGCCACGGGCTTACGCCGCAGCCGAGGACGCCACCGCATCAGGACTCCTCGCTCAGGCGACCGTCGGCGATGCGCACGCGCCGGTCGGCGCGGGCGGCCACGGTGCTGTCGTGGGTGATGACGACGAGGGTGAGCCCGTCGGCGCGCAGGTCGTCGAACAGCTCCATCACCTCTTCGGAGGTGGCGGCATCCAGGTTTCCCGTCGGCTCGTCAGCCAGCAGCACGCTGGGGGTGCTGACCACGGCGCGCGCGACGGCGACACGCTGCCGCTCGCCACCGGAAAGCGTCGTGGGAAGGAAATCGAGGCGGTGCTCCAGCCCCACCCGCTCGAGCGTGTCACGGGCCCGGCGTTCGCGCTCGTGCCGCGGCACCCCGCTGTAGAGCATCGGCATGAGCACGTTGTCCAAGACGGTGCGCCGCGGCATGAGGTGGAACGACTGGAACACGAACCCGATCCGGCGCGCACGCACCGCCGCGCGCTCGTTCTCGGTGAGGGTCCCGGTCACGACACCGTCGATGCGGTACTCCCCCACGCTCGGGCGGTCCAGCAGCCCCAGCATGTTCAGCATCGTCGACTTGCCCGACCCACTCGGCCCGACGATGGAGACGTAGTCCCCGCGGGCGATGCGCAGGTTGACGCCCTTGAGCGCCTGCACCTCGGGCGGACCGGCGAACGAACGGGTCACGTCCCGAAGCTCCAGGAGCGCCTCGGTCACCGCCCGACCACCACGAGGGCGCCCTCGGCGAGCTCCCCGTCCACGGCTTCGACCTCGACGAAGCCGCCGGCCGCCAGTCCTGTGGTCACGACCACGAGCCGGGTGGCCGCATCCTCACCGTCGCGCGGATCGCCGTCGACCACCTCGATGCGCGCCTCGCCGCCGGGTCCTGCCGTCAGTGCCGCAACAGGCACGAAGAGCACCTCCCCGGCCGTCGCGCCGACGGGGAGGGACACCCGCACGTTCCGCCCCTGCAGCTGCATCGCCTGATCTGCGGTGAGCTCGTCGGGCTGCAGGGTGATCTCCCACCGGTCCCCCTGGGTCGCCCCGGGGGCGAGGGCGGCGATCACCGCGCGGTGCGGTGTGCCGTCGGCGAGCTCGAACGTGGCCTCGCCGCCGACCTCGAGCAGGGCGCCGTCGGCGGGCGCTGCCGCGCCGATGAGGGTGATCGACGCCCCCGACACGATCATCGCCGCGCCCTGCAGCACCTGCCCACGGGTGACGTCGACGGCGTCGACGCGGCGCGGCAGCTCGCTGAGGTAGAGCACCTCACCCGCCGACAGCGACGGCAGCGCCTGCTCCCGCGCCCGGTCCAGCAGCTGGCGGGCATCGGCGAGCTGGCGTTCGGCGGCATCGACCGCGGCGCGGGGGCCCGTCGTGTCCGGGGCGATGTCGAGCTGGCGACGCTCCAGGCGGCGAAGTTCCAGCGTGTCGCGCAGGTCGGACACCTCGGCGTCCCAGGCCGGCACCTCGGCCGGCTCGGCGGGGCGCTGCGCCAGCCGCACATCGAGGGCGCGCTGGGCGCTGTTGACGGCGTTGTCTGCGGCACGGACGTCCACGGCCGACGCGCCGCCGGAAGCCTGCCCCAGATCGGCCCGCGCTGCGGCGAGCGCCTGCTCGGCCGAGCGCACGCCCTCCTGCGCGGCGAGCACGGCGTCGGCGGCCCCTTCGTCCGACACCGGGGCCGGGTAGCCGACCTGCGCGTAGAGCTCGGCGACAGCCGCGGCAGCCGTGGCGTCGAAGACGTCAGACGCCGGGTCTCCGGCGTCGATGCCCACCGCCCGCATCGCCTCCTTGAACTGCACCACGTCGGGCCCCGTCAGCCCCACCACGAGCGTGCGATAGGCCGGCAGCTCACCGGGCAGCACGATGACGGGCCGTCCGGCCACTTCGAGAGCGACCGCGAGCGGCTCGAGGGTGGCGCCGACCTCGGGAACGCTCCCGGTGACCACTGCGGGGCCGCCGAGGGCGGCGGTGTCTATCGTCACCTCGACCGAGTCGGCATAGCCGACGTCGCCGCGGATCGTCACATCGTTGCTCAGGATGCCGCGCTCCACGGCGACGGTGATGAGGCCGGCTTCGGGCGGGTCGGTGAGAGACGCGGCATCCGCCGGCGACAGGACGAACCTGCCCACGAGAAGGCCGACGACGAGGCTCAGCACCGCGGCGGCCGCGATGAACCACAAGGCGCGGTTGGTGCGGAAGACGCGGCCCCACCCCTGCACCTTCGCCGACGGGGTGTCAGGGAGGTCGGGTTCTGCCGCACCGACGTCGCCGACGATCGCGGGCTCCGTCGCCTCATCGACCGGCAGCAGATCGTCGAACGCCCGCGCGTCGCGGCGGCCCACTTATCGTCCCTGCTCGGCAGCGGCCTTGAACGCGTCCAGTTCCGCCTTGTGGTCGGCGATGAACTGCTCCTCGAGGGCGGCGGTGATCTTCGTCTGCTCGTCGCGGTAGTCCGTCTCCTCGCGGCAGTCGAGGTCGGCCAGCGCGAGCTCGATTTCGCGCTCGGCCAGCTCGGCCAGCACCGGGTCGTCCTCGATCCACTCGGTCTGGCCCTCGTAGTACGCGTTCAGCTCGTCGATGAACGAGTTCTGCGCGTCCATCTGTGCGACGAAACCGGAGTGCCCGGACTCATCCATGCAGGCGGCCCACTCGGCGTTGAGGTCGGCGAACTCAGGAGCGACCTGCATGTCGGTGTAGAACGTGTTGAGCGCATCCATCAGAGGCTTGTGCTCGTCCGAGGTCAGCGGGTTGTCGCCGTCCATCTCGTGCTGGGCCCAGCCGTGGCATCCGGCCTGTGTCCAATCCCACTCGTACGAGCCGTCCTCGTCCATCTCCTCTTCGGGGATGCCGGGACCGTAGAGCACCTCGTAATACGCCGCCTGCTCGGATTCGGTGAGGCCCGAGACGTAGTCCTGGTTCGGGTCGCTGTACTCCTCATCGGCAGGCATGGGCTCGTCCATGCCTGGGGACTCGACCATTCCGTAGCCGTACTGGGCCACCCATTCGCGGGAGTCCGGGTCCCATACGTCATCGTCGCCGAAGACGACGGTGCCGTTGTTCGAGTTCGGGATGTACTCGAAGCCCGCCTCGTTCATGCATGCGGCGACGAGTTCCTCGCGCTCGGTGTTCTCCTTCTCGTACTTCTCGAGCTGCTCCTCCTCGCTGAGATCGCTGCCCCAGGCGGAGGCGAGGTAGGCACCCAGCGGGGACTCCTCCGCGGCGACGGCGTCGGCGTCGGACGCGGTGCACCCGGTCAGGGCGATCAGCAGAGCGGCGGTGCCGACGACAGCGCCCGCAGTGTGACGGTTCATGTTCCTCCCAGAGTCACCGCGGCGCACTCGCCGCGTCATATGGGCAGGCTATGCGCCAGCTGTGAACACCGCGTCCATCGCGAGGATGATCTTCGTGTGTCGCACCCACCCGATCACAGAGTGCCCGAGGGGACCGGGGCCCGCCGTGCGGATCGGCAGAGGTGTTACCGGATCGGTATCAGACCGGCGGCAGCTCGGGCAGTCCGGTGCGCAGCTCGACCGGCAGGTGGCCCAGGTCGTTGTGGGAGATGAGCGTCCAGGGGCGCCCGCTGCGCTGGGCGACCACGGTCAGCCCGCAGTGTGCCTGGTTGAGGGTCAGCCACCGCCACGCCGGCATCTGCAGCACCTCGCGGACGAACCAGGCGATCACGAAGTTGTGAGTGATGATCAGTTCGTGGGCGTCGGGCTTCCGACGCAGGAACTCGGCAACGGCGTCGGCCATCTGCGCCGATCCGGCTTCGGTCTCGGCCTCGGTGTACGAGCCGAAGAAGGATTCGTACACGGCCGGGGTGTCCTCGGACATACCGGTGGGGACGCAGTCGAACAGCAACCCGTTCGGCTGCGGCGACACGGCCGGCAGACGATCGGCGACCGCGCGGGCGGTCTCTGCGGCGCGTTCCAGGGGCGAATGCCACACCGCGGTCAGCGGCACCCCCGACAGGCGGTCGGCCAGAAGCGAAGCCTGGCGCTGACCGCGCGGCGAGAGGGGGCCGTCATCGATGCCGTGCTCGGCATCGATGTGCTCTCCATGTCGCACGAGGTAGAGGTATTGCGTCACGCTTCTCACTTCGTCGGGGGAATCGCCCTGCCGGGCGCATTCTCCAGCCTATGTCAGGCGATCACGCCGCCGCGCGGGCCAGCTCGGCGAGCTGGCTGCGCCCGAGCTTCACGCCCACGCCCTGCACCAGCTCCCCGACGTGGGACGGGGAGTACACGTTGACGATCGGAGCCACGACCGTCTTCTGCGCCAGCACCCACGCCAGGGCCACGGCGGCGTCGGACACGCCCAGCTCGGCACCGAGGGCGTCGAGGGCCTTCAGCGTGCGCGTGCCGCGGCGATTGATGCTCGCGGCCAGCTGCGCCCCACGGACGGAGGCCCCTACCCGCGAACGCGAGCGGTGGTGCCCGGCGAGGAAGCCGTGCTCGAGCGTCTGCGAGGGGGTCACCGCGATGCTCTGCGCCCCGGCGACCAGGCGAAGGTCGCCCTCGAAGTCAGTCCGACGCAGCAGGTTGTAGGGCACGTCGAGCGTGGTCAGGCGCGGCAGACCGGCAGAGGAGAGAATCCTCGCCTCGACCAGCTGGGGAGCGGTGAAGCCGAACGCGCCGACGGCACGCACCTTGCCCGCCTCGACCAGCCACTGCACCGTGGCGAGAGCATCTTCGAGGGCAGTGGTGCGGTCGGAGCCGCCGTCGAGGTACAGCAGGTCGATGCGGTCGGTGCGCAATGCGGTGAGCGATGCCTCCACCGCACGCACCAGGTTGACGGGGCCGAGCCCCGGGTGCTCGGGATGGCCACCCACGCGCACCGAGACGACCACCTCGTCGCGCAGACCCCGCGAGTGGATCCACTGGCCGAGGATGTGCTCGCTGCGGCCGCCGGCATAGGAGTCGGAGGTGTGCACCGCGTTACCGCCGAGCTCGAGGTAGCCGTCGAGGATGGCGTGACTGGATTCCAGATCGACGTGCCACCCGAATTCGGAGCCGCCCAGGATGAACGGGAAGACCGACAGCCCCGACTCCCCCAGTGGTGTGCGCACGCCGGTTCCCACCGGCGGCCCCATGACGGGGATGGGAGCAGAGGGATGGCCGCCCGGGGCCGCGGGCAGGCGCGTCGACGTATCCGTCGGGCCGACGCCGAATAAACCCATGTCACACCCCCCCACGGATCCCTCGCAGGACCCGAGCCGTTTCGTCCACGCCCCCGGCGCTTATCTCGAGGGTAAGCCAGGCCTGGGACACGCCCGGCCATTGCTCTGCACGTCGGGTGAACTTTGCATAACGTTCTGGTCACAACGTGCGCGTGTGTCCGCCATACGGGGGACAAACGGCGAACACCCGCCCTCCACAGGAGAGACGGGTGTTCGCGCGTGATCGGAATCAGGCCTCTGCAGGCACCTCAGCGGCCTCGGCGGGAGCGGCCTCGGCGGCACTCTCCTCCACCACGGGCTCCAGCGACAGCTTGCCGCGATCGTCGATCTTGGTGATGCGCACCAGCAGCTTCTGGCCCACGCCGAGCACGTCTTCGACGTTCTCGACGCGCTTGCCGCCGGCGAGCTTGCGGACCTCGCTGATGTGCAGCAGGCCGTCCTTGCCGGGCAGCAGCGAGATGAACGCACCGAACGCGGCCAGCTTCACCACGGTGCCGAGGAACTGCTCGCCGACCTCCGGGTTGGTGGGGTTGGCGATCGCGTTGACCTGGGCACGAGCGGCCTCGGCCGCGGGGCCGTCGGTCGCGCCGATGTAGACGGTGCCGTCCTCCTCGATGGAGATCTGCGCGCCGGTCTCATCCTGGATCGCGTTGATCGTCTTGCCCTTGGGGCCGATCAGCTCGCCGATCTTGTCGACGGGGATCTGCACGCTGATCACGCGCGGAGCCGTCGGCGCCATCTCGTCGGGGCCGTCGATCGCGGCGTTCAGCACGCTCAGGATCGTCATACGGGCGTCCTTGGCCTGCTGCAGCGCGGCGGTCAGCACCGACGACGGGATGCCGTCGAGCTTCGTGTCGAGCTGGATCGCGGTGACGAACTCGCTCGTGCCGGCGACCTTGAAGTCCATGTCACCGAGGGCGTCCTCGGCACCGAGGATGTCGGTCAGCGCCGCGTAGCGGGTCTGACCGTCGACCTCAGCCGAGACGAGACCCATCGCGATGCCGGCGACCGGAGCGCGCAGCGGCACACCCGCGTTCAGCAGCGACAGGGTCGACGCGCACACCGAGCCCATCGAGGTCGAGCCGTTGGAGCTCAGCGCCTCGGAGACCTGACGGATCGCGTACGGGAACTCCTCGCGGCTGGGCAGCACCGGCACGAGGGCGCGCTCGGCGAGGAAGCCGTGCCCGATCTCGCGACGCTTGGGGCTGCCGACACGGCCGGTCTCACCGGTCGAGTAGGGCGGGAAGTTGTAGTGGTGCATGTAGCGCTTGCTCGTCGTGGGCGACAGCGAGTCGATCTGCTGCTCCATCTTGAGCATGTTCAGCGTGGTGACACCCAGGATCTGGGTCTCGCCGCGCTGGAAGATGGCCGAACCGTGCACGCGCGGGATGACCTGCACCTCGGCGTCCAGCGGACGGATGTCCGCCAGGCCACGACCGTCCATGCGCACACCCTCGGAGAGGATGCGATCGCGCACGATCTTCTTCGTGACCGACTTGTAGGCGGCGGAGAACTCCAGCGGTGCCGCTGCCGGCAGCTCGCCGGCCTCGGTCGCGGCGATCAGCTCGGCCTTGACGCGGTCCTTCAGCTCGTCATCGGCGGCCTGACGCTCCTGCTTGTCGGCGATCTGGTAGATCGGGACGAGCGAGTCGTGCGCGCGAGCCGAGACGAAGTCGTACGTCTCCTGGCTGTAGGGCAGGAAGACCGGGAACTGCTTGATCTCCTTCGCGGCGGTGTTGGCCACCACGTTCTGCGCGCCGACGAGCTCCTTGATGAAGGGCTTCGCAGCCTCCAGGCCCTGCGCGACGATCTCCTCGCTGGGCTTGGTGGCGCCGGCCTTGATCAGGTTCCAGCTGTTCTCGGTGGCCTCGGCCTCGACCATCATGATCGCGACGTCGCCGTCGGGCAGCACACGGCCGGCGACGATGAGGTCGAAGACGGCCTCTTCCATCTGCTCGACCTTGGGGAAGGCGATCCACTGGTCGGCGTGCTCACCGTGACCGGGCATGAGCGCGAGGCGCACGCCGGCGATCGGACCCGAGAAGGGCAGACCGGAGATCTGGGTGGACAGCGAGGCGGCGTTGATCGCGAGCGCGTCGTAGTACTCGCCCGGGGCGATCGAGAGCACGGTCACGACGATCTGCACCTCGTTGCGCAGGCCCTCGACGAACGAGGGGCGCAGCGGGCGGTCGATGAGACGGCAGACCAGGATCGCCTCGGTGGAGGGGCGGCCCTCGCGGCGGAAGAACGAGCCGGGGATCTTGCCTGCGGCGTACGAACGCTCTTCGACGTCGACGGTCAGCGGGAAGAAGTCGAAGCCCTCACGAGGGTGCTTGCCGGCGCTGGTGGCCGACAGCAGCATCGTCTCCTCGTCGAGGTAGGCGGCGACGGCGCCCTGCGCCTGCTGCGCGAGGCGGCCGGTTTCGAAGCGGATGGTGCGGGTGCCGAAACGTCCGTTGTCCAGGACGGCTTCGGCGGCGGTGATTTCAGGACCTTCCAAGAGGTCTCTCCTTCTTTGTTTAGACTCGCACGCGCGTTTCGCGCACGAGATCGTTCGAAGGAGCAGGAACAGGCAGATATGGGCGCGCGGAACAAGTCCGCAGGTCCGCCTGCGCTGGCCACCAGTAGAAGACCACCGTCCGATTTCGGACGGGAATCCACCACAGGGGACCAGCTTTCTGCCGGGCCTGCTCCCTGAGCTCAGTATTCGATTGAGCGGATGCCACAAGGGCACCCTGACCGAGCCTAGCAGGCGCCGCCTGTCACGCGTCTGCGAGACGGTACGCCCGCTACCCGCGACGGGTGCGCCCTGCGTAGGCTGGTCCCATGAGCACCGATGACACGTCCGCAGCCTCCGAGGAGATGAAGCGCAAGTTCAAGGAGGCGCTCGACAAGAAGAACGCACACACCCGCAACGGTGAGGCGCACCTTGACGGCGACTCCGCCGTGCACGGCGCCCACGGCGCCGTGACCCGCCGCGAGTTCCGCCGCAAGAGCGGCTGACACACCGCAACCGGGGGGCCCGCCGCACGCGCGGTCGGGCCCCTCACCCTTGGGCGGGCCCGTTGCCGGCGGCCGGTCTCCCGGCCGGCCGCACGTCGTACGGCGCGTCCGGCAGCCGGTTCTGGAACTCCAGGATCGCCTCGTTGTGCACCGTGCCGTCGCTCACCTCGATAGCCCGCGAGAGCGTCTCGTCGGCGGACCATGCGGCCCGCCCGGCCATGACCGTGGGAACGAAGCCCAGCAGCGCCTCGCTGATCTCCCAGCTCGCCGAGTTCCACAAGTACGACGGGCTGTGGTCGACGGCGTAATAGTTGACGGAGCCACCGACGGTGAACATCGGGTCGGCGAAGCTCGTCGGCCGCGCCCACTCGAACCCCATCCCCTCATCGCATGAGACGTCCACGATGAGGCTCCCCCGACGGAACGCGGCGAGGTCGGTCGTCTTCAGATACACCAGCGGCTTGTTGGGGTCCTGCAGCGTGCAGTTGACGACGATGTCGCTCTCGGCGAGGAAGGCCGCCAGCGGCACGCGTCCCTCGTCGGTGATGACCTCGCTCGTGTCGGGTCCGTCGTGGTCGAACTGGATGATCTGAGTGGCGTGGATGGGCGCTGCGACCGACGCCGTCGCCCGGTTGGTGAGCACGCGCACATCCTGCACGCCGTGAGCCCGCAGGGCGGTCACGGCGCCCCGGGCCGTGGCTCCGAACCCGATGACGACCGCCGTCAGCCGCCGGCCGTAGTCCCCCGTCGAGCCGCACAGCTGCAAAGCGTGCAGCACGGAGCAGTACCCGGCGAGCTCGTTGTTCTTGTGGAAGACGTGCAGACCGAACGAGCCGTCGGCATTCCAGTGATTCATCGCTTCGAACGCGATGACGGTGAGGTGCTTGTCGAGGGCGAGCTGGGTCATCTCCTCGTCCTGCACGAGGTGCGGCCAGCCCCAGAGCACCTGGCCGTCGCGCATTCCGCGCAGATCGGCGTGCTGCGGCTTGGGCAGCAGCAGCACATCGGCCGCCTCGAACAGCTTTCCCCGGTCCACGATTGCGCCGACGATCGGCCGCAGCTCGTCGTCGGAGATCCCGAAGCGCTCGCCGTAGCCGGCTTCCAACAGCATCCGCGCACGGAGGTCCTCGGGGATCCGCTCGAGGTGGTCGGGGTGAAGCGGCACGCGGCGCTCGTCGGGCTTGAGTGAGGCGCCGACGACGCCCAACGTGAGAGGGTGCTGCGTCGCCATCGTCGCCTTCTTCCCGTCGCGGGGCCGGGTGGACACCGTGATCCGACGCTACCAGCGACGTGCCGGCCGCGCTCCGCCGGGCGTGGGACCCTACTCCCCCGCGAGCCCGCCCAGCAGGTGCCCGAAGGAACGCCCCTCACCCAGATAGGTGGCGGGATCGAACGGGTCCCCCTCGCTGCGCGTCGTGCGGCGAGCGACGGCGTCGGCCAGTTCCCGCGCGGCGCGGTCCACGCGCGCGGCGAGCGGGGCGACCTCATCGGCGGGCGCACCCCAGTCGCTCGATGCGGCGAAGACGCCGGTGGAAACCGGCTCGGCGTGCAGGTACGTGAACAGCGGCCTGATGGCGTAGTCGATCGCGAGAGAGTGACGCGGGGTCCCGGCATTGGCGCCGATGAGCACCGGCATGCCGGTGAGCGCATCGGGGTCGAGGATGTCGATGAACGATTTGAACAGCCCTGAATAGCTGGTGGAGAAGATCGGGGTCACGGCGATGAGGCCGTCGGCCGACACCACCGTGTTGATCGCCGTTTCCAGGGCGGGCGGAGCGAAGCCGGTCAGCAGGTTGTTGGTGATGTCGTGGGCGAGGTCGCGCAGCTCGACGGTGTCGATGCGCACCTCCTCACCGCGCTCGCCCAGTTCGCGCCGGGTGGCCGCGGCGAGCTTGTCGGCGAGCATGCGCGTCGAGGAGGGGTTCGACAGTCCCGCCGAGACGACGGCGATGCGGCGGTCGCTCATCGCGCACCCCCGCTCAGGCCGAAGGCGGCACCGGACGGAGCGTCCTGATAGGGGGAGGGACCGCTGAGGTTGTCGCCGCGGTTGGCGCGCGGGCGCGCCTCGCGCGGGGCGGCGTCGCCGTAGACCTCGGCCACGCGGGCGGCGTGGGTCGGGGCATCGGGCACGTCGTCCGGCCTGTTCTGAGCGAACTCGCGACGCAGCACCGGCACGACCTCTCCGCCGAGGAAGTCCAGCTGCTCGAGCACCGTCTTCAGCGGAAGGCCGGCGTGGTCCATCAGGAACAGCTGACGCTGGTAGTCGCCGAATACGTCGCGCATGCCGGCGTACCGGTCGATGACCTGCTGCGGCGAGCCCACTGTCAGCGGGGTCATTTCGCTGAAATCCTCCAGCGACGGACCGTGGCCGTAGACGGGCGCGTTGTCGAAGTACGGCCGGAACTGGGCGACGGCATCCTGGGAGTTCTTCGCCATGAACGCCTGGCCTCCCAGGCCCACGATCGCCTGCTGCGCAGTGCCGTGACCGTAGTGGGCGTAGCGCTGGCGATACAGGTCGATGAGTCGCTGGTAGTGCTCGGCGGGCCAGAAGATGTTGTTGGCGAAGAAGCCGTCACCGTAGTACGCGGCCTGCTCAGCGATCTCCGGAGTGCGGATGGAGCCGTGCCAGACGAACGGAGCGACGCCGTCGAGCGGCCGCGGCGTCGACGTGAAGCCCTGCAGCGGGGTGCGGAACTTCCCCTCCCAGTCCACGACGTCCTCTCGCCACAGCTTGTGCAGAAGCGCGTAGTTCTCCACCGCCAGCGGCAGGCCCTGCCGGATGTCCTTGCCGAACCAGGGGTAGACCGGCCCGGTGTTGCCACGGCCGAGCATGAGGTCCATGCGGCCGCCAGAGACATGCTGCAGCATCGCGTAGTCCTCGGCGATCTTCACCGGGTCGTTGGTGGTGATCAGCGTCGTCGCCGTGGACAGGATCAGTCGTCGCGTGCGTGCGGCGATGTACGCCAGCGTCGTTGTGGGCGAGGACGACCAGAACGGCGGATTGTGGTGCTCGCCCAGCGCGAAGACGTCCAGCCCCACCTGCTCGGCGTGCTCGGCGATCGTGAGGGTCGCCTGGATCCGCTCGGCCTCGCTGGGAGTGCGCCCCGTGGTCGGGTCCTGCGTGATGTCGCTCACGGTGAAGATGCCGAACTGCATCTGTGTGCCGGTGCTCATGTCGTCCACGGTCGTTCTCCGCTCCCGGATGCCGATCGGCACCCGTTCCATGCAAATGAATGTATCCGCTCCAACGCGTGCGCTACCAGGTTATTCCCGCGCGCGCAGGCCCCGGTGACCCCGGCGGCTCCGCAGGTAGTGTGGCCCGCGATGGACGAGGCAGCACACAATGGCGGCGGACCGGCATCGGCTCGGCCGAAGCCCGGCGCCGCGCGACCGAAGCAGCGCGTGCCCTTCTGGGACAACGCCCGCTTCGCTTGCATCGTGCTTGTGGTGTTCGGCCACGCGACGCAGCGCCTGACCTACGACTCGGATCTCGCCCAGGCGGCGTATCTGCTTGTCTACGCCTTTCACATGCCGGCCTTCGCGATCATCTCGGGCTATTTCTCCAAGGCCGGTGCGCTCGGCGAGCGCCAGATGGCCCGCGTCATCACCGACATCCTGGTGCCGTACCTGATCTTCGAAGGGCTCTGGACCCTCACGAAGTGGCTCGTCGAAGGGGCGGCCAACCCCAATCCCACCCAGCCGTCGTGGACTCTGTGGTTCCTGCTCGCCCTGGGGATCTTCCGCGTCTTGCTGCCGTACCTGGCATTGCTGAAGAAGCCCCTGCTGTGGACGGCGGCCATCTCGATCGGCGCCGGATACCTCCCGAACCTGGACTCGACCTTCTCGCTGGCGCGCACCCTCGGGCTGCTGTTCTTCTTCACGCTCGGCTGGTGGCTGCGAGACCGCGACGTCATCGCGCGCTTCGACCTGCTGCGGTCACGACCGTGGTGGGTGGTGGCCGGCGCTCTCGGCGTCATCTCGGTCGCGGCCTGGGCGACGTGGTTCTTCGTCGAAGAGTGGCGCACCCTCGACCTGCGGGCGTGGATGTTCTACGACACCGGCTATGCCGAGCTCGGCGCCGCCCAGTGGTGGGCGGGTGGGGTACGCCTGCTGCTCATGGTGGTCGCCCTGATCCTGACGGCCGCCTTCCTCGTGCTCGTCCCCCGGCGCGACAGGTGGTGGACCCACTTCGGCCAGTACACGATGTACATCTACCTGCTGCACTCGTTCGTCCTCTACCCCTTCCGCGAGTCCGGCGTGCTGCAGCAGCTGGATCCCGCGTGGTTCTGGCTGCCGGTGGTGGCGGTGCTGTCGGTGGCGATCGCCCTCGGCCTGGCGACGCGGCCCGTGCGCACCGTCTTCCGTCCCTTCGTCGAGCCTCGGCCGCGCTGGCTGTTCGCCGACCCTGCGCTCGCCGCCCGCGAGGGTCGCGGCAGCGACCCCACCGGTTCGCGCCGCACCCCCGAGCCGCCCCGCTCCGCAGGCGCCGGCCCGCGTCGACGCGGAGCCTGACGCCCGCGGCCTGCCTGCACCGCGCCGGAATCCCCCGCACGAACGACGAGGGCCGCCCCACACCTGGGACGGCCCTCAAGAAGTTTTGTGCGATTGAACGCTGGTTGCGACTTAGCGGCGCAGTCCGAGACGCTCGATCAGCGAGCGGTAACGCGCGATGTCGATGTCCTGGAGGTAGCCGAGCAGACGACGGCGCTGACCGACGAGCAGGAACAGCCCACGACGCGAGTGGTGGTCGTGCTTGTGCTCCTTGAGGTGCTCGGTGAGGTCCTTGATGCGCTGCGTCAGCATCGCGACCTGCACCTCGGGGGATCCGGTGTCACCGGGGTGCGTCGCGTACTCTTCGATGATCGCCTTCTTGACTTCTGCTTCCAGTGCCATAGGTGATCCCCTCTCTCCTCGTTGCGCGGCGCCCGACGCCTGATGCGTGGGCTCTCTTTATCCGCGGCCGATCTAACGGCAACCTGGAAAGTCTATCAGCCCGGCAGCACCGGCAGCATCCGGGCCGACGTCATCGCCGGCGCCGTCGGCGACCGGCCGCAGGGATCCGGACGTTCGTCGGCGGATTCCGGTCGACGCACCGTCCGCCCGCTCCCCGTGTCCCACCCCGGGCCTAGAGTCGCCGCGTGAGCACCGCACCCGTCCCGATCGTCACACCGACCTCGCCCGCCGCACCGCCGTCGGGGCCGCTGCGTCAACCGGGGGCGGCTGCACTGACCGTGCAGTTCCTGCTCACCGGGATCATCTGGGGATCGAGCTTCCTGTTCATGAAGGTCGCCCTCGAGGGCGTCTCCCCCGCTCAGGTCGTCTGGGCCCGGCTCGTGCTGGGGGCGCTGACCCTCGGGGTGTTCGTGGCGCTGCGGCGGGAGCATCTTCCCCGTCGACTGCGCCTCTGGGGCCACATGACGGCGCTCGCCCTGTCGTTCTGCGTCGCGCCGTTCCTGCTCTTCTCATGGGCGCAGCAGTACGTCACGTCGGGCCTTGCGAGCATCTACAACGCGACGACGCCGATCATGACCGCGGTGATGGCCTGGGCCGTGTTCCGCGTCGAGCGGCTCAAGGCCGCTCAGATCGCCGGCATCCTCGTCGGCGTTGCCGGGGTCATGGTGATCATCGCGCCGTGGCAGGGACTGGATCTGACCCAGAGCCTGCTCGCACAGCTCGCGATCCTCGGCGCGACAGCCTGCTACGGCTTCAGCCTCGCGTACATGCGGCGATTCCTGTCGAACTCCGGAATGAGCGCGCTGGTCTTCTCGTTCCTCAACATCGGCATCGCCGCCGCGATCATGCTCGCACTCACGCCTGTCGTGGCGCAGAGCCCTGTGCGCCTGGACGTGCCGATCGTGCTCAGCCTGCTGGCACTGGGGTGCCTCGGCACAGGGGTCCCCTACATCTGGAATCAGAACGTTCTGCGAGCCTGGGGCCCCACCCGCGCGTCGACGGTCACCTACATCACGCCGGTCGTGGGGGTGGCGCTGGGCATCGTCCTGCTCGGCGAGACCCTGCACTGGAACGAGCCCGCCGGGGCGGTGCTGGTGCTGCTGGGCATCCTGCTCGCGCAGAACCGCCTGCGGGTGCGGAGGCGACGACGGTCAGGCCTGGAACGAACCCTGCAGGTCGAGCGTGATGGTCACGTCCTTGCCCACCAGCACACCGCCGGTCTCGAGCGCGGCGTTCCATGTGAGACCGAAGTCCTCGCGGTTGATGACCGTCTTGGCCGTGGCTCCGGCCTTGTAGTTGCCCCAGGGGTCGGTGCCGAAGCCGCCGAACTCGACCTCGAAGGTCACCGGCCGCGTGATGCCGCGAATCGTCAGATCGCCGTCGATCAGGAAGTCGCCGTCGACGAGCCGCGCGGCGTTCGACACGAAGTCGAGCGTGGGGTGGTTCTCGGCGTCGAAGAACTCCGCCGAGCGCAGGTGGGCGTCACGTCCCTCGTCCTTCGTGTTCACCGACGCGACGTCGGCCGAGGCGGTCACGCGCACGCCGAGCGGGTTCTCGGGGGCCACGATCGTGCCGCTCTTGACGTCGAACGTACCGCGCACCTTCGAGATCATCATGTGGCGCACGCTGAACGAAACCTCGCTGTGCGAGGGGTCGAGCACCCAGGTGCCGGCCTTGTAGCCGGGAATCTCGATCGTGGTTGCGTTCGTCGCTTCGGTCATGGCGTCCTCCATCGTGCGCCGGGCTGTCCGGCGGTCTGTCACGCCCAACGACCGTTTTCCGGCATCTATTCCCGTGAATGGATCTTTGGGTCAGGACTTTCCCGAGGTCCCCGCTTCGAGGATCGACACGATCGAGAACAGCGTGAAGCACACCGCCCCCAAACCGGTGAGCACGCGCGCGGGGATGAAGAGCCCGGGGTCGGTGGTGGCCGCCTCGGCCAGGAACGCCGCGAAGAACAGGCACGCCAGACACGTGAAGATCGGGATGAGGGGCACCCGGTTCGCCAGCTCGAAATGCCGCCGCCACACCGCGGCCAGCAAGAAGACCTTCGAGACGACGCTGTAGCAGATCATGCCCAGCCCGATGAGAATGCAGCCCGGCGCAAGGCGCTCGGGCCGGTCCGAGCCGAACAGCACGACCAGCCCCCAGACGACGGCGAGGGTGCCCATGGCGAGCACCCAGCTCGTCCACGCCCAGCGCTCGGGCTCGTCGAACTCGTTGCGCACCTGCCGGCCGACCGTGGCCACCAGGGAGATGAGGCTGGCGCAGATGGCCGCAAGGCCGATCATGACGTGACCGGCGATGTAGCGGGGCGCCTCGGCCGAATCGGTGAGCAGGACCGCCGCCCAGACGACCAGCACCAGCGCGGCCGTCGCCGGGATGCAGATCAGTCCCACCATGACAGCCCTGCCGTACGCACCGTCCGGAGCGCCGTCCTCGTGCCGGCGGGCCGCGTTGTCCGTGATCAGTGTGAACGCGCTCGAGGCGACGGCGACCGTCGTGACGCAGGCGGCGATCAGCCCGACGCCGAACACGACGTGCCCGGCGACGAAGTCGGCGTTCGATGGCCCGCCGCGGATGACCAGCCCCCAGATCGCGGTGGCGGCTGCGACTCCGTAACCGAGCACCGGCAGGACCACCTTCCAGATCGGAGCGAAGGTGCGGGTCAGCTGGCGGATGATCATCGCGGCCGTGGTGAACAGTGCGATGCAGATGGCCGTCAATGCCATCAGCACATGGCCCGCCGTCCGGTGGGCAGGGTCGTCGCCCCCGGCGAAGACGTACCAGCCGAAGCTGAGGCAGACCGCTCCCATCAGGAGCGGGATGGCGCGGAACAGGATGCTGACACCGAAGTTCATGCGACATGTCCTTCCGCCGGCACCGCCGAACCGCGGTGCGGAGGGCTACAAGGTAGGACCGCGCGCACCCTGCCGCAAGAGCACACCGGGGAACGACGGAGGGGCGGATGCCGTGGCATCCGCCCCTCCGCAGGGTCGATCCGGTGCTCAGCCGACGGCGAGCAGATCGATGATGAAGACGAGGGTCTTGCCGCCGAGGAAGTGGCCCCCGGCCGGGCCGTAGGCCAGGTGCGGCGGGATGATCAGCTCGCGGCGACCGCCGACCTTCATGCCGGGAATGCCGTCCTGCCACCCCTGGATGAGGCCGCGCAGCGGGAACTGGATGCTCTCACCGCGGCTCCACGACGAGTCGAACTCCTCGCCGGTGTCGTACTCCACGCCCGCGTAGTGGACGGTGACGGTGTCGCCGGGCTTCGCCTCGGGGCCGTCGCCGACGATGAGGTCACGGATGACCAGCTCGGAGGGAGCCGGTCCCGTGGGGGCGTCGAACTCGGGCTTGCTTCGGTTGTCAGTCATGCTCCCCATCCAACCCGAGGTGCTGGGTGCGGTCAACGCGCCACGCTCGCTTGACACCCCCTGAGTGCCGGAGGATCATTGAGGCATATCGACTCAGCGCTCGGGAGACACGCAGGCATCGCCGCGGCACCGGGCGCTGAGTCGTTGACGGGACGTCGTCAGCCCAGCCGCCCGCACCGTCCGGCTACCGCGCGAAGAGCGCCGCCCGCGCCGCGACCGCTCGGGCGAGGAAGACGTGCTCGTCCTCGACCGCATGCGGGTCCCGGCCCGACAGCGCGCGCTGGCGGGCCGCGGCGAGCGCCGTGGCATCGGAGATGAAATCCTTCATGGCGGGCCCTCCCCCCGGCAGCGTGCGCGCCCACGCCATGGCGCGGCGACGCCCCGCGCCGGTGGCCAGCATGTCGACCTCCCCCGCAGTGAACCAGCCGGCTGCCGCATAGTCCGCCAGTCGTGCGCGCGTCAGCCGCGCCTCCTCCCGGCGCAGCAGCAGCACCCCCGCGATGAACAGGACGAACAGCGGCATCTGCAACGTCGTATACAGCGCGAAGAAGTCCGCGAAGAGCGCGGAGCCGTTCCACAGCGCGTGCAGCACCGTCGCGCCCACGAGGCCCAGCGCCCAGGGACCCAGCGCCGCCCCGACCGACGCGCCGTTGCGCGCGGCGCGGCCGAGGGCGTACCCCGTCACCGCCGTGAACATCACGTGTGCGAACGGCGAGAGGATGCCGCGCACGAAGAAGGTCACCGTGGTCTCGGCGACGCCCCCTTCGATGAGGGCGGAGGCGAAGTAGAGGATGTTCTCGGTGAAGGCGAAGCCTGCGCCGATGAGCGCCCCGTAGACGATGCCGTCGACCGGTCCATCGAACGCCCGCCGCCCGATGGCGAAGATGATCAGCAGCCCCAGCCCCTTGGCCACCTCCTCCACCACCGGAGCCTGCACGACCGACGAGAACGCCTCGCGCGCGGGCGAGCCGTCGTAGCCGATGACCAGGGTGATGACGAGGTCCACGGCGAGGGCGATCACGACCGACGCGATCGCCCCCCACGCAATCGCGAGCACGACGAGGGACCGGGGCTCGGGCTCCCAGCGGTCGACGATGCGCACCGCGAGGAGCACGCCGACGAAGGGCACGACCGCGAGCACCATGCCGACCACCGAGGCGGCGGCGCCCAGGAAGGTCAAGAAGTACGCCACCAGCCCCACCAGCAGCAGCACCAGGACGCCGATGATCCAGATGGGCGCGCTGCGACCCTTGCGCGGCGGCACGGGCAGCGCAGGAGGCGACGAAGGGGCAGGCGCGATGGGCGCGGCATGCCCGGGATGCGGCTGGGAGAGCGCGGAAGTGTACGGCACGACCGACAGCCTAGGGGTGGCGCAGAGTGTCGCCGATCGCCCCCGGTCGGGCCGCTAGCCTGAAGGGATGCGCTTCGCCCACGTGATTCCCTCCGCGGGTGCACCGCCCCGGCTTGCCGCCGTCCGCGGCGACGAGGCCGTCATCGTCGAGGACCTGTTCCCCGGCGCCCCTCGCCTGCTGCAGGACCTCATCGACGGCGGCGACGGGCTGCTCGGGCAGGTGCGCGACGCCGTCGATGCCGCCACGACGTGGCATCCGCTGGCCGGCACCTCCTTCGCCTCCGCAGTGCTCGCGCCGCCCGTGATCTTGGCGATCGGGCTGAACTACGCCGCCCACTCCAGCGAGCTCGGACTGAAGGCGGACACCGCCCCGACGGTGTTCGTGCTGTGGCCCAACTCCCTCACCTCGCATCAGGCGACGACGTCGTGGCCACGCTCCCTCAGCGAGTCGGTCGACTATGAGGCGGAGCTGGGCGTCATCATCGGCCGTCCCGCGAAGGACGTTTCCACCGAGGCGGCACTTGAATACGTGTGGGGCTACACGGTGGTCAACGACATCACCGCGCGCGACATCCAGTTCTCGGAGGCGCAGTGGTCGCGCTGCAAGTCGTTCGACGGCTTCACGCCCACCGGCCCGTTCGTGGTGACCGCCGATGAGATCCCCGATCCGCAGGACCTGCACATCTGGGCCGTGGTCGACGGCCAGACGGTGCAGGATGCCACCACGGGCCAGATGATCCGTTCGGTCGCGACCCTCGTGTCGCACCTGTCTTCGTCGGCGACGCTGCTGCCGGGCACCCTCATCTCCACCGGCAGCCCCGGTGGAGCCGGCTACTCCCGGGACCCGCAGATCTTCCTGCGCGACCGGTCCACCGTCACCGTCGGCATCGACGGCATCGGCGAGCTCACGACGCGCTGCCGCATCTACGACTGAACCCCCGCACGCCGCAGCGCACGGGGGTTCCGTCGACACCAGGGTCAGTCGCAGGTGATCTGCGTGCCGTCGGTCAGCTGCCACACACCGGTGCCGAGCTCATTGCAGGCCGCGTCGGTCGCGCCGAGCACCGCAGTGAAGATCACGATGCCGAGGATGATCATCAGCACCATGAGCACGCTGCTGATGATGATGGCCGCCAGTGCCCACGTGTTCTTGACGCCGGCCTTCTTGCTCTGCACGTACGCCACGATGCCGAGGATCAGGCCGAACAGCTGCGCGAAGAACGACAGCACGAAGGCGACGATGCCCAGCGTCTTTCCGGGCACGGGCGCGCCCGGCGCCGCCGGGGCACCGCTCGGGTCGTATGCGGGCGCCGCGCCGTACGCGGGCGCGGAGCCGTAGGCGGGCGCTGCCGGAGGTGCGGTCGGAGGCTGGTAGGGGGGCTGCCCGGCCGGAGGGGTGGGCGACTGCGGGGGGTTCTGGTCGGACATGTCTGCTCCTTGATGTGCCGGCGTGTCCCGGATGAGAAAACGCTAGCCTTCCCCGTTAAAGTGCGACAAATCGCCCCATTCAGCTCTCGATTATGCTATCGGCGGCCTGCTGCACCGGGATGGCGGCGGTGATGGCCTCGAGGCCCGACAACCGCGCCGGCGACAGCTGCTTGTCCACCTCGTCCCGGCTCATGAGCCCTGCTTCGACCACGAGGTCGCCCACGTTGTGGCCCGTCAGCAGGGCGGTCTTGGCGAGAGCCGCGGATGCCGCATAGCCGATGAACGGCGTGAGGGCCGTGACCACACCCACCGACGACCCGACCATCGCGCCCAGGCGTGCGCGGTTCGCGGTGATGCCGTCGATGCAGTTGACCCGCAGCGTGCGCATGGCCCGACGCATCCAGGTGATCGACTGGAAGAGCGAATGCGCGATGATCGGCTCGAACGCGTTCAGCTGCAGCTGGCCTCCTTCGACGGCCATCGTGATGGTGAGGTCGGCGCCCGCCACCGAGAAAGCGACCTGGTTCACGACCTCCGGGATGACCGGGTTGACCTTGCCGGGCATGATGCTCGAGCCCGCTTGGCGCGCCGGCAGGTTGATCTCGCCGAACCCCGCCTGCGGTCCGCTGGAGAGCAGCCGCAGGTCGTTGCTGATCTTCGACAGCTTGATCGCGTTGCGCTTGAGTGAGGAGGAGAACGACATGAACGAGCCCGTGTCGCTCGTGGACTCCACGAGATCCACCGCAGTCTCGAGGTCGAGCCCCGAGATCTCGCGCAGGTGCCGCAGCACGGCGCGGGAGTAGTCGGGGTGCGTCGTGATGCCTGTGCCGATCGCGGTGGCGCCCATGTTGATCTCGTACAGCAGCGACGCGTTCTCGGTGAGCCGCGCGTGGTCCTCGCCGAGCGTGGTGGCGAAGCCGTGGAACTCCTGCCCCAGGGTCATCGGCACCGCGTCCTGCAGCTGGGTGCGACCGACCTTCAGCACGTCGTGGAACTCGACCGCCTTGGCCAGGAACGACTGACGGAGCAGGTCGAGCTCCTCCAGCAGCGTGCGCAGGTCCAGTCCGAGGCCCACCTTGATCGCCGTCGGGTAGACGTCGTTCGTCGACTGGCTGCGGTTGGTGTGATCGATCGGCGAGAGGAAGGCGTAGTCGCCCTTGGGCCGCCCTGCCATCTCGAGCGCGATGTTGGTGATGACCTCGTTGGCATTCATGTTGGTCGACGTTCCGGCGCCGCCCTGCACGACGCCGACGACGAACTGGTCGTGGAACTCGCCGTCGATGACGCGCTGCGCGGCAGCGTCGATGAGGCGGGCGCGCTCGGGGTCGAGCGCCCCGATCTCGGCGTTGGCTCGGGCAGACGCCTGCTTGACCATCGCCAGCGCGCAGACGAGGTCGCGGTAGACCGAGATCGGCCGCTGCGAGATGGGGAAGTTCTCGAGGGCCCGGGCGGTGTGCACCCCCCAGTACGCGTCGGCGGGGATCTCCACCGACCCCAGGGAGTCGGTCTCGGTGCGGGTGGCGGGCGTGTCGTCCAGTGGCATGATGCGTCCTCGTGGGTGCTCACAGCGGTGTGATGGGATCCTCCGAGCCTACCCGGGGACACCGGTCGCCCTCGCCCGATGCCGTCAGCGAGCGGGTTTGCGCGAGAACGCCTCGAGCCGCTCCTGGGGAGTCAGCCGCGCCATCTCGGCGACCCACGCCGGCGAGAAGTGGTCGCCCGTGGGGGCATCGGCGACCGGGACGACGGCGTGGGTGATCGTGTCGTCGTACACGTGCACGAGATGGAAGGACTGCCCGGCATCCATGCCGTTGACCTCCGCCGGCGGCCGCTGCAGGTTCATCGTGTAGCAGGTGGCCGACGCGACGCTGACGGGGATGCCGGCGAACGTGCCGTGCGTGGAGTAGTGCAGGTGACCTGCGAGGATGCCGCGCACGTCGCTTCCCCGGACGAGGTCGGCCAGAGCGTCCTGGTGGCGGAGCTCGAGGATGTCGAAGAGCGGGATGTGGCTGGGAAGCGGCGGGTGGTGCATCGCCAGCAGCGTGCCCAGCGGCGCCGGCTCCCGCAGTACACCGCGCAGCCAGTCCAGCTGCGCGGGGTCGAGGTCGCCGTGGTGCCAGCCCGGCACGCTGGTGTCCAGCGCCACCAGGCGCAGCCCGCCCAGGTCCCAGACCCCGGTGACGGGCTCTTCGTTGGCCTCGAGCCCCAGGAGCTCGCGGCGGAGCTCGGGGCGTTCGTCGTGGTTTCCGGCCACCCAGATCACCGGCGCCTCGAGCCGTTCGGCGACGGGTTCGACCGCCGCGCGCAGTGCGCGATACGCCTCGGGCTCCCCCAGATCGGTGAGGTCGCCGGTGAAGACCAGCGCGTCGGGCCGCACACCCAGCCGCTGTACCGCCGCGAGCGTCGCCTCGAGGTTGCGGGCCACGTCGAAGCGCCCGCCGAGCCTGACGTCACCGCCCAGCAGGTGGGTGTCGCTCAGGTGAACGAGGGTGCGACGGGCCGGCGGATGGATGCCGAACTGCACAGGCTGCGGGGGCTGCATTCCGCCGAGTCTAGGCGAGGGCTCCGACGCCCGATCCGGTCAGTGGTTGAAGAGGATCAGCAGCAGACCGAACAGCACCGCGCCCGCGCACACCGCGAACGCGGCGTACGCCCCGACGAGCGCGAGACGCTTCTGACCATCGGTCAGCGGACTGCGGGTGGCGGCCTTCGCGGCGGCCTTGGCCGCCCGGCGCGCCTGCTTCTCGGAGATGACGGTGATGGCGTCGGTGAACTCCGCCGGGGCGACGACGGGAGCCCGCCCGGCACGCACCAGCAAACGCAGCCCGAGGGCGTAGAAGCCGACCACAACGACTGCGGCGAGCAGAGCGGCGACGAAGACCTCCAGGAATGCCACCCAATCGATCGAGAAGCTCACCGGTCGCCCTTCCGTTCGTCGGCGCGGGCGCCTGTCGTGGCATCCTTCGTCTGCGTCATCTCGTTCTCCGCCTGCTCGCGCAGGAGCGCGCGGTGACGGCGGGTGGGCGGCGGGTTGCGCTTGACCTTCACCGCGCGGCCGGACTCCGCCACTTCGCTCATCGCGTTGGCGGCGTTGACCTCGTTGCGGCGCGAACGCAGGAAGATCGCCAGGACGATGACGACCGCGGCGACCGCTCCCACCAGCACACCCACGACCTGGCCGAGCCACACCACGATGAGAGCGAAGAGCGCGCCGACGGCGCCGGCGGCGGGGAGCGTCAGCAGCCAGCCGATCATGATGCGTCCGACCGTGCGCCAGCGCACCGTCGAGCCGCGTCGACCGAGACCCGATCCGATGACCGAGCCGGAGGCGACCTGCGTCGTCGACAGCGCGAACCCGAGGGCGCTGGAGGCGAGGATGGTCGACGCGGTGGATGCCTCCGCAGAGAAGCCCTGCGCGGGCTTGACGTCGGTGAGGCCCTTGCCGAGCGTGCGGATGATGCGCCAGCCGCCCATGTAGGTGCCGAGGGCGATCGTCACGGCGCACGCGAAGATGACCCACAGCTGGGGCTGGTCCGAGGACTGCCACCCGACGGTGATGAGCGCCAGGGTGATGACCCCCATCGTCTTCTGCGCGTCGTTGGTGCCGTGGGCGAGTGCCACGAGCGACGACGTGAAGATCTGTCCCCAGCGGAAGCCGTCGCGCCCATCGGGCTTGGAGTCGTACCGGCGGGTCATGGCATAGGCGAGCTTGGTCACCGTGAACGCGATGATCCCGGCGGTCAGCGGCGCGATGAGGGCGGGCAGCACCACCTTGGACATGACGACACCGACATTGATCGCCGCCGCACTCGCGCCCACGAGGGTGGCCCCGATGAGACCGCCGAACAGTGCGTGCGACGAGCTGGAGGGCAGCCCCAGCAGCCAGGTGAGCATGTTCCAGGTGATCGCGCCGATGAGCCCGGCGAAGATGATCGACGGGAAGACCGTGGCCGAGATCTCGTCTTCTCGGATCATGCCGCCCGAGATGGTCCGGGCCACCTCGGTGGACAGGAACGCGCCCACGAGGTTCAGCACCGCCGCCAGCAGCACCGCGGTCTTGGGCTTGAGAGCACCGGTGGCGATGGGCGTGGCCATCGCGTTCGCCGTGTCGTGAAAGCCGTTGGTGAAGTCGAAGAAGAGGGCCAGTGCGATGACCAGGACGACGATGAGGGCTGCGGTTTCCACCGTTCGCTTTCCGTCGGGAGATGGGGGAAGGGTGTCGACGAAGTCGACGTGCGAACGAACAGTTCAGCGGGGATTCGTGCTCCGTTTACCGGGCCGCAAGAAATCCTCGCACATCCGCGCCCGTGCTGCGTGCCGTTTCGGCACGCATCGACACGTGCCCGCCCGACGGCGGCTAGCGTGGTGTGGTGACCGTCATCGCGCAGACGCCCCCGGCATCGCCCACTCCCCCCGTCGCCGCTCGCCGCCCGGTCGAGCGGACCCACCACGGCGACACGTTCTCGGACCCCTATGAGTGGCTCCGGGCCAAGGAAGATCCCGAGGTGATCGCGCACCTCGAAGCCGAGAACGCGTACACCGAGGCGCGCACTGCGCACCTCGAGGGCCTGCGGGAGCGCATCTTCGAGGAGATCAAGGGCCGCACCCTCGAGACCGACCTCTCGGTCCCGACCCGCCGCGGCCAGTGGTGGTACTACGGCCGCACCCTGGAAGGCAGCCAGTACGGCATCCAGTGCCGCGCCCCGCTGACCTCCCCCGAGGACTGGACGCCGCCGGTGCTGTCGCCTGACGTGCCCGTGCCCGGTGAGCAGGTCCTGCTCGACGGCAACGTCGAGGCGGAAGGTCACGACTTCTTCTCCCTGGGCAGCTTCGAGGTCACCAGCGACGGGCGCACGCTGCTGTACGGCGTCGACACCGAGGGCGACGAGCGCTACACCGTCCGCGTGCGCGACCTCGAGACGGGCGCCGCCCTGCCGGATGAGATCCCCGGCACCTTCGCCGGCGCGACCTTCTCCCCCGATGGCCGGTTCATCGTCTACACGACCGTCGACGACGCCTGGCGGCCCGACACCGTGTGGCTGCACGAGCTGGGCACCCCCGTCGCCGACGACACGAAGCTCTTCCACGAACCCGATGAGCGGTACTGGGTGGGGGCCGGCTTCACCCACAGCGACCGGTACCTCATGATCGAGCTCGGCTCGTCGATCACCTCGGAGGAGTGGCTGCTGGATGCCGACGACCTCCGCGGCACGCCGCGCGTGGTCTGGCCGCGGCAGGACGGGGTGGAGTACTCCTCCGAGCACGCGGTCGTCGCCGGCGAGGACGTGCTCTACATCCTGCACAACGACAGCGCGCTCGATTTCGAACTGGTGCGGGTCGCGGCATCCGACCCGTCCGGCGCGCGCAAGACGGTGCTCGCCCACGAGCCGGGCCGGCGCCTGCTGGGCCTTTCGACCTTCCGCGACTGGGCCGTGACGGCGTACCGCCGCGAAGGACTGGAGCGCGTCGGCATGCTCGACTACGCCACCGACGCGGTCAAGGAGATCGCCTTCGACGAGCCGCTCTACAGCGTGGGACTGTCGGGCAACCCGGAGTGGGCGCCGCCCATGCTGCGGTTCGGATACGGGTCCTACGTCACCCCCGGCACCGTCTACGACTACGTCGTGGCCACCGGCGAGCTGCTGCTGCGCAAGCGTCAGCCGGTTCTCGGCGGCTACGAGGCGTCGGACTACGCGCAGGAGCGGGTGTGGGCGACGGCGGGCGACGGCACCCGGGTGCCGGTGTCGCTGGTGTGGAAGCGCTCGTTCGGCGCGCCCGCCGTGGACGGCCCCCGCCCGCTGCACCTCTACGGCTACGGCTCGTACGAGCACTCCATCGACCCGGGGTTCTCGGTGGCGCGGCTGTCGCTGCTCGACCGCGGCGTCGTGTTCGCCATCGCGCACGTGCGCGGCGGCGGCGAGATGGGCCGCCAGTGGTACGAAGAGGGAAAGCTGCTGCACAAGCGCAACACCTTCACCGACTTCGTCGACGCCGCCCGTCACCTCGTCGACGCCGGCTACACCTCCCCCGACCGGATGGTCGCCGAGGGCGGGTCGGCCGGTGGGCTGCTGATGGGCGCGGTGGCGAACCTGGCGCCGGAGCTGTTCGCCGGCATCCTCGCCGGTGTGCCGTTCGTCGACGCTCTCACGACGATCCTCGATCCCTCGCTTCCCCTGACGGTGATCGAGTGGGACGAGTGGGGCGACCCCCTGCACGACGCCGAGGTGTACGCGTACATGAAGTCGTACTCCCCCTATGAGAATGTCCGCGAAGGGGTGACCTACCCGCGCATCCTCGCAGTGACCTCCCTCAACGACACCCGCGTGATGTACGTGGAGCCGGCCAAGTGGGTCGCGCGCCTGCGCGAAGTCGGCGCCGACGCGCTGCTGAAGTGCGAGATGGTCGCCGGCCACGGCGGCGTCTCGGGCCGGTACAACTCCTGGAAGGAACGTGCCTTCGAGCTCGCCTGGCTGCTGGACGTGCTGCGAGTCGCCGACGCCGAGTGAGTATTCGCGGGCGCGAGTGAGTATTCGCGGGGCGAGGGTCCCGCCTGCAGGTGATCTCACCGGAACAGGAGGCTTCTGTGGCATCCGCCCTGTGTCCGTGAGATCACCTGCGCCGGGGAGGCCCTCAGCGGTGCAGTCCCTGCGCGATGGCCGTCGAGATGACCGTGATCACCCGCTCGGATTCGAAGAGCACCTGGTGGTAGTCGAAGCGCAGGACGCTGTACCCCAGCAGGATGAGCCGGGCGTCGGCGGCCAGGTCGCGGCGGCGGTCCCTTCCCTGATGATGGGCGAAGCCGTCGAGCTGCACGACCAGCCGTTCCCCGATCAGCGCATCGACGGGGTGGCCGTCGATCCACACCTGCTGGCGCACGCTCACCCCGATCGAGCGGGCCAGCAGGACGAACCGCGTCTCGACCCCCGAGTCGGACAGGTCGGATGCCACGGCCGCCAGCGCCCGCGCCGCCTCCCCGCGCCATTGGATGCGTGCCAGCAACGCGGGAGGCACCGCCTTCTGCCGGATGGCCGATTCCCAGACGCAGAGGGCATCGGCCATCGGCGCGCAGCGCGCGACCTGGAAGAGGATGTTCGGCAGCGGGTCCACCAGGGTGCCCCCACCCACCGGCGCCGGCCCACGGGACCAATGCAGGCGCACTCCGTCGGCATCGTGGCGTGACGAGGTCGGCGGAACCACGAGGTGGGTCTGCTGGTGCGGCGGCGTCCACAGGCCGATGTGCGCCGCCGCGCTCACGCAGCTGAGTCGCCCGCCGACGTAGGCCGCACGGCGCGGGCCCGGTGGGCAGTCGCGCGTGACCAGCCAGGAGCGCCGCACCCGCTGCACCGCGCCGCGCTCTACCGCGAGGCGGATGCCGTGGGTCGTGAAGCCCGCGGCCTTCACGGCGCTGGAATGGGCGGCCCCGCCGTGGGCGACGAGCCACGAGACGAGTACCGATGTCGGATGCATGCCGTCATCCTGCGGGGCACGGCCTCGGCCCCGCGGGCGCCGAGCCGCGCCCCGTGGACGGACTCGCGACTCGGCCGCCTGTGCAGGAGGCGCAGCGGCGCAAGTGCGGCATCCACCCTCCCCCGGAACAGGAAGACTCACCGCAACAGGACGGAGAGCGCCCGAAGCATCCTGTCTCGCCGAGATCACCTGCGCCCGGGATGGATGCCGGCCCGTGGCGCGGCGGCGCTAGCGCGGCGCGAGCCCGGCATCCCTCCCCGCCGCGCGGCGGCGCGAGCGCGGCGCGAGCGCGGCATCCCTCCCCGCGACAGGAAGACTCACCGACACAGGACGAAGCAGCCCGGAACGACCTGTTCCCGGGAGACCTCCTGCAGCGGGGAGGTCTCCCGGGAACATACGGTCGCCCAGCGACGAAGGCCGCGTGACGCGTGACGCGCGACGCGAACTCAGCCGAAGAGCGCGGCGGCCTCTTCGTAGCGGTACAGGGGCACGGTGTTGAGCTCGCCGAGCGCCTCTTCGAACGAGACGCGCACGATGTCGGTGCCCTTCATCGAGACCATCTGGCCCCACGCGCCGTCCATGATGGCGTCGGCGGCGTGCAGCCCCAGGCGGGTCGCCAGCACACGGTCGAACGCCGAGGGCGAGCCGCCCCGCTGGATGTGGCCGAGCACGGTGGCCCGAGTCTCGATGCCGGTGATGCGCTCGATCTCCGGCGCGATGATCTCGCCGATGCCGCCCAGGCGCGGGCGGTTGAAGGCATCCAGTCCCTTGTCGCTGTAGGCCTCGTCCATGCCGGACAGCTTGAAGCCCTCCGACACGACGACCAGTGGCGCGCGGCCGCGGTCGTGGGCTTTGGAGACCTGCTCGCAGATGTCATCGATCGACATCGGCACCTCGGGGATGCAGATGACGTGTGCGCCGGCGGCCATGCCGGCGTGCAGGGCGATCCAGCCGACGTGGCGGCCCATCACCTCGGCGACCATGCACCGCTGGTGCGAGTCACCGGTGGTGCGGAGGCGATCCATCGCGTCGGTGGCGATGTTCACGGCGGTGTCGAAGCCGAAGGAGTAGTCCGTGGCCCGAAGGTCGTTGTCGATCGTCTTGGGGACGCCCAGCACGTTGATGCCGTCTTTGGAGAGACGGTTCGCTGCGGCCAGGGTGCCCTCGCCGCCGATGGCGATGATGCCGTCGATGCGGTGGCCGTAGAGCGTCTTGGCGATGTTCTCGGCGCCGCCGCGCGGGCCTTCGTAGGGGTTCGTGCGGCTGGTGCCGAGGATCGTGCCGCCGACCTTCGACAGGCCCTTCACCTCGTGTCGGGTCAGGGGGAAGAAGTCCGCGTCGACGACCCCGCGCCAGCCGTCGCGGACGCCGACGAACTCGAGGTCGTAGGTGGTGGTGCCCTTGAGCACGACGCCGCGGATGACCGCGTTCAGGCCGGGGCAGTCGCCGCCGCTCGTGAGGATGCCGATCTTCATGGAACGTCCTTGCTGTCAGCTGTTCAGTGATGGTGCGGCCACGCTGCCTCCCTCGACACTATCGCCGCACGCGATCACCTGCCAGACGTGCGGGCCGGGGTAAATGCGACGCGGCCCCGCCGAAAGGCGGGACCGCGTCGATCATCAGGCCGCGTCGGCGGCAGCGGGTATCAGCTGCCGCCGAGCGACCGCCGCAGCAGATGCATGAGGGCGGCCAGCTGCACCGAGTCGGTCGACGCGGCGTCGGCCGCCTCGCCGTCCAGTGCACGCGCCGCGAGGCCCTGCTTGGAGTCGATGAGCTCGGCGATCTTGGTGTCGATCGTGTGCGCCGCGATGATGCGCCACGCCGTGACGGGCTCGCCCTGACCGATCCGGTGCACGCGGTCGATCGCCTGGGTCTGCTCGGCTGCCGTCCACGACAGCTCCGCGAGGACGACGTTGGATGCCGCCTGCAGGTTCAGCCCCACACCGGCAGCCGTCAGCGAGCACACCGCGATGCCGACGCCCGGATCGTTGTTGAACGCGTCGATGGCGTCCTGGCGAGCAGGGGTCGTCTGGTCGCCACGGATCGACACGGTGCGCAGGCCCGCCGCGGCGAAGTGCGCCTCGGCGGCATCCATGACGTCGATGTGCTTGGCGAAGAAGACGACCTTGCCCACCGACCGCTGCAGCTGCACCGCGTAGTCCGCAGCGAGCAGGGCCTTGGCCTGGCCGATGCGGCGGACCATGGTGAAGACGTTCTCCGAGCCGGAGCCGGCGGACTTGGCCTCTTCCAGCTCGTTGTGCGCGACGAGCCGCACGATGTCCTCGTCGTAGTCGCCCAGGAACACCCGGTCACCGCGCGCTTCGAGGATGCGGCGGTACTTCGCCGCGAGGCGGTCGCCGAGCTCGCGCTCCGCGGCCCGGATCGAGCGACCGAAGTCGTCGTCGAGCTCGACGGGGAGGTCGGCGATGAGCTTGTCTGGGAGATCCGCGGCGACGTCCTTCTTCTTGCGCCGCACGATCCCCATCGAGATGACGGCCTCGCGCGCCTCGGGGTAGAACGCCTTGTCCGCCGGCGTCAGACCCGTGGCATCGAGCTTCTCCATGAGCTCGGGACCGGGCTTCTCGCCGTTGGTCCAGCCGAGGAAGCGCCAGATCGCGTCGAAGTCCTCGACGTCGTTGATCAGCGGGGTGCCGGTAAGGGCGAGCATGAGCGGGTCGCTGACCTGCTCGCGGATGAGACCGGCCAGCGCCAGCACATTCTGGGACCGCTGCGACGAGAGGTTCTTGATGAAGTGCGCCTCGTCGACGACCATGCCCTTCAGGCCGATCGAGCCGAGCCACGACAAGTGCCGGTCGAGGATCTCGTAGTTGACGATGAAGACGTCCGCGAACGCGTCGATGTTCTCGCCGTCGCCGTGGATGACCGTTGCACGACGCTGCGGCGTCCAGCGGTGCACCTCGCGGGCCCAGTTCATCTTGACCACGTTGGGCACGACCACCAGCAGAGGGTAGGCGTCGGCGACGGATGCCGCGAGCACCGACTCGGCCGTCTTGCCGAGTCCCGGCTCGTCGGCGAGCAGGAAGCTGCGGTGACCGTGACGCACTGCCTCGAGGAACCGCGACTGGTGCGGCATGATCTCGAGGCCCTTGGGCGACAGGCGGTCGAACTCGGGCATGGGCGGCAGGTCCATCGACGCCGCGGTGCCGCCGGCGCCGGTCTCGAACGCCTTGTACAGCGGCCCCATGAGCTCCCAGCCGTCGAGGCGGCGACGGGGAGTGTCGGCGTGCGGCTTGCGCGAGAGGTCCGGCGGCAGGAACGGGTTCGCCTCGCGGCGTGCCTCGATCTGCGGGGGGAACACCTGACGCGAGCTGACGGCGGCCGGGACGACGGGGGCCGCCACCGGGACGCGGTCGGTGATGATGAGCTCGTCCGGCGGGAGCTCGGCTCCCGACTCGAGCAGCCAGTCCCGACGCATGCGCTTGGCCACAGGCGACGTGGCCTGGTCGACCTCGAGCAGCTGGATGAGCGACGTGTCACGCGCCGCGGTCTTGGCGAGGATCGTGGCGACCCCGTCGAGGCGCTTGAGCAGCTCCGCGCGCGTGGCATCGGTGACGTCGGTGTCGGCCTTGACCCGGGCCCGCTCCTCGCGCACGAGGAAGGCGATCACCTGGAACTTCGAACGGTTGGTGGGGCCGAGCTTTCCGCGCTGGGACTTGGCCTCGACCTCGCGCACCTTGCGGGCGAGGATCGGGATGATGGGCGCGTCGTCGTCACGTCGCGACGACGAATTCTTCCTGCGCCGCGACGTGGACTGCGCGGCAGGTGCCGTGGTCGGCATGCTCCTCCTGGGCGTGGATGCCGGATGCCTCGGGCTTTCCCGGGGCGGGATCGATCTGCATGTCACCGCGTGCGGCTCGGATGCCGGGACGACCGCGGTAAAGGGACATCGCACGTGGCGACACGGGCCCACTGCGGCCGAATGCGGCGGCGAGGCGCCTTTCCCCGACATCCAGTCTAGGGCATATGCGCCGGTCAGCCCCAGATCATTGCGGCTATGTCTTCGGTATAGCCTTCGGGCCCGTAGTCCAGCCACACCGTGGACACCCAGCCGTTGTCGCGGAAGAAGTGCGTCTCGCCCTTCTCCACCAGCTTGTCGTCGTAGCTCAGGAGCGTCTCGTTGAACCGGCACAGGGTGCCGCCCTGCGCGTCGCCGCAGGCGAAGCCGGAGCCTGACAGCGCTGCGACCAGCTCGGATTCGGCGGCCGGGTCGACGATCGCGACACTCGTCGCGATGCCCCGCTCGGAGGGGTAGCCCCACGTGCACCGCAGCGTCGGCACACCCGATTCCAGCAACGCCAGCGCATCGGCGTTCTGCGTGGAGGGCATGGTGACGCCGGGGTCGTTCATCGGCGCGACATTCGCCTCGAGCACCCCGCGCATCGACGAGGAGTAGATGTCGTCGCAGGATGCCGGAAGGGCGATGTCCTGTGCGGGCGCGCTCGCGCTCGGCGACGCCTCCGGGGTGGCATCCGGTGTGGCATCCGGTTTCGACGAGCCTGCCGTTGGCGTGCCCGAGGGGGTGGCGCCGGTCGGCTCCGTGGCGGAGGGCTCCGGCTGGCAGCCGGCCAGCGCGCCGGTGAGCATGCCGACCACCGCCACGACGAGGGCAGTGCGGCGAAGGGAGGTCGAGGTGTCAGCCGAGGTGCGCATCGCCTCCGACGATAGCGCGATGCGGCCGCCAGGTCGGCGCAGCCGTCCACCGACGAGCGACGAGCCCGCTGGCCCTGACCGGGCTTGCGGGGACGGTTGAATCGGCGACATGATGCCTTCATCCGTCCCCGGATGAAGTCACGAAGGAGTGACGATGACACCTACGGCCCCGGTATCACGACGACAGTTCCTGAGTCTGGCGGGCATGCTCGCCGGGACGGCTGCGCTCGCCGCCTGCAGCGGATCGCCCATCGCGGGCCAGACCGCTCGGCCGCTGCAGTTCTGGCACCTGCTCAGCGGCGCCGACGGCGTGACGATGTCGGGACTCATCGACACCGCCAACGCCGCACAGACGGCGTATGGCGTGCACCCGACGGTGCTGTCGTGGGGCGAGCCGTACTACACCAAGCTCGCCATGGCGGCCGCCGGCGGACGGGCGCCCGACCTGTCGGTGATGCACGCGTCGCGTGTCGTCGGATACGCCCCCGGCGGGCTGCTCGACCCGTGGGACGTGCAGCGCCTGGCCGACCTCGGCGTCGACGAAGCCTCGTTCCCTGCGGCCGTCTGGGAGAAGGGTTTCGTCGGCGACGACCTCTACAGCGTCGCGCTGGACGCTCACCCGTTCATCCTCATGTTCAACACCGAGATCTGCGAGCGCGCAGGGGTACTGGACAGCGACGGACGCCTGCGTGCCGTCTCCTCCCCGGAGGACTTCCTGGAGCTCGCCCGGGCCGTTGCCGGCGAGTCCGAGGGCCACGGCCTGTCCTACGGTTACCTCGGCGACGGGGCGCAGATGTGGCGCCTGTTCTACACGCTCTACACCCAGCACGGCTCCGAGATCGAGCTGCCCGAAGGCGGCACCGCCGAGATGGACGACGACGTGGCGCTGACCGCCCTGACGTTCATGCAGCAGCTGCTCGACGGCGAGATCGCGGCGCGAGAGAACGATTACCAGTCGGCGATCGCCGAGTTCGCCACCGGCCGCAGCGGCCTCTTCCTCACCGGCGTGTGGGAGCTGCGGTCGATGCAGCAAGCGGACCTGCCACTGGATGCCACGCTCATCCCGACCCTCTTCGGTACGCCGAGCGTCTACGCCGACTCCCACGCGTTCACGCTGCCGCACCAGAGCTCACCGAACCCCGAGACGCGGGACCTCGTCTACCGGTTCGTCGCCGACATCCTCAAGGGTTCGTTCGACTGGGCCGGCGCCGGGCACATCCCGGCGTACCTGCCCGTCACCGAGGCTCCGGCTTATGCCGACCTGCTGCCGCAGGCCCACTACGCCGAGGCCGCGGAGTACGTGCGCTACGACCCGCCCGCGTGGTTCACCGGGTCGGGCTCCCGATTCCAAGCCGAGTTCGGCTCCGCGGTGCAGAACGTGCTGCTGGGCGGCGATGACCCGGTTGCCGCGATCACCCGCTTCCGCTCGCGCCTGGACACCCAGCTGCGAACACCCAATCCGGCCAACCCGCAGGGAGGCGCGTCATGACCACCACGGCACCTGCCGCCTCCACAGCGACGGTCGTGACCGGCCGTCCGGGGGCCCGCGTCCGCCACGCCACCGGCGAGCGCCGCGAGACCGCCGCGGCGTGGGGGTTCCTCACCCCGTTCATGATCGCCTTCGTGCTGTTCCTGGTGTGGCCGCTGCTGCACGGGCTTTACCTGAGCTTCACCGACCAGTCCCTCACCGGCGCCGGAGGCGGTTTCGTCGGGTTCGCCAACTACGCCGAAGCGCTCGGCGACCCGGTGATGTGGCGGTCACTCGGGAACACGGTGTGGTTCACCATCCTCTCGACGGTGCCGCTGGTGCTCCTCGCGCTCGTGATGGCCCTTCTGGTGCACCGGGGGCTCCCCGCCCAGTGGCTGTGGCGGCTGTCGTTCTTCATGCCCTACCTGCTGGCATCCACCGTCATCTCGCAGATCTGGGTGTGGATCTTCAACCCCCAGATCGGCGCCGCCAACCGGGTGCTCGCCTGGTTCGGACTGGAGCCCCTCGCGTGGCTGCAGAGCCCGGACACCAACATGTACGCCATCGTCATCGCCACGGTGTGGTGGACGGTGGGCTTCAACTTCCTGCTATACCTCGCGGCACTGCAGAACATCCCCGCGCAGCAGTACGAGGCGGCCGCCATCGACGGTGCGGGACCCTGGCGGCAGCTGTGGTCGATCACCCTGCCGCAGCTGGGCCAGGTGACGGTGCTCATCGTCATCCTGCAGATGCTCGCGTCGCTGAAGCTCTTCGACCAGGCGTACCAGATGCTCGGCGGCGTCGCGAGTGACACCACCCGCTCGATCGTGCAGTACATCTACGAGGCCGGATTCGTCGGTTACCGGTTCGGATACTCCTCGGCCATCTCCTACGTGTTCTTCGCCATCATCGTCATCATCGGGGTGGTGCAGGCGTTCGCCATGCGCCGCCGGGGGGAGCAGTCATGACCACCACCGCTCAGGTCCGATCCCCGCTGGCGACGCCCGACGGCGCCGGCACCCGGCCCGACCGCACCACCAAGCCCGGCGCGCGCCGGCTGAGCCCGCTCAACATCCTCGCCTTCCTCGCGCTGGCGCTGATGGCGATCGGCTGGCTGCTTCCCTTTCTCTGGGCGGTGGCCACCTCGTTCATGACCGAGACCGATGCCGCCTCCGGTGGCAGCTGGATCGGTCCGTCGGGCCCCACCACCGACGCGTACGCGGCGATCCTCGCCCAGGGGAACGTCTACATCTGGGCGTTCAACAGCCTGTGGACCTCCGCTGCGGTGACCGCCATCACAGTGGCCATCTCGGCCATGGCCGCCTACGCGTTCTCGCGGCTGGAGTTTCCCGGCAGGAAGTTCCTCTTCGGCGCCGTGATCGCCTCGATCGTCGTGCCGCCGCAGGTGCTCATCATTCCGCTGTTCTACGAGATGCTCGCGTTCAACCTCGTCGACACCCCGCTGGGACTGATCCTGCCGCAGGTGGTCGCCCCGGCGATGGTGTTCATCCTGAAGAAGTTCTTCGACCAGGTGCCGATCGAACTCGAGGATGCCGCCCGGGTCGACGGCGCCGGGCGAGTGCGCGTGTTCTGGTCCATCGCGCTGCCGCTGTCGCGTGGCATCCTCGCCGCCGTCGCGATCTTCGTGTTCATCTCGACCTGGAACAACTTCCTCTGGCCGTTCCTCATCATCAACGACACGAACCTCATGACCCTGCCGGTGGGCCTGCAGACCGTGATCAGCGCCTACGGGGTGCAGTACGCCCAGGTCATGGCGCAGGCGGTGCTCGCTTCGCTGCCGCTGATCGTGCTGTTCCTGATCTTCCAGAAGCAGATCGTCCGCGGCGTCGCAACGACCGGTTTCGGCGGCACCTGAGCCGCTCCCCCTCGGCACACCCCCCTTCGACAGGAGAACCATGCCCCGCGCCCGCATCGTCATGGACCGCGACTTCACGGTGGGAGACGTGCCCCGCCGGCTCTTCGGCTCGTTCGTCGAGCACATGGGACGCTGCGTCTACACCGGCATCTTCGAGCCCGGGCACCCGCAGGCCGACGAGCGGGGGTTCCGCCGGGACGTGCTGGCGCTGGTGAAGGAGATGGGGCCGACGGTCGTGCGCTACCCGGGCGGCAACTTCGTCTCCGGATACCTCTGGGAGGACGGCGTCGGGCCCGTCGCCGACCGGCCGCGGCGCCTCGACGGCGCCTGGCACACCGTGGAGACGAACGCCTTCGGGCTGCACGAATTCGTCGACTGGGCACGGGAGGCCGACGTCGAGGTGATGCAGGCGGTGAACCTCGGCACGCGCGGCGTCGAAGAGGCGCGGGCGCTCGTGGAGTACTCCAATCACCCCGGCGGCACCTACTGGTCGGACCTGCGGCGCCGCAACGGTGCCGAGAAGCCCTTCGACATCCGGTTGTGGTGCCTGGGCAACGAGCTCGACGGGCCCTGGCAGATCGGGCACAAGACCGCGCACGAGTACGGCCGTCTCGCGCAGGAGACCGCCAAGGCGATGCGGTTCGTCGACCCCGACCTGGAACTCGTCGCGGTGGGGTCGTCGAACCGCCAGATGCCCACCTTCGGGTCGTGGGAGCACACCGTGCTCACCCACGCCTACGACGAGGTCGACTACATCTCGATGCACGCCTACTACCAGGAACGCAACGACGATGCGGCGTCGTTCCTGGCCGAAGCGGTCGACATGGACGCCTTCATCGAGGGCGTGGTGTCGACCATCGACGCGGTCAAGGCCGCCGGCAAGCACCGCAAACAGGTCGACATCTCGTTCGACGAGTGGAACGTCTGGTACCAGGAGGGCCTGCAGACCGACGATCAGCCACACCTCGTGGCCCGGCAGTGGCGGGAGCACCCGCGCCTCATCGAAGACACCTACTCTGTCACCGACGCGGTCGTGGTGGGCACGTTCCTCCACAGCCTGCTGCGTCACGGCGACCGCGTGCGCATCGCCAACCAGGCGCAGCTGGTCAACGTCATCGCCCCCATCCGCTCCGAGGAGAACGGCCCCGCGTGGCGGCAGACGATCTTCTGGCCCTTCGCCCGCATCGCCCACCTCGCCCGCGGTCGCATCCTGCGGCTCGCGGTGGATTCGGCGCAGATCCCGACGGTGAAGTTCGGCGACGTCGACGCGGTCGACGCTGCCGCGACGTGGGACGAGCAGACGGGCGAGGTGGCGCTGTTCCTGGCGAACCGGTCGCTGGATGAGGCCGCCGAGGTGACGCTCGAGCTGCGGGGGCTCGACGTCACCGAGGTGAAGGATGCCGAGGTGCTGACCGTTCCCGACGACGGCGACCGCCACACCGCCAACACCCAGGAGGCACCCGACTCCGTCGGGCTGGTTCCCCTGCGCGGCGTGGGCATCGACGACGGCGTGCTGCGTGCGACGCTTCCGCCGGTGTCGTGGGCCGTCGTGCGATTGGGGGTCGCCCGGTCGTGACCTGCGGCATCCTGCGGTTGCACGGTTACGCTTGACCCATGCCCCGTCTCACTGAACGCGAACTCGCCGCCACCATCGACCACGCGATCCTGAAGCCCGACTTCACCCGGTCGGACGTGGACGCGGAACTGGACATCGCGGCCGAGTGGGGCGTCTTCAGTGTGTGCGTCCGTCCGTCCGACATCCCTTACGCCGTGCAGCGGCTCGACGGCACCGGCGTCGCCGTCGGCACCGTCATCGGGTTCCCGCACGGCACCACCTCGACCACCGCGAAGGTGGCCGAGACGATCCGTGCGCTCGAGGACGGCGCTACCGAGTTCGACATGGTCATCAACATCGGCGCCCTCCGCTCGGGCTTCGACGAGGTCGTCGTCGACGACATCCGCGCCGTCGTGGATGCCGCGGGGGGCCTGATCACCAAGGTCATCCTCGAGACGAGCCTGCTGGACGAGGAGCAGATCGCCCGCGGCAGCCGGCTCACCGAGGCCGGCGGAGCCGACTTCGTCAAGACCTCCACAGGCTTCGCCGGCGGCGGCGCGACCGTCGAGCACGTCCGGCTCATGCGCGCCAACGTCGGTCCGGGGGTGCAGGTGAAGGCCTCGGGCGGCGTGCGCAGCCTCGACACGGCGCTCGCGATGATCGAGGCCGGCGCGTCGCGCTTGGGCACGAGCGCCAGCGCCACGATCCTCGGCGAACTGCGTGCCGTCCTCGCCGGCGAATCGGCGTCGGGCGCCGTCGACGAGTCGTCCTACTGACCCGGCCTACTGCAGCGCGGCGCGGACGCGCTGGACGTCGTCCGTCATCTGCGCGATGAGGGCGTCGATGCCTTCGAAGGCGACCATCCCGCGGATGCGGGCGATGAAGTGCACCTCGACCCGGTGGCCGTAGAGGTCGAGCTCTGTCTCGTCCAGGACGTACGCCTCGACCTGGCGCACCGCGACGTCGTCGAAGGTGGGGTTGGTCCCCACCGAGATGGCGGCGGGGTACCGCGTCGTCGAGTGCGGTGAGGGTGTGGCATCCGCCCCCTCGATCGCCCCATGGTCGACGAGCCAGCCCGCGTACACGCCGTCTGCGGGGATGAAGCCCTCGGCCTCGACCGAGAGGTTCGCGGTCGGAAAGCCCAGCTCGCGCCCGCGCTTGAGCCCGTGGACCACCTCGCCGCGGACGGCGGCCGGGCGCCCCAGCAGGCGCGCGGCGGTCTCGACGTCACCCTCGGCCAGGAGCGTGCGGATCCACGTGGACGACACGCGCCGCCCCTCGTCGTGCGCACGGATGTCGTCGATGACCTGCACCCGGAACCCGTACTCACGGCCGAGGTCGGCCAGCAGCTGGGGATTGCCTGCTCCCCCGCGACCGAAGCGGAAGTCGCTGCCGACGAACACCGTCACCGCACCCACCGCATCCACCAGCACCCGACGCACGAACTCTTCCGGGGCGAGGTCTGCCAGGGCGCGGTCGAAGCGCAGCACGAGGGTGGCATCCACCCCGGTGTCCGCCAGCAGGGCGAGCTTCTGATCGACGCTGACCAGGTCTTCGGGACAGATCTCGGGTCGCAGCACGCTCAGCGGATTGCGGTCGAAGGTCACCGCCACGACGCGGGCGCGCTCGGACGCCGCCTCCACCCGGGCACGGTCGATGCCGGCGCGGTGGCCGGCGTGCACGCCGTCGAACTTGCCGATGACGACCACCGACGGGCCGAAGCCGGCGGGGATCTCGGCGGGATCGCGGAACGTGATCACCAGGAGGACCTCTCGACCGGTTCGACAGCGGATTCCACGACGCGGCCGGGGCGGTGCGTGACGAGCCACCACAGGCCCAGCACCGGCAGCGCGAGCGGAATGAAGAGGTACCCCGCCCCGAACCATTGCCAGACCGTCTGGTGGTCGAACTGCTCAGGGAGGAGGAAGGTCAGCGACCCGACGACGATGACGCCGGTCAGCTCGAAGCAGATCGCCACCCAGGCGACGACGTACCAGGCCCGGGATCCGGCGAACACCAGCGCGAGCGTGGCGAGGATGTACACCACCGCGGCCGCGGCCGACAGCGAGTAGGCCAGCGGTGCCTCGTCGAAGCGCTCGACGATCTGCACGAAGGAGCGGCCGGTGGCAGCGAGCGCCATGACCGCGTAGACGATCACGAGCACACGGCCGATGCCGGTCATACGCGGGCGGGAGGACATGTCGCGCTCCAGTGTAGGGGCCGCGGGAAGGAGCCGGCTCATGCGCCCTGCACCGTCCAGATGACCTGCATGCGCCAGACCATGACAGCCACCGACAGTGCGGCGATTCCCATGATGACGGTGCTCCAGCGGCTGCGCTCGAGGAGCGCCCACAGCACGGCGGCCGGGGGCAGCAGCACGGCCGAGACGAGGTAGACCCAGAATTCGAGCAAGCTCCCCGACGGCGGGTTTCCTGTCAGCGGCGCGGCGATGCCGACCACGACCTGTGCCACCAAGAGCAGCTCGACCAGCGCCAGCGAGCCGACCGTGAGGTCGCTCGGGCGGCGCCCGGCGAGGCCGAGCACCACGCAGAGCAGGCCGGCCACGACGGCGACGGCCACCTGGACGACGGCGAACCACAGGATCATCAGTTCTCCTCCGAGACGTTCATGGCGCTCTTGACGTCGTCGCCGCGGCGCTCGACGATCCCCACCAGCCGACCCTCGGGATCGATCGCCGCCGCGCGCTCGGTGGTGAGCCGGGTCGCGGCGCCGGTCAGGCGCTTGCCGTGTCGCAGGTCGCGGGCTTCGTCCGCGCTGACGGGGAACGAGCCGAGCACGCTCGCGGCGACCTGCGCCTGCGGCAGGAGCGCCTCGGCGGAGATGTCGTCGACACCGACCGCGTCGGCGACATCGAACGGGCCGATGCGCGTGCGCCGCAGCGCCGTGAGGTGTCCCCCGACTCCGAGCGCGGCGCCGAGGTCGCGCGCCAGCGCACGGATGTAGGTGCCGCTGGAGCAGTCGACCACGACGTCGAGGTCGATGACGCCGGCGCCGTGACGGCGCTCGCGCACCGCGAAGCGCGAGACGGTGACCGCGCGCGCGTTCAGCTGCACATCTTCGCCCGCGCGGGCGAGGTCATACGCCCGCCGGCCGTTGACCTTGATCGCGGAGACGCTGCTGGGCACCTGCGAGATCGCCCCGGTGAGGTCGGCGATGCCGGCGGCGAGCCGCTCGTCGTCGACGGCCGCCACTGCCTCGGCATCCGCCGTCGTCGTCACGGTGCCGTCGGCGTCATCGGAGTCGGTGCCCACGCCCAGCCGGATGGTCGCCTCGTAGGTCTTGTCGAGCCCGACGAGGTAAGTGAGCAGCCGCGTCGCGCTGTCGACGCCGAGCACCAGCAGGCCCGTCGCCATCGGGTCGAGGGTTCCGGCGTGGCCGATCTTGCGCGTCCCCAGGGCACGGCGGGCGCGGGCGACGACGTCGTGACTCGTGATGCCGCCGGGCTTGTCCACGAGCAGGATGCCGCCCATCAGCAGAAGTCCCGGAAGACGCGGGCAGGACGCCGGAAGTCGGTGTTGTCGACGATCGCCGACGCGGCGCGGCGGGGGTCGGCGTCGCGCAGGTACAGCTCCTGACCTTGCCGGTACCGCGCGTTGGAGGCCGCGGTGTGGTCGGGGTCGGCCCCGTCGCGCTCGGCGAGGCGGGCGAAGGCGACGTCGACCGGGACGTCGAGCCACACCGACCAGTGCCAGAGGCCGCGCAGCTCGGGTCGGTGCAGGAAGATGCCGTCGACCAGCAGCACCGCGTCGGGGCCAGCGACCTGCGGAGCGACGTCGACGGAGGCGTCGGCGGCGACGTCCCACACCGCGGTGCGGAAGGGCTCGCCGGCGCGGAACGGCTCGATGAGCTCCCGGCGGAAGGCGGCGTAATCGTAGGAGTCGAGGTAGAACCCCTCCGGCGACGTGCGGCCGCGGGCATAGCGCTGCGCACGCGGACGGTGGAAGCCGTCGACCGACGCGCGGAAGACGGGAACGTCGTCGAACACGGTCGCGAAGCCGTCGGCGAATCGGGTCTTGCCCGCCCCGTCGAACCCGTCGACGGCGAGCAGGATCCGGCCCCGGCGATGATGCTGGCTCACGTCGTCGCGCAGGCTCCGCCAGAGGTCGGGGGCGGTGGTCTCGGGCATCCCTCCAGCTTACTTCGGTGGCGACGGCGCACCCCGCGGAACGAGCGGCCGTAGGCTTTTGCGGTGCCCGACCTCGCCGCTCCGCTCATCGCGTGGTACCGGGAGAACGCGCGGGACCTGCCGTGGCGGCATCCGGAGTTCGGCGCGTGGGGTGTGCTGGTGAGCGAGTTCATGCTGCAGCAGACGCCGGTGGCGCGGGTGATCCCCCACCTCGAGGCGTGGCTGGAGCGCTGGCCCGATCCCGCAGCGCTGGCAGCCGCCCCGCCCGCCGAGGCGGTGCGGCAGTGGGCGAACCTGGGGTACCCGCGGCGCGCGCTGTGGCTGCACCGCGCGGCCGTGGAGATCCGCGACCTGCACGGGGGCGTCGTGCCGGCGGACGTCGACGCGCTTCTCGCGCTCACCGGGATCGGCGATTACACCGCCCGCGCCGTGGCGGTGTTCGCCTACGGACAGCGGCATCCGGTCGTCGACACCAACACCCGGCGCGTGCTGGCCCGGGCAGTCGACGGCCGGTCGCAGCCGGGGGCGCCGGCGCGACGCGACCTCGCGGCGATGGCGGCGGTGCTTCCCGCCGACGACGCGGGCGCGGCGGTCGTCAACGCGGCGACGATGGAACTCGGAGCGGTGGTGTGCACGGCACGCGCGCCGCGGTGCGAGGCGTGCCCGCTCGCGCACCTGTGTGCGTGGCGGGCAGCCGGGTACCCCGACACCGGTGACAACCGGCGACGGCAGGCCCGGTACGAGGGCAGCGACCGGCAGGCGCGCGGGGCGGTGCTGCGGGTGCTGCGGGAGGCCGCGGCCCACGCGGTGCCGGCGGAGGCGGTCATCGCCGACTGGCCGGACCCCCGCCAGCGCGACCGCGCGATCGACTCGCTGATCGCGGACGGGCTGGTCGAGGCATCCGAGGGCAGGCTGGCGCTGCCGCGCTGAGCCGTGGCAGCGTCAACGGCGGTGCCACCGTGCGCAACGTCGGGAATTCGAGCGGCCGGGGCCCGTGGTGCCTGCGAAAGCAGGCGGGGCGGGACGGATCGGCGACGTCGTGCACGCGGTCCGACGGTGCCGAGGTTGCGGGTGCGGCCCGGGCACGACGTAGGCGCCGCAGCGAGTAGTCACTCGCGAGGCCGAGTACTCACTCGGCGTCGCGAATACTCACTCGCGACCGCGAATACTCACTCGGCGTCTTCGAGGTCGCGCGGCTTCACGTACGGGTCGGGCTCGCCGGCGTAGGTGGCGCCGGTGGCGAGACCGGCCACGGCCGCGTCGCGCTCGCGCGCCTCGCGCAGCAGGTCCTCGATGTGCCCGGCGTTCTCGGGGATCGCGTCCGGAATGAACTCGAGGGTGGGGGTGAGCCGCACGCTGAGCTTGCGCCCGACCTCGCTGCGCAGCAGGCCGGTGGCGGCCTTCAGCGCCTCAGCGGTGTCGGCGCGCTCCTTCTCGGTGCCCAGCACCGTGTAGAACACCGACGCGTGCTGCAGGTCGCCCGTCACCTTGACATCGGTGATGGTGGTGAACCCCAGTCGCGGGTCGCGCAGCCCCTTCTCGAGGCGCTCGGCGATCAGCACGCGGATGCGGTCGGCCATTCTGGCCTGACGCTCTGACGACATGGTTGTGTCTCCCTGAAAAGGTGGAAGGCGGGGGGCGCCGTGTGGCACCCCCCGCCAGGTGATCAGCCTCGCGGCTTCTCGACCATCTCGGTGGTTTCGATCTCGTCGCCGATCTGGATGTCGTTGAACTTGCCGAGGCCGATACCGGCCTCGTAGTCCGTACGCACCTCGGTGACGTCGTCCTTGAAGCGGCGCAGCGACTCGATCGCCAGGCCGTCGGCGACGACCACGCCGTCGCGGATGACGCGTGCCTTGGCGTTTCGGGTGATCGTCCCCGAGCGCACGATGACACCGGCGATGTTGCCGAACTTGGAGGAGCGGAACACCTCGCGGATCTCCGCGACGCCCGACTGGATCTCCTCGTACTCCGGCTTGAGCAGGCCCTTGAGCGACTGCTCGACATCGTCGATCGCGTTGTAGATGACCGAGTAGAACCGGATGTCCACACCCTCACGCTGAGCACGCTCGCGTGCCTTGGCGTCGGGGCGCACGTTGAACCCGATCACGATCGCGTTGTCGATCGTGGCGAGGTTCACGTCGGACTCCGTCACGGCACCCACACCGCGGTGGATGATCCGCAGCTGCACCGAGTCGTCGACCTCGATCTTCAGCAGCGACTCCTCCAGCGCCTCGACGGCACCGGAGACGTCACCCTTGATGATGAGGTTGAGCGACTCGACCTTGCCCTCCTGCAGAGCGCGGGTGAAGTCCTCGAGCGAGATGCGCTTGCGGGCCTTGGCCAGCTGGGCGTTGCGCTCAGCGGCTTCACGCTTCTCAGCGATCTGACGGGCGAGGCGGTCCTCTTCGGTGACGATGAACGTGTCACCGGCGCGGGGCACGGAGTTGAGGCCCTGCACCTGCACGGGGCGGGAGGGGTAGGCCTCTTCGACCGGGTCGCCGTTCTCGTCGGACATGGCACGCACGCGGCCGTAGGCGGTGCCTGCGACGATCGCGTCGCCGACGCGCAGCGTTCCGGACTGGATGAGCACGGTGGCAACCGAACCGCGGCCCTTGTCGAGCTTGGCCTCGATCGCGACACCACGGGCGGCCTTGTTCGGGTTCGCCGTGAGGTCGAGCCCGGCGTCGGCGGTCAGCAGGACGGCATCCAGCAGTTCCTGGATGTTGGTGCCCTGGCGAGCGGAGACGTCGACGAACATGACGTCGCCGCCGTACTCCTCGGCGACGAGGCCGTATTCGGTGAGCTGCTGGCGCACCTTGGCCGGGTTGGCGTCGGGCTTGTCGACCTTGTTCACGGCCACCACGATCGGCACGTTCGCCGCCTGCGCGTGGTTGAGGGCCTCGACCGTCTGGGGCATGATGCCGTCGTCGGCGGCGACCACGAGGATCGCGAGGTCGGTGACCTGCGCACCACGGGCGCGCATGGCGGTGAACGCCTCGTGACCGGGGGTGTCGATGAACGTGATCGCTCGCTCGATGCCCTCGTGCTCGGTCCAGACCTGGTATGCACCGATGTGCTGCGTGATGCCACCGGCCTCGCCGGCGACCACGTTGGTCTGACGGATCGCATCGAGCAGTCGCGTCTTACCGTGGTCGACGTGACCCATGACGGTCACGACCGGCGGACGGATCTCGAGGTCGTCTTCGCTCTCGGCTTCGAGCTCTGCATCGAGGTCGAGACCGAAGCCCTCCAGGAGCTCCTTGTCCTCGTCCTCGGGCGAGACCATCTGGATCTTGTAGCCCAGCTCCTCGCCGAGCACCTCGAAGGTCGCCTCGTCCAGCGACTCGGTGGCCGTTGCCATCTCGCCGAGGTTGAACAGGATCGTCACCAGCGTGCCGGGCTGCACCGTGTAACCGGTGATGGCCTCGATCTTGTCGGCGAAGTCCGCGATCGATGCGCCGCGGCGCATGCGGATGATCTCGCCGTTACCGCGCGAGACGTTGACGCCGCCGACGACAGGCGCCGACCGCATCTCGAATTCCTGCCGCTTCGCCCGCCGCGACTTGCGCTGCTTCGACTTGCCGCCGCCCTTGCCGAAGGCACCTGCGGTGCCACCGCCGGGTCCACGACCACGGCCACCGCCACCGGCGGGACGACCGGCGAAACCACCGGCGGGCGGACCGCCGGGACGCTGGAAGCCGCCGGCTGCGCCGCCGGGACGACCGGGGCCGCCGGGACGCTGCTGGAACGGGGCGCCGGGACGACCGCCACCACCGGGACGACCTGCGCCGCCGGGACGGGGTGCGCCCGGACGCGGCGCGCCGGGGCGCGGTGCCTGGGGACGCGGGATGTTGCCGGGCGTGGGGCGCTGCCCCATGCCCTGAGCCGACGCGAACGGGTTGTTGCCCGGACGGGGACCGGCGGGACGCTGGCCCATGCCCTGCGAGGAGGAGAACGGGTTGTTGCCGGGCCGCGGTGCGCCACCGGGGCGCGGAGCACCCGGGGCGGGAGCACCCGCGGCGGGAGCACCCGGGGCGGGGGCGCCGCCGGCGGGCTTGGGCGCGCCGGGCGTCGCGGACGACGGTGCCGATGCGGCGGGAGCCGCCTCAGCGGGCTTCTCGGCAGCCGCGGGCGCAGCCGGAGCGGCGGGAGCGGGTGTCGGGGCAGCCGGGCCGGGAGCGGGAGCCGCCGGAGCGGCTGCCGCAGCGGCCGGAGCCGCGGGAGCGGGAGCCGGGGCCGGAGCGCTCGGAGCCGCAGGGCGGGCGGGGCCCGGACGGCCTGCGGGACGCGCGGGCGCACCCTGGGCGGGAGCGCTGGGAGCGGGCTGTGCGCCGTCGGCCTGCAGGGCCTGACGGAGCTTGCGAGCCACGGGGGGCTCGATGGTCGAGGAAGGGCTCTTGACGAACTCGCCGAGCTCCTTCAGCTTCGCAAGTGCGACCTTGCTGTCGACGCCGAGTTCGGAAGCGATCTCGTGCACGCGTGGTTTTGCCACAATTCTCCTGTCTGAAGGTCTGCCCCAGACAGGAGCAGACCACTAGTTGCGGACGGGTCTCATTTCGAGCCGTTCACTTTGAGTCCATAGCCGTTCAGCCGTTTCGCTGGAAGTGGTTCTGAAGGGTCTGCGTGTCAAGCGAACCTGACACGCGCAATGCTCGCCCGAAGGCACGGCGCCGGATGGCGGCGTCCACACACTCGCTCGTCGGATGCACCCACGCGCCCCGCCCCGGCATCGATCCGCGCTCGTCGACGACGACCTGCAGATCAACAGCCACGACTCGGGTGAGCGTGGTCCGGAGGGCACGCGCGCGGCATCCCACGCACGTTCGAACGGAATCCATCCTACCCCCTCCGCGCCTCAGAGCGGATGCCACGCCCCCGCCGCGCCGGACGGATCAGCTCTCCTCCAGGATGCTGTCGGGCTGGATGTCGATCTTCGCGCCGGTGAGCTTCGCGGCGAGTCGGGCGTTCTGACCCTCCTTGCCGATGGCCAGCGAGAGCTGGTAATCGGGCACGAGCGCCCGCACGGCCTTCGTGGACGCGTCGAGGATGAAGCTCGACGTCACCTTGGCCGGCGACAGTGCGTTGGCCACGAACGCGGCGAGCTCCGGGTTGTAGTCGACGATGTCGATCTTCTCGCCGCCGAGTTCCTCGGTGACGGCGCGCACGCGGCGACCGAGTTCTCCGATGCAGGCGCCCTTGGCGTTGATCGAGGGGTCGGTGGCCATGACGGCGACCTTGCTGCGGTGGCCGGCTTCACGCGCGAGCGAGACGATCTCGACGAGACCCGACGCGATCTCGGGCACCTCGAGCGCGAAGAGCTTGCGCACGAGTCCGGGGTGCGTGCGCGACACGGTGATCTGCGGTCCCTTGAGGCCCTTCGCGACGCTCGTCACGTAGACCCGCAGCCGCGACCCGTGGGCGTAGGACTCGCCGGGCACCTGCTCCTCGGGCGGGAGGATCGCCTCGACGGTGCCGAGGTCCACGTGCACCATGCGGGGGTTCGGGCCCTGCTGCACGACGCCGGCGACGATGTCGCCTTCACGGCCGCGGAATTCCCCCAGCACGGCGTCGTCGGCGATGTCGCGCAGCCGCTGGCTGATGACCTGCTTGGCGGCGAACGCCCCGATGCGACCGAAGTCCTCGGGAGTGGTCTCCTCCTCGCCGATCACCGCTCCCTCTTCGTCGAGCATCGGCACGAAGATCGCGACGTGGCCGGACTTGCGGTCGAGCTCCACGCGGGTGCCCGCGGGAACCTCGCCGGTGGGTGAGATGTGCTTGCCGTAGGCGGTGAGGATGGCCTGCTCGATGATGCGCACGAGCTCATCGAAGGGGATCTCCTTCTCGCGCTCGATCGTCTTCAACAGTCCGAGATCGATGTCCACGGTGTTCTCCCTATTCAGCTCTTTCACGGCGCGCGAACGGCGCGACCGCATCCCCCATACGTTACCGGATGCCGCATGGCGGGGCCTGAGAACGCGTCGGCCTCACTGCGGACAGGAGTCCAGCACGCGGTCGGCGCGCGCGGCACCGCTCACGGTGTCGGTTTCGGCGCCCAGGACGGTCTCGCTCCACCGCAGCAGCAGCGGGAGCATCGTGGAGCGCGGCTGGAGGATGTCCTGGTGGCCGCCGTCGGGGACGACCCAGGTGAAGACCCGCTCGCCCTCGGCGCACAGCCGGGAGACCAGGCTGCGCTGCAGCACGGTCGGAAGCACTTCGTCCTGCGCACCCCAGCCGACGAAGATCGGGCTCTGCCACGGTCCTTCGGGCACGTTCTCGGCCAGGCGCTCCCCGAGCGCCCCTGTCGTCAGGTCCGGCAGCGATACCGGCTCATTCTCGGACAGTCCCAGCGCGGTGAGCGCCGAGACCACGACGCCGGGTTCGCTCAGGCACCGCTGCGCCATCTCTCGGATCACCTGCCGCGCGCCCTGGGCGACGTAGTCCTCGAGGTGCACGTCGGCATACGTCTCCGCATAGGGCACGAGCACCCACGACACCATCACCGTCAGCAGCGCGTTGGCCTCACCCGACGCGAGCTCCTCGGCGAGCGCCAGCGGATCCGCGGCGGGTGCCAGGAGCGCCGTGCCCCGCACATCGACCCCCGGGGTGTAGTCAGGGGCGATCTGGGTGGTCCACAGCGCCGCATGCCCGCCCTGCGAGTGACCCCAGACAACGGTGCGCGGGGACAGCACGAGGTCCTCCAGCTCACCGGCGGCCAGCACCGCGTCAAGCGCCGAGCGGGCCTCGCCGCGGCCGATGAGATAGGGGAAGTCGCCGGGCGCGCCCTGCCCGGTGTAGTCCGGCGCGACCACCACCCAACCGTTGGCGATGGCCCGGTTGACGTCGGGGATGGCCCAGTGCGTGGCGGTGCCGTCGGCGAGACTGGGGGCGCAGCCGCGCGCGACCCCCGTGGTGCCGTGGTTCCAGATCACCACGGGGCGGGGACCGTCCGCCGGTTCGTCGGGGACGATCACGAAACCGCTGGCCACCGCCGGGTCACCGAGCGACGAGCGGGTCGTGTAGAGGATGCGCTGCACGGTGGCTCCCGGCGGCGCCGCTCCGAGGTAGTCGCCCGATCGGATGAGCCGGCCGTGTCCCTCGGGCAGGTCAGCGGGCGGATCGTAGAAGGCGTCGACGACGGGCGCGCCATCGGCGAGCCAGCCGTTCAGCCAGGATCCGCCCGCCGCCGCGGCCACCAACAGCGCCGCTACGGCAAAGCGCCCCACCGCGACCCACGCCCGACTGCGGCGGCTGCGCAGACGCGTCCGCGACGGGTCGACACGCTGCCCGTCGGCGAGGATGCCGCGCACGCCTCGCACGACCAGCGTCACGCCGAACACCATCGTGCGCACACCGAAGAGCACCGCCACGACCAGCACGCTGACGTCGGGCCAGGTCAGCGCCAGCACGCCGAAGACGATCTGGGCCCCGCCCCACGCGACGTCGAGCACCCGCCGGCTGACACCGCCGCGACTGACGGCGTCACCGAGAGACGCCACGCCCGCGAGGATCAGCAGCACCGCCAGGGCGGTGGGGAGAAGGTCCAGCCTGCCGCCGAACCAGACGGCCAGTGCGATCCCCCCGACGATCCAGGCGATGCCGACCGCCCGGTTCCACCGGTGGCGATGGCGGGGCGCGATCATCTCGACCACCCCCGCGACCACGGCGCTCGCACCGATGTAGACCGTCAGCAGCAGCAGCGAGGTCAGCGGTCGGAAGACGATGAGAAGAGCGAGCCCGACCACGACGAGGCCCATCGCGAGCAGAGCCGGCGCCGGAGCGCGCACCAGCAGCCGCGGGAGAGCCGCCAATCCCGCGCGCAGTCCCACAGCTGGCTTTGTCACCCAGGAAGCGTACTCGCGGTCACCTCCGTGAACCCTGCGCCCCTAGGCTGTGGCCGTGCCAGAAACCGTCTCACCGCGCGCCAGCCGTGAGGTCGCCCGTGAGGTCGCCTACCACCCGGCTGCCCGGTTGGGCGCGAGAGCCGGATACGTCGCGAACGGCGTCGTCCACGGTCTCATCGGGTCGATCGCCCTGGGCGTGGCCTTCGGCGGCACGGGCGAAAGCGACCAGACCGGCGCGCTGAAGGCGATCGCCGACGCCCCTCTCGGATTCGCCGCGCTCTGGGTGCTCGCCGTGGCCCTCTGGGCACTGGGCACCTGGCACCTCGCCGCGGGCGTGCTTGTCCGCGACCCGCAGGGCGACGTCAAGGGCGCCGCGAAGAAGTGGGGGGTGCGGGCGGCGGAGTGGGGTCAGGCGGCGACGTTCTCGGCCATCGGCTTCATCGCGGCCGCCGTAGCGCTGGGCGCACGGCCGAACGCGGAAGAGGCCGCCGAGCGGGCCAGCGAGGGCGTGCTCACCGTCGCGGGCGGGTCGATCCTGCTCAGCCTGGTCGGACTCGGCGTCGCCATCGGCGGCATCTCGTTCATCGTGATGGGGGTGATGCGCAGCTTCCACAGCAAGCTGGACATCCCCGACACGCCGCTCGGGCACGCCGTCGTCCTGCTCGGCGTCGTCGGGTTCATCGCCAAAGGCATCGCGCTGGTGATCGTCGGCATCCTGCTGCTGGCATCAGCCGTCACGATCGATCCCTCGACCGCGGGCGGACTCGACGGCGCTCTGCAGGCGCTGCTGGCGATGATGTTCGGGCCCGCGCTGGTCGCCGCGGTCGGAGCCGGGTTCATCGCGTACGGGGTCTTCTGCCTGTTCCGCGCCCGCTACGCCACCCTCTGACCGGCGCGCGGGCAGCGAACGTCAGCCGCGCAGCCGCGCGACCGCGTCGGCCGCGGCGACGACCTCGCGCTCACCGGTGCGGCGATCCCACAACTCCACCTGGCCTTCGGCGGCGCCCCGGCCGACGATGACGATGTGCGGCACGCCGACGAGTTCGGCGTCGCCGAACTTGACGCCGGGCGAGACCTTGGGGCGGTCGTCGTAGAGCACGTCGAACCCGGCATCCTCGAGGTCGGCCGACAGTTTCTCGGCGAGCTCGAACGCGGCGGCGTCCCGCCCCGTCGCCACGACATGCACGTCGAACGGCGCGACGGATGCCGGCCAGATGAGGCCCTTGTCGTCGTTGTTGAGCTCGGCGATGATCGCGAGGATGCGGGTGATGCCGATGCCGTAGGAGCCCATCGTGACGGTGACGAGCTTACCGTTCTCGTCGAGCACCTTCAGCCCCAGCGCCTCGGCGTACTTGCGGCCGAGCTGGAAGACATGGCCGATCTCCATGCCGCGCGCGAGCTCGACAGGACCCGAGCCGTCGGGGGCGGGATCCCCCGCGCGCACGGTGGCGACCTCGACGAACGCGTCGGCGGTGAAGTCGCGCCCCGCAACGAGGCGGGCGACGTGCTTCTGATCGATGTTGGCGCCGGTGATCCACGCCGTGCCGTCGACCACGCGGGGGTCGAGGAAATAGCGGATGCCGGTGGCCGACTCCTCGCCGAGGATCGGTCCCTTCTCGGACCACGGGCCGATGTAGCCCTTCACCAGCAGGGGGTTCGCGGCGAAGTCCGCCTCGGTCGCCGGCTCCACAGCGGCGGGGGCGAAGGCCACTTCGACGCGCTTGTCGTCGATGTCGCGGTCGCCCGGCAGTCCGACGACGACCAGCTCGCGCGTGCCGTCGAGGTGGGTGAGGGCGAGCACGACGTTCTTCAGCGTGTCGGCCGCGGTGTACTGGCCGTCGAGGTGGGCGTTGCAGTGCGCCACGAGCGTCTCGATCGTCGGGGTGTTCGGGGAGTCGAAGATCACCGGGGCGGGTAGTCCGTCGAACGGGATCGGGTCCGGGACGACCGTGGTGAACGCCTCGACGTTGGCGGCGTAGCCGCCGGCGGAGCGGACGAACGTGTCCTCCCCCACCGGGGTGGGGTGCAGGAACTCCTCGGAGCGCGATCCGCCCATCGCACCGGCATCCGCCTGGACGATGACGTACTCCAGTCCGAGGCGCTGGAAGATGCGCTCGTACGCGTCGCGCTGCGCCTGGTATGAGGCGTCGAGTCCGGCGTCGGTGTAGTCGAACGAGTACGCGTCCTTCATCGTGAACTCACGGCCGCGCAGCAGGCCCGCCCGGGGACGCGCCTCGTCGCGGTACTTGTCCTGGATCTGGTAGATCGACAGCGGCAGGTCCTTGTACGACGAGTAGAGGTCCTTCACGAGCAGCGTGAAGACCTCTTCGTGCGTCGGCGCGAGCAGGTAATCGGCTCCCTTGCGGTCCTGCAGTCGGAACAGAGCGTCGCCGTACTCCTCCCACCGGCCGGTGGCCTCATAGGGCTCGCGCGGCAGCAACGCTGGGAAGTGCACCTCGTAGGCGCCGGCGGCGGCCATCTCCTCGCGCACGATCTGCTCGATCTTGCCCTTGACGCGCAGCCCCAGTGGCAGCCAGGCGAACACGCCGGGCGCCTGGCGGCGGATGTAGCCGGCGCGGACGAGCAGCCGGTGGCTCGTGACCTCCGCATCGGCGGGGTCTTCACGGAGGGTACGGAGGAAGAAGTGCGACAGACGGGTGACCACGAGGATTCAGTCTACGGATGCCGCGGCCCGGCCGTGGCTGCCACGGCCGCGGGTCAGCGTGTGCGCGTGTACTCGGTGACCGTGACGGCGGTGAACGCAGAGCAGGCGCGTACGTCGCACAGGGAGCATTCCGTGCCCGGGCGGTAGTGCTCGTGCGCCTCGCGAACGTGCCCGCACGCGCACATGTTCGACTGCGGTTCGGTCTTCTTCGGGGTCTTTCTCATGTCTCGTCCCTCCCTCGGCCGACGGGACTCCCCGGGCTCGGTCATCCGGGGTTCCCTGTCCTCCCAGACAGCCGCTCACTCCATTGTGGACCGCAAATGTCGTTTGTCCACCGAATGGGGGACGTCACGCGCCGACGACGCCCCGCTGTCCCCCATTCGGTGGACGAAAAACCGCGGAATTCCGCCGATGTCCTCCGAAGAGGGGACACGTTTCGGCCAATTGGTAACCGGCCCCGTCGGTAGCGTTCACAGGGATGTAACACCCGGCCGGAACGCTCAGACCATCGACATCGGAGCATCAGGTTCCCTGGCCGGGCCTCCACCAAGAGGACACGACCCCCTGGGTGCGAAGGCGCGCCGCCGTGCATGCGCCCGCCCGATTTCGTGGCATCGCCGACCCTCGGAAACCCATCGCGCCCCCCGACGAAAAAGGTGACTCCCTGTGACCATCCCCGTGCACTCCGCACCCCGCATATCGATCATCGTCCCCGCCCGGAACGAGGCCAAGAACCTCGAGATCGTGCTGCCCCTTCTTCCCGACGTGCACGAGATCATCGTCGTGGACGGTCACTCGGTGGACGGCACCGCCGACGTCGCCCGCCGCGTGCGACCGGGCGTCGACGTCATCACCCAGACCCGCAAGGGCAAGGGCAACGCGCTGGTGTGCGGTTTCGAGCACGCGACCGGGGACATCATCGTCATGTTCGACGCCGACGGCTCCGCCGACCCCGACGAGATCCCGCGCTTCGTCGACGCGCTCGTGCAGGGTGCCGACGTCAGCAAGGGAAGTCGTTACATGGCCGGCGGCGCGAGCGAGGACATCACGTTCCACCGCAACCTCGGCAACCGGGGCCTCAACCTGCTGACCAACATCCTGCTCGGCACCCGCCACTCCGACCTCTGCTACGGCTACAACGCCTTCTGGCGCCGCATCCTCCCCGCCTTGGAGCTTCCCGCAGCGCACATCCCGGGTGCCGAGGGCCAGATGGTCTGGGGCGACGGCTTCGAGATCGAGACCCTGCTGACCTGCCGCATGGCCGAGAACCGTCTGCACGTGGTCGAGGTTCCGAGCGTCGAGCTTCCCCGCATCCACGGCGAGAGCAACCTCAACGCCGTCACCGATGGGCTGCGGGTGCTGCGCACCGTGCTCGACGAGCGGATGAGGCGCTGGGGTCGCAAGCGCGGTGCCCGCACAGCCGGCTCCCCGGCTTCGCCCGCCCCCACGGCGCCCGCCGAGCGCGCGGAGTCGATCGGCCGGTGATGTCGGTCAGTGTGGTGATCTGCGCGTACACGCTCGATCGCTGGGATCAGCTGGCTTTGGCCATGGCCTCGGTAACGGACCAGGCGATCGCAGACGAGACGATCCTCGTCATCGATCACAACGACGAGCTGCTGCGTCGCGCCCAGGCCCGGTGGCCTGAGTCGCACGTGCTGGCCAACGCCGGCGCGCAGGGACTCTCCGCCGCGCGCAACACCGCCCTGCAGGTGGCCCGCGGCGACATCGTCGCGTTCCTCGACGACGATGCGGTCGCCGAGCCCGGATGGCTGCGCACCCTCGTCGACGGATTCGCAGAGCCGTCGGTCGTCGCCGTCGGCGGCAGCGCGGTGCCGCTGTGGCCGGGCGACGCTCCGGCGGTGCTCCCCGAGGAGCTGCTCTGGATCGTCGGGTGCAGCTATCGCGGACTTCCCACACGACCCGGCCCGGTGCGCAACGTCATGGGCTGCTCGATGGCCTTCCGCCGCGACCCGCTGCTCGCCGTCGGCGGCTTCAACACCGACACCGGCCGCGTGGGCAAGCTGCCCATCGGCTGCGAGGAGACCGAGGTGTGCATCAAGCTGCGCCAGGTCGACCCGGCCCACATCGTGCGGTACGAGCCGTCCGCGCGCGTGCGCCATCACGTCAGCGCCGACCGGACGCGAATGGCATACGTCGCCCACCGCAGCTGGTGCGAAGGGATCTCCAAAGCGGGGATCGCGCGTACCGTCGGGCGCCAGGACGCGCTCTCGGCCGAGTCCGCCTATGCCTCGCGCGTGCTCCCCGCCGCCCTCTGGCGGGAACTGCGCCGCGGGCCGCAGGGCGTGCCTGCAGCCGCCGCCATCGTGCTCTCACTGCTTCTCGCCGGCGCGGGTTACCTGCGCGGGAGCGTCGCCCCCGTTCGGGCCGGCAGCCCGCGCCGCTCGCTGACAGGGCGGACGCCCGCGTGACGGGGGTACGGCGCCGGCACCCCGACGCCCCCGGCGCCGGCACCTCGGTGGGTCGACGCATCACGCGCGACTCGCTCTGGCTGTCGGCGGGGTACGCCGTGACCTCGGTGTCCGGGTTCGTCTTCTGGATGCTGGCGGCACTGTGGATCCCGCAGGCCCAGCTGGGCCTGGAGGCCTCGGCACTGGCGGTCATCATGGCCGCGGCCGCGCTGGCGTCCAACGGCCCGGGAAGCGCGCTGGTCGTCATGCTCCCGCTGGGCGGCCCGGCAGCCTGGTCGCTGCTGGGGCGCGCCTATGCCGTGACGGCGGGGCTCGGCGCGGCGACCGGACTCGTGGCGGGAGGGCTGGTGGCCATGGTGCTGCGTCCGGATCCGCCGGTCGTGGTCACGGTGGCCGTGGTCACCCTGTGCACCGTGGTGTGGGCTCTGTTCAACGTGCTGACCCAGGCGCTGGCCGGCGCCGCCGACGCCCGCAGCACCCTCCTGCTCAATGGCTCGGCGAACCTGCTGAAGCTCGCCCTGTTGGCGGTGCTCGCCTTCGGGGCGGTCGGCCCGGCGCATCCGCTCGTGACGGCCACGATCGTGCCCGCTGTCTGCGCGGTCGCCGTCGGCGCCCTCGTGCTGGTGCCGCGCGCCCTGCGACGGGAGCAGGCGCGGCGGCCGAGCACGCACACCTGGAACGCCGGGGTCGCCCGGGCGTTCGGCCTCTTCACCGCGCAGAACGCCATGGCTGTCGGAGTGGTCCTTTGCGCGGGACTGTCGCTGTCGTTCGTCGTCACGGCCCTGGCCTCCCCCGAAGAGGGCGCGGTGTTCGCCATCGCCTATCAGTTCAGCGTCGCGCTGGACCTCGTGGGCGTCGCCGTCGCGACGGCGCTGGCCAAGAGCGCCGCGGCCGACTTCGACCCCAGCGCGGTGCTCGCCCGGTCGTACTCGCGCTCGGTCTTCTTCGTGGTGGGCGCGTTGGGAGTGTGCGCGACCGTCGCCACACCTCTGCTGTTCCTCATCGCCGGCAAGGCGTACCCACCGCTGTACGGCATGGCCGTTGTCGGCGCCCTGGCGCTGGCGAGCCTCATTCGTCCCGGCTACGACATCTGGTCCGCGCTCTCCCGCGCGCGGCACCGGGTGCGGCCGGTGCTGTGGAGCAACCTGCTCTACGTCTTGATCCTGTTCACCGTCGTGCTGCTGCTGGTCCCCTCGTACGGGGCCCTCGGCGCAGCGCTGGCCATGGTCTGCGGCGCGTGCGCCCTGGCAGCCGTGGGCGCGGTCGGACTCCGTCGTGTGCGCGGCCTCGCGCCCGCATACGCCCTCGACCCGAAAGGTGTTGCCGCATGACGGCACTGACTCTCCCCCTCGCCATGCCCCTGCGCGGCGACGTCGACCGACGAGACGCGATCTGGGTCGGCCTCGTCGAGGCCGACGACGTCGCCGCGTCGCCGGACGCCGTCGTACTCGAGTCCGGCGGATCGTTCGACCGGGCCCGCCTGCTGGTGCGCGACCGCGGATCGGTGCGCGGCTACGTCACCCTCCCCGTCGCGGAGGGCACGCTCGACCCGCACGCCCTGCAGGAGGCGATCGCTGCACTGCCCTCGGTCCCTGCGGCATCCCGCCCGGAGCCGACCCCCATCACGGTGGTCGTCTGCACCCGTGACCGCGCCGACATGCTGCGGGAGTCCCTCGAGGCCATCCGGGCGCTGGAGTACCCCTCGTACGAAGTGGTCGTGGTCGACAACGCGCCCGCGACCGGCGAGACCCGCGATCTGCTGGCGTCGCAGTTCCCGGACTTCCGCTACGTGCGCGAGGATGCCGCCGGGCTCTCCCATGCCCGCAACGCCGGGCTCCGCGCCGCGCAGTCGGCGATCGTCGCGTTCACCGACGACGACGTCAGCGTCGACACGCAGTGGCTGTGGGCGATCGCCGCCGGATTCTCACGCGGTCCCGACGTCGCCTGTGTGACGGGCGTGGTGCCGACCGGCGAGCTGCGCAACGAGGTGCAGGCGTACTTCGACGCCCGCGTCAGCTGGTCCAAGCTCACCGCCGCGCGAGTGTTCCGCCTGGACGACCCACCGTCGGATCTGCCCATGTTCCCCTTCTGCGTGGGCGAGTTCGGCACGGGCGCGAACTTCGCCGTCCGTCGGGCGCACATGCTGGAGCTCGGCGGCTTCGACACCGCCCTGGGTGCCGGCACCCGCACTCAGGGCGGTGAGGACCTCGACATGTTCCTGCGCGTTCTCTATGACGGCCAGGCGATCGCGGTGGAGCCCGCGGCACTGGTGTGGCACCGCCACCGGGACGACCTGGCCGCCCTGACCGCCCAGGCCGTGGGCTACGGCCGCGGATTCGGCGCCTGGGCGACCACGGTCGCACTCGACCCGCGCATGCTGGGAGCTGCGGTGGCCCGCTCGCCCCGCGCGCTGGCGCGTCTGCTGCACAAGCCCATGTCGACCGTGGACGACTCCCCCGCCTCGTCGACCCTCTCGGTCGCGGCGAAGAAGGTAGGCCGCGTGGAGCTGCGGAGCATCGTCGGCGGCCCTGCCGCCTACTTCGCGGAGCGTCGCACCCAGCGTGACGCCGGCACCCTCGCGGGTCCCGCCTCGCGCGGGCCGGCGATGGAACGTCGCTGCTGGTCGGGGCTGGCGGCAGTGGGCGGGTTCAGCGGTCTGCTGGCGCTGCTTCCGCTGCCGACCGGGCTGTCGCTGCTGTTCGTCGCGGTGTTCATCCTGCTCGGTCCCGGCGCGCTGGTGCGCGCCTGGGTGGTGCTCCCACCCCACTTCGCGCCCATCGTCGTCCCGGCCATCGGGGTCTCGACGATGCTGCTGCTGACCACGGCCGTCGTGTACGCGCAGCTATGGAACCCCGTGGCGTGGCTGTTCATCCTGGCGGGGGCCACCTGCCTGGGCGCCGCAGTCACCTTCGGCATCAGGAGGACGGCATGACCCTCACCGCACCCCGCACGCACGCGTCGGCACCGCCCGTCGAGCCGTCGAGCGCTTTTCGCCCGTGGCTGGTCCCTGCGATCGTCCTGGTCGCCGCCGCCACCTGCTGGGCGGTGGCGCTGCCCGGCCTTCGCGACGCACCGTGGAACCTCTTCGGGCTGCTCGCCGCCTCTGGACCGCTCTTCCCGGTGTCGATCGTCCTGGCAACGGTCGCGTTCTGCCTCGCCATCGCGCTGCGCACTCACCGCACGGCCGGCGCCGCGCTGGTGTCGACCGTCCTCATGATGCGGCTGCCCACCGCCGTCTCCACCGATGCCCCCCTCTATTCGTGGACGTACAAGCACTTCGGCCCCACGGACTACATCCAGCGTTTCGGCGTGGTCGACGTGGACGTGGACATCTACCACAACTGGCCAGGGGCCTTCTCCTTCATCGCGTGGCTGAACACCGTCACCGGCGTCGAGACGATCGCCGTCGCGCAGTGGTTCACCGTCGGCTCCCAGCTGGCGGTGACCGCCGCGGTGTTCTTCCTCGCCCGCACCTACGGCATGGGCACGCCCACGGCCCTGGTCGCGGCGTTCGGCGCCCACACCGCCAACTGGGTCGCGCAGGATTACCTCTCCCCGCAGGCGATCGGCTTCGCCCTCGCCATCGTGGTGATGGCCCTCCTGCTCGCATCGGGCACGACGAAGGCCGCGGCCTGGGTGGCTGTGCCGATCTTCGCGGCCATCGTGGTCACCCACCAGCTGACGCCGTACTGGCTGCTCGCCGCGTTGTTCGTGCTGACCCTGCTCGGGCGGGTGAAGCCGAAGTACATCTTCCTCGTCTTCGCGGCGATCGCGATCGGCTACATGCTGCTGCACCTGAACGTGCTCAGCCAGTTCGGGCGCCTGCTGAACTTCGACTTCCTCAGCAACATCCTGACCCCCTCGGCACGCAACGAGACCCTGGGAAACCCGAGCCTGGGACAGGTGGTCAGCTCATGGTCCGCGCGAGCGGTGACCCTGCTGCTGTGGGTGTCGGCCGGCATCGTCACCGTGGTGCGCCTGGTGCGCCGCCGCGACCAGTGGCGCGACACGCTCGTGCCGGCGGTCGTCGCCTTCTCCCCCGGTCTGATCCTGGTAGCCCAGGGCTACGGCGGCGAAGCACTCTTCCGGGTGTTCCTGTATTCCATCCCCGGCTGCATGCTGATCCTCGCGCCGGGCCTGACCCGCATGCTGCGCGGAGAGGCCGCCCGCGCCCGCCGCACCGCGCAGGCGGGCGCCGCCGTCATCGCGTCGATCGCCGGCCTGCTGTCGATGCAGGCCTACTACGGCGGGTGGTTCGCGAACCTGGTCACCCCCGAATCGGTGCGCCTGACCACCGACATCCTGCAGAACGAGGATCCCGCCACCCTCACCATCGGCGTCGCACCGGGCGCCCCCGGTCGCCTCGTCGCGGAGTACGTGGACTTCGTGCAGGCCAACCAGCAGTTCGACTCCGGCATCGACATGTGGCTGACGTCGTGGCCAGGGTGGGAGAACGAGCAGTTCGCCGACCCGCGCCGCGTCACCCGCCTCACCGACAGCCTCGTCTGGGAGCAGCGACCGGCCCTCGTGGTCATCACGCAGCAGATGCGCGATTACAGCACCTACTACGGCACCCTCCCCGACGGCGCGCTGGGACGGTTCGAGAACATCCTCGAGGACGACCCCCGCTGGGAGCTCGCCCACGAGTCCGACGAGACGCTCGTGTACCGCCTGAACCTCGGCGTCACCCCGCAGGGCTGAGATGGGCAGCGCAACCGAGACGACGCGGCGTCACAGGGCGTCGGCCGCGCCGAGGGGAGGCATCACCGGGGCGGTCATCACGACCTACCTCGCGCGCTTTTCCTCGATGATCGCGTACGTGGTGTTGCTCCCCGTGGTGCTGGGGGCTTTCGGTGCCGAGTCGTACGGGCTGTACATGCTCACCGTCGCCCTCGGTGCGCTGTTCCAGCAGGATCTGGGGATCGGGGATGCCACGACGCGCTTCATCGGCGTCGCGCGGCCCTCGGGCGACGTCGCCCGCATGCGCAGCGTCGCCTCGGCCAGCAACGTGTTCTACATCGCCGCCGCCCTCGTCCTGGCGACCGCGACCGCGGTGGCCTTCGCCCTGACGGTGCCGAACGCGGACTTCAGCGACGAGCTCGGGTCCACGGCGTGGGCGCTGGCGATCCTGGGCATCGGCAATGTCTTCCTCCTGTTGGTGTTCTCCGCGAACCGGCAGATCCTCGCGGGCATCGGCCGCCTCGCCGAAGTGAACTACCTGCTCATCGGGCTCGCCGCGTTCCGCGTCGTCTTCACCGTGATCGTGTGCTGGGCCGACCTCGGCATCGTGGCGGTCGCGGTCGTCGACGTGCTCGGCATCCTGGGCTTCGGCATCGCCACCTACGTGGTGCGGCGCCGCCGGGCTCCGGAGGTCACCGCGCGGTTCGCCGACTTCCGCTGGGACGTCTTCCGGGAGCTCTTCCGTGTGAGCTCGCAGCTCATGGTGCTCGGGATCGCCAGCGTGGTGATCATGCAGGTGGGCGGCATCCTGACCGCGCTCCTCCTCCCCATCGGCTTCACCGCGGTGTATGCCGCCGGCCAGCGCATCTACCTGCTGGTGAAGGAGGTGACCGGCTCACTCGCCGTCGCCCTGCTCCCGACCGCCTCGATGCGCCACGGCGGTGCCGAAGGGGCCCCGATCGGGCAGATGTACCTGCGCGGCACGAGCCTGGCGAACATGCTGATGACCCTCGTGCTCGTGCCGATCGTGATCTTCATGCCGCAGATCATGAACGTCTGGCTCGGCGATGCCGGGCCAGGCGCCGCGCTGGTCGCGCAGATCCTGGTGCTGTCGATGTTCGCGAACAACAATCACCTGCTGGCGGTTCCCATCCTCACCGCGCAGGGGTCTCTGCGCGGCTATGCCGTGCTGCACACGATCTGGGCCGTCTCGGGGACGCTCCTGGCCACAGCGCTGGGCGGATCCCTCGGGCTCCCCGGTATCGCCCTCGGGCTCGCCCTTCCGATCCTGTTCCTCGAACCCGTGTACATCGCGATCGCACTGCGGCGCCTGCACATTCCGCTGCGGGACTTCGCCGTGCGCTGCCTGGTGCTGCCGTTCGCGACCGTCGCCCCCCTGGCGGCTCTGCTGTACGCGGCGAGCCTGACCGGCCCCCCGCTCCCGCTCATCGTGGCCCTCGCGGGCGTCTGGGTCGCGGCAGCGCTCGCGCTCTACTACTTCCTCGCTTTCGACAAGACCTCGCGCGCCCGGCTGAGGTCGGCTCTTCCCATCCGGTCCCGCACCGGCCACGTCCTGGAGGACTCCCCGTGACCCTGCCCACCGAGAACACCCGTGAACCCCGCCCGCACACCGCCGGGCACTTCATCGACGAGATGCAGCGTCGCTCCTTCGACGCGCTCACGCAGCTGCACCGCGGCGTGGAGTCGCTGGTGCTGACCGACTTTCCCGACTACGAGAACATCGGCGACTCGGTGATCGCGCTCGGTCAGGCGGAGTTCTGGCGCCGTGCCGGCATCCAGGTGGAGGCGACCTACTCCTGGCGCACGATCTCGCCGAAGGTCTACGACTCGCACACGACCGTGGTCATCCAAGGCGGCGGCAACTTCGGCGGGCTCTACCCCCAGCACAGCGAGCACCGCTACCGCCTGGCCGAGCGACTGCGCGACGAGACGCTGCTGATCCAGGAGCCGCAGTCGGTGCACTTCGCCTCGGCATCGGACCGCACGCAGTTCGCCAGCCGCATGGCATCGCGGCCGCAGCTGCGCCTGGCGGTGCGCGACACCGCCTCGCTCGCGGCGGTGCGCGACCTCGTCGCCGATGTGACGCTGGCGCCGGACAGCGTGCACATGCTGGGGCGACTTCACGCCGCCGCCCCGACGCGCCCGGTGGTCCAGCTGCTGCGCCGAGACGATGAGAGCGCTCTGCCGCCGGGCACCGGGGCCGAAGCCGTGGACTGGCCGGCGATGACCTTCGCCGATCGCCTCCGCCGCCGCGCGCGCCGCACCGTCATCGAAGGTGCCGTGACCCGCGGGATGAACCGCACCACCGACCGCTGGTTCGCCGATGCCGCCACGCGCCTGGCCACGGGCGTTGCCCTCCTCGCCCCCGGTGAGACGATCGTCACCGATCGCCTCCACGCCATGCTGATCGGGCTGCAGATGGGCCGGCGGGTCATCGCGATCGACAACGCCAACGGCAAGCTCACGAGCTACGCCGCGACGTGGCTGGCGGACCTCGAACTGCCGCTGCAGTTCGCCCCCGATCTGCAGACGGCCCTGGAGATGGTCTGAGAATGGTCGTCGCACGTGACGAGGAGGCCGGCGCGGTGCCGGAGCGCACGCCGCGCCGCGCGGCACGTCGGGTCGAGACATCGGGGCGGGTGCAGGGCAGGGACCTGCTGTCGGACGGGGTGCGCATCAGCGTCGAACTCGCCCCCCTCGATGTGCCCGAACGCGAGACGGTCGTCGCCGCCGTCCGCGACCTGCTGCGGCTTGGTGCCGCCGCCCGCGCCGGAAGGACCTTCGACGGCCCTCGCTGGCGGTACGACCCCGACGCCCTCGACGCCCAGGCCGAGCGGATCGTGCGTCCGTTGCCCGTGGAGCTCACCGGAGACGCGGGCTTGCCGAAGCTGCGCGATGCCGCCGCCGCCGACCTGCCCTTCACCGTCTTCCTCGGCGAGGACCGCGCATCGCTGTGCATCGACCACCGCCTGGGCGACGGCTTTCTGAGCGTCATGCTGACAGCGGGAGCGCTCACCGGACGGAAAGCACCGGGCGTCTTCACTTCGGGCCCGGACGTCGACCCGCTGCCTTCGGCACTGGCCGCGACGTTCCTGCGGCACCCCGGCCGGGCGGGAGCGGTCGTCCGTGACCGCATGGCACAGCGCCGCACCCCGTACGCCGGACCGACCGTCGATGCGCAGCGCAGGTCGCTGGACCTCGTCACCGGCACGATGGAGGCCCAGACCTACCGGGAGCTGGCGGCCTGGAGCCGGGGCAGGGTCCCCCCGACCCTGGCGATGATGTTCGCGCTCCGGGAGGCGCTTGACCGGGTGGGCGTGCCGGTCATGGACGAGGGCTCGCTGCTGGTGGACCTGCGCCGCTACCTGCCGTCGGGGCGGTCGACACTGGCGAACTTCGTCGTCGGGCATCCGGTCGACCTCACGCCAGGGCTGGATGCCGCCGGAGCACGCTTCACCCGCGACCTGCACGTCGGAAGACCCCTCGCGGCCCTCGCCGCCGGGTTGCTCACCCGCGGCTGGCAGCGGTCCGGCCCCTCTCAGGTCCCGGCGGCTGCGAAGCCGATCGTCAGCGACATGGGCTTTCTCCGCGCGCTCGAGCCTCTCCCCTGGACGGGCGAAGGCGTCGTTCGGGTATCGGTCGATCCTGCAGGGCGCAACGGCATCACCGCCCTCACGGCCGTGCTCAGACGGCGCCTGCACATATCTGTCAGCTTCGACGGCTCGCTGTACGACCGCGACACCATCACCGCCGCGACCGAGTTGCTGCGCCGTGACCCGAAAGGACTGCTGCCGTGACCGTCACCGACACCGCGCCCGCTCCCAGCGCCGCGCCGCGCCGCACCCGCCGCCGCAGGTGGCTCACCCTCGGCATCCCCTCGGCGATCCTCGTGATCGTCCTGGTGGTCGGCGGGCTCTGGTGGTTCACCGGGTTCTCGTTCCTCACGCCGCGCTACGGCGACAGCGAACCGCTCTTCGACGACTTCGACGGGCCGGCCGGCAGCAAGCCCAACCCCGCCTTCTGGAACATCCAGACCGGCGGCGGCGGGTGGGGCAACAACGAAATCCAGGAGTACACCGAAGACGCCGTCGCACTGGATGGCGAAGGCAACCTCGTCATCACGGCGACCGTGCCCGCCGACGGCAGCACGCCCACCTCCGGGCGTATCACGAGTCACAAGAAGTGGTCGTTCACCTTCGGGCAGCTCTCGGCGCGGGTGAAGCTGCCCGAAGCCCAGGGCCTGCTGCCGGCATTCTGGCTGCTCGGCGACAACATCGACCGGGTGGGCTGGCCCAACGCCGGCGAGGTCGACATCATCGAGACGCCCAACGACACCTCCCGCAGTCGTCACCACCTGCACGGGCCGATCGGCTGGACGAAGCACTGGGCCCTCAACGAGGGCGTCGACCAGCCGGCTCCTCTCGCCGACGACTTCCACGTCTACACGGTCGAGAAGCGCCCCGGCCGCATCATCCTCGCGATCGACGACCAGGTCGTGATGGACGTCGAGGAGTGGGACGTGCCACTGACCGGTCGCTGGGTCTTCGACGAGCCGATGCATGTGCTGTTCAGCCTCGCCGTCGGCGGTGATTGGCCCGGTGACCCGGATGCCACGACCCCCGAGGTGAACAGGATGGTCATCGACTGGATGGCATACACGCCCGCGGACCAGACCGAGGAGATCGTCCCGTGAGCGGTCGCGTGACCTGGCTCGACGGCGCCCGCGGCATCGCGATCGTCCTGGTGGTGCTCTTCCACGCCGGCATGTTCACGGTGCCCACCGGCCTCGCCTCGCCGTGGTGGGAGCCGCTGAACCTGGTGTTCGCCCTGCTGCGCATGCCCCTGTTCTTCCTCGTCGCGGGCATGCTCGCCGTCGGGGCGGTGCGGCGCTCGTGGCCGCAGCTGTGGCGCACCCGGCTGGCGGTGCTGGTGTGGGTGTTCCTGGTGTGGACGGTGCTGCGCTTCGCCTACTACCAGGTGGTGCCGGAGCCGATCGACCTCAACCAGTCCAGCTGGACGGACTTCGTCCTTTCCGTGGTGCGCCCGTCCAACGGGCTGTGGTTCCTGTTCGCGCTGGCGCTGTTCCTCATCGCCGCCAAGGCGCTGGACAGCCGGGTGAACCGCTGGGTCGCCCTCGGTGTCGCCGGCCTCGCGGCGACCGTCATGTACGGCGGCGTGACGTTTCACAACGTCGCATACGACGGCATCGCGAAGTACTTCGTCTTCTTCCTCATCGGGCTGCACTTTCGACAGTCGATCATCCACGCCGTCCACCGCCGCCGGTGGGCTGCCACCGCGGCGCTGCTTCTGCTGTTCGCGGCATCCATCGTGCTGCGCGGCGCGACGGGCTGGTTGATGGATGCCGTCACTGCGATCCCGGTGGGACTGCTCGCCGTCGCGTTCGGCATGTGCCTGGCGCGCAACCTCGTCGGCACGGCGCTGTCGAGGCCGCTCGAGCACCTGGGGCAGCGCACGCTGCAGGTGTACGTCACGCACATCCTGTTGCTGTCGACGTTCACCAGCATCCTGATGCCGTTCGCGGATACCCCTGCGCTCGCGGCGCTGCGTCCCGTGATGCCGATCCTGATGACGGCGGTCGTGATCCCGCTGAGCCTCGTGATCGCCGCCGGGGCCGCGCGGGTTCCGGTGCTGCGGCTGCTCTACGTCGCCCCGGCGTGGTTCTCGCGCGAGCGCGTCGGCGCCCGGCCGGCCTGAGGCCGTACGCCGCCGCGCACTGCTCCGCCGTCTCCCGGAGACAGGCGAACTCACCGCAACAGGAAGATCCGGCGCGGAACGTCCTGTGCCGCGGAGACTTCCTGTTCCGGGGACGGCCGCAGCGGTTCAGCGAAACGCGCAACGATCGGTTCACGCCATCGCGCGCACGGCATGCGTCCTGCGCCGTGACGACCCGCGGTGCTCACCTACGCTGGAGGCGTGTCCACCGTGCTGCTGACCGGGTTCGAGCCCTTCGCCGATGCCGCCGTCAACCCCAGCGCGGAGGCGGTGCATCTGGCCGCCGATCTCTGGGAGGGCCCGGAGAAGCTCGTGACCGACGTGCTCCCGGTGACCTTCGCAGGCGCCGCATCGCGGCTGCGGGAGCTCATCGCGACGCACTCCCCCGACCTCGTCATCGCGTCGGGGCTGGCTGGCGGCCGCAGTGCCGTCGGAATCGAGCGCATCGCCGTGAACCTCATCGACGCGCGGATCCCCGACAACGACGGCGCGCAGCCGGTCGACGAACCGAGCATCCCCGGGGCGCCCGCCGCGTACTTCTCGACCCTGCCGGTGAAGGCCATCGCTCACGCGGTGGCGGCCGCCGGCATCCCCGTCGAGGTATCCCACTCCGCCGGCACGTTCGTCTGCAACCACGCCATGTTCGTGGCCCTGCATGAAGCGGCACGGCGGCCCGGGATGCGAGCCGGCTTCGTGCACGTACCGTGGGCGGACGGCGAGGGTGAGCCCTCCTTGCCGCTGGAGAAAATCGCGCAGGCGCTGCTCATCACCGTGCGGACGGCGCTGGCCACTCCCGCCGACGTGGCGGCGCCCGGCGGCGCCCTGCACTGACGAAGGGGATGACGGGCCGTTCTCAGGCGGTGACCACCTGCGCGGTGCCGAGCGGTGCGGCCGGCCCCATCTCGGCGGCGAGGCGGTTCGCCTCTTCGATGAGGGTCTGCACGATGTCGGCCTCGGGCACGGTCTTGATGACCTCGCCCTTGACGAAGATCTGGCCCTTGCCGTTACCGGATGCCACGCCGAGGTCAGCCTCGCGGGCCTCGCCCGGGCCGTTGACGACGCAGCCCATGACCGCCACGCGCAGCGGCACGGTCATGTCCTTCAGGCCCTCGGTGACGTTGTCGGCGAGCGTGTAGACGTCGACCTGAGCTCGGCCGCACGAGGGGCACGACACGATCTCGAGCTTGCGCTCGCGCAGGTTCAGCGACTGCAGGATCTGGTGCCCGACCTTGACCTCTTCGGCGGGAGGCGCCGACAGCGAGACGCGGATGGTGTCGCCGATCCCCTCGGACAGCAGAATGCCGAAGGCGGTGGCGCTCTTGATCGTGCCCTGGAAGGCCGGCCCCGCCTCGGTCACGCCGAGGTGCAGCGGCCAGTCACCGCGCTCGGCCAGCAGCCGATAAGCCTTGACCATGATCACGGGGTCGTTGTGCTTGACGGAGATCTTGAAGTCGTGGAAGTCGTGCTCCTCGAACAGGCTCGCCTCCCACACGGCGCTCTCCATGAGAGCCTCCGGGGTGGCCTTGCCGTACTTCTCGAGAAGACGACGGTCAAGCGAACCGGCATTGACGCCGATGCGCAGCGAGACGCCGGCATCCTTCGCCGCCTTGGCGATCTCGCCGACCTTGTCGTCGAACTGCCGGATGTTGCCGGGGTTCACCCGCACCGCCGCGCACCCGGCGTCGATCGCCTGGAACACGTACTTCGGCTGGAAGTGGATGTCGGCGATGACCGGGATCTGGCTCTTCTTCGCGATGATGTGCAGCACATCGGCGTCATCCTGGCTGGGCACCGCCACGCGGACGATCTCGCAGCCCGATGCCGTGAGCTCGGCGATCTGCTGGAGCGTCGCGTTGATGTCTGTCGTCTTGGTGGTCGTCATCGACTGCACGCTCACGGGCGCGTCCCCACCGACGAGGACCTTCCCGACGCGGATCTGACGGCTCTTGCGGCGCGGAGCGAGAAGCTCCGGCACACGCGGCATCCCGAGGTTGACTGCTGGCACGCTTCCACCCTACGCCGGGCGACCTGGAGAGAGGCCGAACGGCACTCGCGGGCGGCCGTGTGGTAGTTTCGGCCCCATGTCCGCGAACCTCACCTGGTGGCTCACCGCATAGGCGGTGGGTTCGTGTGACGACAGACCGCCCGCGGGGCGGTCTTTTCATTTGGGGTGGCCGCTCCCATGACGAAAGACCGACCATGACCGCGTCCCTCACCGCCACGCTGGCCGCCCTGCCCGCGTTCGCCCTCATCGCCCGCGACGCCGACACCGTGGAGATCCTCTCCGGCGAGGTCGTCGACGTCGAGCTGCTCGCCGACATCCCGCTGACGGACGCCTCAGGCGCGCCCCGCGAAGTGCTCGCGATGGTGCCGTTCCGTCAGGTGCGCGAGCGCGGCTTCGCCTGTCACGACGACGGGGCTCCGCTGCGCTGCCTGATCGTCGACCGGCACACCTCGGTGCCGCGGGCACAGGCGCTGTCCGAGCTGCCCACCGCCCCCGTCGCCCTGGCCGACGCCGGGTTCGACATCGCCGACGACACCTACGCCGACATCGTTCGCCGTGTCATCGCCGACGAGATCGGCCGCGGCGAAGGCGCGAACTTCGTCATCCGCCGCGACTTCACCGCCGAGGTGAATGTCGACCCCCGCACGGCCGCACTCACGTGGTTCCGGGCGCTGCTCGAGCACGAGCGGGGCGCGTACTGGACGTTCGCCGTGGTCACCCCCGGCCATGTCGCCGTCGGTGCGACCCCCGAGGGGCACGTGAGCGCGCAGGGCGGCGTGGTGACCATGAACCCCATCTCCGGCACGTTCCGCCACCCCGCCGGCGGCGCCACCGCCGAGACGCTCAGCGCGTTCCTCGCCTCGACCAAGGAGACCGAAGAACTCTTCATGGTCGTCGACGAGGAGCTGAAGATGATGAGCGCGGTGTGCTCCGACGGCGGGCGCATCACCGGGCCCCGCCTGAAGGAGATGTCGCGTCTGACGCACACCGAGTACGTGCTGCGCGGACGCAGTCGGCTCGACCCCCGCGACATCCTGCGCGAGACGATGTTCGCTCCCACGGTCACCGGATCGCCCATGCAGAACGCGTGCACCGTCATCGCGCGGCACGAGACCGCACCGCGCGGGTACTACTCGGGCGTGGCCGCGCTGTTCACCCCGCGCGAAGCGACGGACTCCGCGACGGAGGATGACGACGCCATCACGCACGACCTCGACGCCCCCATCCTCATCCGCACCGCCTACCTCGAAGACGGGCGGCTGCGGGTGCCGGTGGGCGCGACGCTCGTGCGCCATTCCGACCCCGACGGCGAAGTGGGAGAGACCCACGGCAAGGCGGCCGGCGTGCTCGGCGCGATCGGTGCCATCCCCCGCGACGCCGCGGCCGAGGCCGCGGCCGCAGCCGCCGCTTCGGTCGGCAAGCCGGACACCGACGCCCCGGCATCCGCCCCCCGATCCCTCGCGGACGACCCGCACATCGACGAGCTGCTCGCTTCGCGCAACGCCCGGCTGGCGGAATTCTGGCTGAACCCGCAGGGCGATGACGCCGAACCCGGCCCGTTCGCCGGTCGCACCGCGGTGGTCGTCGACGCCGAGGACCGCTTCACCACGATGCTCGCCCACCAGCTGCGCCACCTGGGTCTCGACGTCTCGATCGTGCCGTGGTCCGACGCGTCGGATGCCGCCCTGGATGCCGCCGACCTCGTCGTGGCCGGCCCCGGTCCCGGCGACCCCCGAGACCCGGACAGCCCCCGCCTGCGGCGGATGCGCGAGGTCGTGCGCGGACGCCTGCGTGACGGCCGGCCGCTGCTGGCGGTGTGCCTCAGCCACCAGATCCTCGCCGACACCCTGGGCATCGGCCTGGCACCCCTCGACGCGCCGCACCAAGGGCTGCAGAAGACGGTGGACGTGTTCGGTGAGCCGGCGTCGATCGGCTTCTACAACACCTTCACCGCCCGCGTCGCTCCCGGCACGGCGGCGGTCGGGGCGGCCGAGGTGGCTGCCGATGCGGCATCCGGCGACGTCTACGCGCTGCGCGGACCCGGGTTCGCCTCGGTGCAGGGCCACCTGGAGTCGATCCTCTCGCGCGACGGCATGCGCACGCTCGAGCGTCTGGTCGCGACCGCGCTGGCCTGAGGACGGCGCCCGACTCCCGACTCGGGTCAGCCGAAGAAGGAAATCGGGTTGAACACGTCGGCGAGGATCAGGATGCCGCCCATCCCGATCATCAGCACGACCACCGCGAACGTCGCGGGCACGAGGCGCGCGGCGTCGACGGGCCGCGGCGGCGGCCGGCGGAAGACCTTCGCGACGAGCCGCTTCAGTCCGTCCCACATGGCCACCGCGACGTGCCCGCCGTCCAGCGGCAGCAGCGGGATGAGGTTGAACACGAACAGGGCGAGGTTCAGCGACGCCAGCAGCCCCAGCAGGCCCGATACGCGGTTGAGCACCGGCGCGTCGATCGCGGCGACCTCGCCGGCGAGGCGTCCGGCACCGACCACCGAAAGCGGCCCGTCGGGGTCGCGCTCGGCGCCGGTGAACAACGTCACCGCGGTGTCGTAGATCCGCACCGGCAGCTGCACGATGACCCCGGCGACGCGCTGAACGCTGTCGACGGTCATCTCGGCGCCGGCCCAGATCGGCTGGGGCACGTACTCCGAGCGGGCGGTCATGCCCACCATGCCGACCTCGGCGGTGGTCACCTGCCCGTCGGCGTCGACGATCTCCCGCTCGGTGAGCGCCGGCGTCACCTGCAGTGTGCGGGTCTCGCCGTCCCGTTCGATCACGACGGGGAGGGTCTCGCCGGGCGAGTCCTGGATGATCTGCGACGCCTCGGCGAAGGTCTCCACCGGCACGCCGTCGACGGAGACGAGCACGTCGCCGGGGCGGATGCCGGCGGCCGCCGCGGGCGCGGCCGGATCGTCCGCGGTGCACTCGGACTGCGCGGACGCACCCGACACGAGGCACTCGCTGACGCCGGCGATCGTCGTCGTGGCCGTCTGCACGCCGATGCCGCTGAGCATGATCGTGAACAGCACGACGGCCAGCAGCAGGTTCATCAGCGGACCGCCCAGCATGATGATGATGCGCTTGTAGACGGGAAGCCGGTAGAACAGCCGGTCCTCGGCGACGTCGGTCATCGTCTCGGCGTTGGCCGCGCGGGCGTCCTGCACCATGGTGGCGAAGAACCCGCCACCGGCACGGCCGCCCCGCTCAGCCGCCGTGGGAGACGGCGGGTACATGCCCGACATCGAGATGTATCCGCCCGCCGGGATCGCCTTGAACCCGTACTCGGTCTCGCCGCGCCGGCGGGACCACAGGGTGGGGCCGAAGCCGATCATGTACTGGCCGACGTGCACGCCGAACTTCTTCGCGGGCAGCAGATGCCCGAGCTCGTGGAGCGCGATCGAGAGGGCCAGTCCCACGACGAGGACGAGCACTCCGATGACGAAGGCGATGACGGTCACAGCGGGTCACGCTACCGCGACCGCCTTTGAATTCGCCGTGGCGCGTCTGCACCGCACGCTGATCCCTGACCGCCGGCGTCATCGCCGGCGCCCCCTTGTCCCTGGCCGCTCCCCTGCACGCCCGTCGGCGCCCTGCACGTCCTCGATACGACAGCGACAGCCGCCCACCACGAGGCCTCTTGTCCGACCGCGACCCGCGGCGTAACGTCCCCCCCCAGATGCGCACCGAACTGCACCGCAGCTCGTGTTTCGCATTCGCGGCCCGCACACCGCGGGCGCCGGACATCGAGGATGGGAGCGGCTGATGAGCACAGCGAACACCGGGGACGAGGAACTCACCCCCCGATTTGCACGACCCGGCGAGGCATCCGTCTCCGCCAGGCACGTCATCCCGCAGCAGGAGTCGCTGCCCGACACCGCCAAGCAGATCGTCGACGACGAGACGATGCTCGACGGCAACTCCCGGCTGAACCTGGCGACCTTCGTGGGCACCTGGATGGACGACGACGCCAAGCAGGTGTACGAGGCGTCCTTCGACAAGAACATGATCGACAAGGACGAATACCCCCAGACCGCCGCCATCGAGGACAACTGCTGGCACATGCTGGCGAATCTGTGGAACGCGCCGGACGCTTCGCGGAGCATCGGCACCTCCACCATCGGCTCGTCCGAGGCCTGCATGCTCGGCGGACTCGCCTTCAAACGGCGCTGGCAGCAGTCGCGTCGTGCCGCGGGCAAGGACACCTCCAAGCCGAATCTCGTGATGTCGTCCGCGGTGCAGGTGTGCTGGGAGAAGTTCTGCAACTACTTCGACGTCGAGCCACGCTTCGTCCCCATCAGCCTCGAGCACAAGACGCTCGACGGGTACGACCTGGAGAAGTACGTCGATGAGAACACGATCGGGGTCGTCGCGATCATGGGCGTCACCTACACCGGCATGTACGAGCCGGTGGCGAAGATCGCCCAGGCCTTGGACGAGATCCAGTCCAAGACCGGTCTCGACATCCCCATCCACGTCGACGGCGCCTCCGGCGCCATGATCGCCCCGTTCCTGCAGCCCGATCTGGTGTGGGACTTCCGCCTCGAGCGGGTGCACTCCATCAGCACGTCCGGCCACAAGTACGGCCTGGTCTATCCCGGTCTGGGATGGGTCGTCTGGCGCGACACGCAGTGGCTGCCCGAGGACCTCGTCTTCAAGGTGAGCTACCTGGGCGGGGAGATGCCGACATTCGCGCTGAACTTCTCACGACCCGGCGCACAGGTGCTGCTGCAGTACTACATGTTCCTCAGGCTCGGATTCGAGGGATACCGCGCCGTGCAGCAGGCCTCGCAGGACGTCGCGAAGTACCTGTCGGCCGGCATCGCGAAGATCGACGCGTTCGAACTCTGGAACGACGGCAGTGACATCCCGGTGTTCGCGTGGTACCTCAAGGAGGGGCACACCAAGAACTGGAACCTCTACCACCTGCAGGACCGTCTGCGCATGAAGGGCTGGCTCGTTCCGGCGTATCCCATGCCGGATGATCTCGCCGATCTCACCGTGCAGCGCATCGTGGTGCGCAACGGCCTGAGCATGGATCTCGCCGCCGAGCTGCTCGGCGACATCGAGACCGAGACCGCGTATCTCGACGCCCTCGAGTCGGCCATGCCGGTCGAGGGCCAGCACCCCGCGTTCCACCACTAAGGGGCCAGTCATGTCGACCAACGCATCGAACCAGGCGACGGATGCCGCGAAGGCGGCATCCAACCATCCGCTCACCTCCCACAAGGCCGTCACCGCCTTCCTCGGAGTCGGCCAGCTCGCGATGCTGACCCTCGTGGTGGTCGCGAGTCTGCGCTCGCTGCCCGCCATGGCGGTGTACGGCCTCGGCAGCATCACGCTCTACATCATCCCGGCCATCTTCTTCCTCATCCCCACGGCGCTGGTCGCCGCAGAACTGGCGACGGGATGGAAAGGCGGCGTCTACGTCTGGGTGCGGGAGGCTATGGGGAACCGGTGGGGCTTCACCGCGGTCTGGCTGCAGTGGATCCAGAACGTGGTGTGGTATCCGACGCAGATCGCGTTCATCGCGGCCGCTCTGGCATTCGTGTTCCTCGATCCCTCACTGTCGAACTCCGGGCTGTACACCGCGATCATCATCCTGGCGCTCTACTGGGGGTCCACGCTGATCACCCTGCGCGGCGGCAACCTGTTCGCCAAGCTCGGATCGTGGGGCGGCATCCTCGGCACCCTGCTGCCGGCGGTGCTGCTCATCGTGTTCGGGTTCATCTGGCTGGGCACCGGCGAGAAGAGCGAGACCTCGCTGGATCCCTCGGCCGTCATCCCGCCGTTCACCGGCATCGCCTCGATCGTGCTCATCGTGTCGAACGTGCTCGCCTACGCGGGCATGGAGGTCAACGCGGTCCACGTGAACCAGATGAAGGACCCGGGGCGCGGGTATCCGCGGTCGGTGCTGCTGGCGTCGATCCTCATCCTGCTCGTGTTCATCCTGCCGACGCTTGCGATCTCGATCGCCGTGCCGGAAAAAGACCTCGGGCTCACGAACGGCATCATGCTCGCGTTCCAGGCCTACTTCGACAGATGGGATCTGGGGTGGGCGACGGCAGTGGTGTCGGCGCTCATCGCCGCCGGCGCCCTGGCCTCGGTGATCACCTGGATCGCCGGTCCGTCGAAGGGCCTGCTCGCCGCGGCCGAGACCGGGCTGCTGCCGCCCGCCCTGCAGAAGCGGAACAAGGCGGGCGTGCAGTCCGGCATCCTCATGCTGCAGGGCACCATCGTGACGGTCCTGGCGGCGATCTTCGTGATCGTGCCGAACGTGAGTGCGGCGTTCGTCGCGCTCATCGACATGGCGGCTGCGCTGTACCTGATCATGTACATGCTGATGTTCGCGGCGGCGATCATCCTGCGCCGCAAGGAACCGAACGTGAAGCGCGCCTACCGGGTACCGGCGATGAACCTCGTCGCCGGGGTCGGCTTCCTCGCCTGCCTCACGGCGTTCGTGCTGGCTTTCGTCCCGCCTGACGGGTTCACCGCGTTCCCGGTCGCGGCGTATCCGTGGATCGTGGGCCTCGTCATCGTCGTGCTCGGCGGACCTCCCTTGCTCTTCTACGCGCTGCGCAAGCCCGCATGGGACCGGCGGAGCCCGGCGGAGAAGGCCCTGCACGGCACGCATGACGAGGATGAGGCTGCGGCTGCGGGCGCGACCGCGTCTCCGGCCGCCGGCTCCGCGCCCCCGCCCTCGACAGGCGCGGCGCCCCGGTCGGACGGAGCCCCGCCTCCATCCACCTGAGCTCGGCAGTGATCTGCGGTCGTGGCGCATCGGTGCTGCGACCGCAGATCTGCGTGCAGGGTGGAGGTGTCGGCCATGCCGGATGAGAGGATGGGAACGCCATGCCCACCGATGCCCCCACCAATCTCCCGCCCGTCCTGCGCCCCGAGCACCCGCCGGTGCGCGCGCTCGACGAACTCGCCCGCCGCTTCGGCATCGACGTCCGCGGCGACGTCGCCGGAGTAAGCCTGTCGGGCATCACACTCGCCACCGCCGACCTCCGACCCGGCGAGGCGTTCGTGGCCATCCGCGGCGCGGCCCGCCACGGTGCGGAGTTCGCCCGCGCAGCTGCCGAGAAGGGCGCCGTCGCGATCGTCACCGACGCGGCCGGGGCCGATATCGCCGCCGACGCCGGGCTGCCGATCGTCGTCGTCGACGACCCGCGTGCGATGCTCGGCGACCTGTCGGCCTGGGTGTACGGCACCGGCTCCGGCGACGACCTGCCCCTGCTGTTCGCCACGACCGGCACCAACGGCAAGACGAGCGTGTCGCACCTGCTGGAGGGGATCCTCGAGCAGGTGGGCGCCGTGACCGGCCTGTCGTCGACGGCGGAACGTCACATCGCCGGTCAGGTGATCGTGTCGCGGCTGACGACCCCCGAGGCATCCGAGTTCCACGCGCTCCTCGCCCTCATGCGCGAGCGCGGCGTCGAGGCCGTCGCCGTCGAGGTGTCGGCGCAGGCGCTGTCGCGTCACCGCGTGGACGGCATCATGTTCGACGTCGCGGCGTTCACGAACCTCAGCCACGACCACCTCGATGACTACGCCGACATGCGCGAGTACTTCGAGGCGAAGCTGCCGCTCTTCCGCGCCGACCGCGCGCGCCGGGCGGTCGTCTCCCTCGATTCGGCGGCCGGCGCCGAGGTCGTCGCACGATGCGAGGTGCCCTGCACCACCGTCGGCACCCCCGACATCGCCGCCGACCCCGCGGTCGCGGCGGGCGCGGACTGGATCGTCGAGATCGTCGACGAGCGCCAGGAGGGCACCGAGTTCCGCCTCACCGGCCCCGGGGGTCGCTCGCTGCAGACCACGGTCCCCGTCATCGGTCGACACATGGCCGCCAACGCAGCCCTCGCGATCGTGATGATGCTCGAGGGGGGCTACGCGTGGGACACCATCGCCGCCGCGCTCGAGCGCGATGGCGGCATCCGCGCCCATCTCCCCGGCCGCACCCAGCGGGTCTCCGGGGAACGCGGACCCGCCGTCTACGTCGACTTCGGTCACTCCCCCGACGCGTTCGAGAAGACGCTCGCCGCCGTGCGGCGCGTCACCCCCGGCAAGGTGCTCATGCTCTTCGGCGCCGACGGCGACCGGGATGCCACCAAGCGCCATGACATGGGACGCACCGCCGTGCTCGGCAGCGACATCCTCGTCATCACCGACCACCACCCGCGCTTCGAGGACCCCGACTCGATCCGGGCGACCCTCATCGAGGGCGCGCGCCTGGCTCGGCCCGACGCCGAGATCCACGAGTACTCGCCGCCCGAGCGCGCCATCGTCGAGGCCGTGAAGCTCGTCGGCGAGGGGGATGCCATTCTGTGGGCCGGCCCCGGCCACCAGGACTACCGCGACATCCGCGGACAGCGCACACCCTACTCGGCGCGCGAACTCGCCCGCCGCGCCCTCCGCGACGCGGGGTGGCCGGTGCCCGAGCCCAGCTGGCCCGTCCCGTATTCCGACTGACCCCGTTCGCGAGCCCTCCGCGCCCCTCGGCGCGAGCTGCAACGGCCGCGCATCGTCACTCTTTGTGGTCACGCCACATCTGACGGACGTTCGGCGCGGGGTTTCTTGTGCGTCGCGTGCATGCTCGGTTCCGTGTGGTCAGACCACGGAGTAGTCTGGGGATACGCCTCCAGGGTCCCGACGAGACCCGTATGGCGATCATTCGCAGAGGATTGAGGAAACGATGACCACGGTCACTCCCCCCACGCAGCTTTCCGGCGCAGACGCCATGCCCGAGGCCTGGGAAGGATTCACTCCCGGCCCCTGGCAGGACGGCATCGACGTCCGCGGGTTCATCCAGGCGAACTACACCCCCTACACCGGTGACGCCGCGTTCCTCACGGGCGCGACCGAGCGCACCGAGCGGGTGTGGCAGACCCTCATGGGGATGTTCCCCGAAGAGCGCGAGCGCGGCGTCTACGACGTCGACAACCACACGCCCGCCAGCATCACCGCCCACGCCCCCGGCTACATCGCCGAGGATGACGAGCTGATCGTCGGCCTGCAGACCGACGCGCCCCTCAAGCGCGCGATCATGCCGTACGGCGGATGGCGCATGGTCAAGGGTGCACTGGAGACCTACGGCTACGAGATCGACCCCGTGCTGGAGAAGATCTTCACCAGCTACCGCAAGACGCACAACGACGGCGTGTTCGACGTCTACCCGCCGGCCGTCCGCCGCGCACGCAGCAGCCACATCATCACCGGGCTGCCCGACGCCTACGGCCGCGGCCGCATCATCGGCGACTATCGCCGCGTGGCGCTGTACGGCACCGACGCGCTCATCGCAGGCAAGAAGACCGAGCGCGCAGAGCTCGACATGCACTTCTCCTCCGAGGAGATCATCCGCCAGCGTGAAGAGAACGCCGAGCAGATCCGCGCCCTGCAGGAGCTCGCCGAGATGGCCGCCTCCTACGGCTACGACATCACCCGCCCGGCCGCCACGGCGCGCGAGGCGCTCCAGTGGCTGTACTTCGCGTACCTCGGCGCGGTGAAGGAGCAGAACGGCGCCGCGATGAGCTTCGGGCGCAACACCGCCTTCCTCGACATCTACATCGAGCGGGACCTCGCCCGCGGCATCCTCACCGAGCAGGACGTGCAGGAGCTCGTCGACGACCTCGTCATCAAGCTGCGCATCGTGCGGTTCCTGCGCACCCCCGAGTACGACGCGCTGTTCTCCGGCGACCCCACGTGGGTGACCGAGTCCATCGGCGGCATCGGCGAGGACGGGCGCACACTCGTCACCAAGACCGCGTTCCGCTTCCTGCAGACCCTCTACAACCTAGGCCCCGCCCCCGAGCCGAACCTGACGGTGCTGTGGAGCGACGACCTGCCCGAGGGCTTCAAGGAGTTCTGCGCGAAGGTCTCCATCGACACCTCGTCGATCCAGTACGAGTCCGACGCCCACATCCGCGCCCTCTGCGGCGACGACGCAGCCATCGCCTGCTGCGTGTCGCCCATGGCCGTCGGCAAGCAGATGCAGTTCTTCGGTGCTCGGGTCAACCTCGCCAAGACGCTGCTGTACGCCATCAACGGCGGACGCGACGAGGTCAGCGGCAAGCAGATCACGCCCCTGCTGCCTGCGGTGACCGGTGACGTGCTGGAGTACGACGACGTGCGCGAGAAGTTCCGCACGACGATGGAGTGGCTCGCCGAGACCTACGTCGACGCGCTCAACTGCATCCACTACATGCACGACAAGTACGCCTACGAGCGGCTCGAGATGGCGCTGCACGACCTCGAGGTCATGCGCACCATGGCCTGCGGCATCGCCGGCCTGTCGGTGGCCGCAGACTCGCTGTCGGCGATCAAGTACGCCACCGTCCGCCCCGTGCGCGACGAGACCGGCCTGGTCGTGGACTACGAGGTCGAGGGCGACTACCCCACCTTCGGCAACGACGACGACCGCGTCGACGACATCGCCCGTGACCTCGTGAGCGAGTTCATGGAGATGCTGCGCCGCCACCCCACCTACCGCAACGCGGTGCACACCCAGTCGGTGCTGACGATCACCTCGAACGTCGTCTACGGCAAGAAGACGGGCAACACCCCCGACGGACGCCGCGCCGGTCAGCCCTTCGCCCCTGGTGCCAACCCGATGAACGGACGCGACACCCACGGCATGCTGGCGGCGGCCCTCTCGGTCGCGAAACTCCCCTTCGAGCAGGCGCAGGACGGCATCTCGCTCACCACCACGGTGGTCCCGGCCGGCCTCGGCCGGACCGAAGAGGAGCGGGTGCACAACCTCGTGGGCCTCCTCGACGCCCAGATGGTCTCGGGCGGCTACCACCTCAACGTCAACGTGCTCACGCGCGAGACGCTGGAGGATGCCATGGAGCACCCGGAGAACTATCCGCAGCTGACCATCCGTGTCTCCGGATACGCGGTCAACTTCGTGCGACTGACGCGCGAGCAGCAGCTCGACGTCATCAGCCGCACGTTCCACACGGGAATCTGACTCCCGTGTCTGCCATCCTGGTGCCGGCGCCCGATGCCGCACGCCCTGACTCCGACGGACGTCACGCCCACCTCGAAGCTGTTCGGGCGGGTCGCGTCGCGAGCGTGCACTCCTGGGAGCTCGTCACTTCCGTGGACGGTCCCGGCACCAGGATGACCCTCTTCCTCGCCGGATGCCCGCTGCGCTGCCAGTACTGCCACAACCCCGACACGTGGCAGCAGCGCGACGGCATCCCCACCGAGGTCGACGATGTGCTGGCGCGCTTGCGCCGGTACCTGCCGGTGTTCAAGGCCACCGGCGGCGGGCTCACCATCTCGGGTGGCGAGCCCCTGCAGCAGCCGGCGTTCGTGACGCGACTGGCCCGCGAGGCGAAGGAGCTCGGCATCCATGTCGCCCTCGACACCTCGGGCAACCTCGGACGCAACGCCTCCGACGCCCTGCTGGACGACCTCGGCATGGTGCTGCTGGACGTGAAGTCGGGCCTGCCGGACACGTACCGCGAGGTGACCGGCCGCGAGCTGCAGCCCACCATCGACTTCGGCGACCGCCTGGCGGCCAAGGGCGTGCCGGTGTGGATCCGGTTCGTCCTCGTTCCGGGTCTGACCGACGCCCCCGAGAACGTGGAGGCCGTGGCTGACATCGTCGAGCGCTGGCCGAACGTCGCGCGCGTCGAGGTGCTGCCGTTCCACCAGATGGGCACGTCGAAGTGGGAGCGCCTGGGCATCGACTACGCCCTGGCCGACGTGCAGCCGCCCGAGGCGGACCACGCCGAGAGCGTGCGCGATCGCTTCCGCGCGCGGGGTCTTCAGACCTTCTGACCCCCGGCGATCAGGGCGTCGGCGGTGCGCCGCGCCCATTCCTCTGCCTCGGCGAGACTCTCGCGCGAGAGAGCTGACGGCGCCTCATGCCGGTCGACGACGGCGCGCACCGTGTCGACGATGTCCGTGAAGCCGAGCCGACCCTCGTGGAACGCGTCGACGGCCTGCTCGTTCGCGGCGTTGAACACGGCGGGATACGTTCCGCCGATACGGCCGACCTGCTTGGCGAGCGCCACGGCGGGGAAGGCGCGCTCATCCAGCGGCTCGAACGTCCACGAGGTCGCTGTGGTCCAATCCAGCGGGCGTCCGACGCCCGACACCCGGTGCGGCCAGTCCAGGCCCAGCGAGATCGGCAGGCGCATGTCCGGCGGTGACGCCTGGGCGATCGTCGAGCCGTCGACGAACTCCACCATCGAGTGCACGATCGACTGCGGGTGCACCACGACATCGATGTCGGCGTAGTCGACGCCGAACAGCAGGTGGGCCTCGATGACCTCGAGGCCCTTGTTGACGAGCGTCGCGGAGTTCGTGGTGACCACTCGCCCCATGTCCCACGTGGGGTGCGCGAGGGCCTCGGCGGGGGTGACGGATGCCAGCTCGTCGCGGGTACGGCCGCGGAACGGCCCGCCCGAGGCGGTGAGCACGAGCCGGCGCACCTCGCCGGGCTCCCCCGAGCGCAGCGCCTGGGCGATGGCGGAGTGCTCCGAGTCCACCGGCACGATCTGGCCGGGGGCGGCGAGCGCGGTGACGAGGTCGCCGCCGACGATGAGCGACTCCTTGTTGGCCAGGGCCAGGGTGCGCCCGGCTTCGAGCGCGGCGATGGTCGGGCCGAGCCCCACCGAGCCCGTGATGCCGTTGAGTACCACGTCGGCTTCGACGTCGCGCACCAGCTGCTCGGCCTCGACCGCCCCCAGCGCCGTGTGCTCGACGCGGAACTCCTCCGCCTGGCCTGCCAGCGCGTCGCGCTGCGAACCGGCCGACAGGCCCACGACCTCGAACCGGCCCGGATGGGCGCGGATGACGTCGAGGGCCTGACTGCCGATGGAACCGGTGGAGCCGAGGATCAGAACGCGTCGCACGCGCCTCAGCCTACGATCACTGGGTCGCCGCGGGCTCGATGTCGAGGATGTCGATGACGAAGACCAGGGTCTGACCGACGAGGTCCTGCTCGTTGATCTCGCCCTCGCCGTACGCGACGGCCGGCGGAAGCACCGCGATGACCTGTGAGCCGACCTTCTGGCCGACCAGCGCGTCGCCGAAGCCCTTCACGACCGCGGTCGTGGGGAAGGCGGTGGGGCCCCTGCCCCAGCTCTGGTCGAACACCTCGCCGGTGTTCCACGACACGCCCTGGTACTGCAGCTGGACGTTGTCGCCCTCGGCCACGGTGTCACCGTCACCCTCCTTGAGCACGGCGAGCTGATACTCGGTCGGCGCGTCGCCCTCGGGAAGCGTCACCGTGGGCGCGCCGGTCTCATCGAGTTCGACCGTGGGCATGCCCTCGACCGGCTCCTGCTCCTCGCCCCACGCGGCGCTGGGGACGATCTCGAGCAGGTCCATGACGTACACCTGGGCTGCGGTGCCGGTGGCATCGTCTGCGGGAAGGGCGACCGCCACGCGCGTGCCGACCGTGGCGCAGCCGAGGAACTGCCCGATCCCCGTCTGTGCGCCGATCTGCTGGGCGGCCATCTCCCCCTCGACATAGCCGATCGCACCGATCTCGGTGGCGGTCTCGGCATCCAGTCCTACGAAGGCGACGTTGACGTAGTCGCCCTCCGTGACCCGGTCGCCGTCACCCTCGACGAGCACCGACGTCTCGATCTGCTCGATCTCCAGCGGGGCGGAGAAGCTGACGGTGGGCGGCTCGCCAACGGGCCCCTCGGCCTCGACGGCGTCGGACGCGGCACCGGCGTCGAGCCGCGCGTCGCACAGCGCGGACGAATCCGCGCCCTCAGTCTCGGCGGGATCCGCCGACCCCGTGCATCCCGAAAGGAGGACCACCGAAACGGCGGCGACGGACAGAGCGGCTAGGGGGCGGAAGCGCACGGGGATCCTCACGGAGAGAGAAAGGGGGACCAGGCCATCCTCCCTCACTCTCCTTTGTCGTGGCTGGGAGCCTCCCGCGCCGCATGCCCGAGCGCGCATGCGAACGGGAGTACCCTCGACGGGTGACTGCCCAGCCCCCTGCATCCCCCAAGCAGACGAGCGAGACCTCTCTGGTCCCCGGAGTCGGGCTCACCTACGTCGTCGGACGCTGGATCATCGCCCCGCTGGCGCGCCTGTTCTACTGGCCGCGCATCGAGGGGCGAAAGAACGTACCGCGCAAGGGTCCGGTGATCCTCGCGAGCAACCACTTGTCGTTCATCGACTCGTTCGTGATCCCCATGGCGTCGCCGCGCGCCGTCCGCTTCCTCGCCAAGGCGAGCTACTTCGAGGGCAAGGGACTCAAGGGGTGGTTCGCCCGCGAGTTCTTCTATGCGGTCGGCGCCTTCCCCGTGCAGCGCGGGGCGGGCCAGGCGGCGCTCGATGCCCTCGACCAGCAGAAGCGCATGCTCGAGGCGGGGTGGGCGACCGCCCTGTACCCCGAAGGCACGCGGTCCCTGGACGGGCGGCTGTACAAGGGGCGCACCGGCGTGGCGTTCCTGGCGCTGCAGACCGGGGCGCCGGTCGTTCCCGTCGGCCTCGTCGGCACGAACGACGCGATGCCGGTCGGCGCGAAGTTCCCGCGGTTGCGCCCCCGCGTGACCGTGCGCTTCGGGGAGCCGATCGATCTGTCCCACCACGGGCCGGCATCCTCGGGCCGTGCCCGGCGCCTGGCGACGGACGAGATCATGTCGGCCATCCACGCCCTGTCGGGCCAGGAACTCGCGAACGCGTACAACGAGACGCCCGCGCAGAACCCGGTCGAGCGCATCAAGCAGGTTCTGCCGCACGAGCGTCGCTGACCGCTCGTCGAATGCTCACTCGGCGGTGACGACGGGGTCGTGGCGCACGGGGAAGTTCACCGAGTTCGCGATGAAGCACCACTCGTGGGCCTGCGCGTGGGCGGCGAGCGCGGCCTCGACCATCGACGGGTCCGCCACGGTGACCTGCGGGCGCAGCACGACCTCGCGGAACGCTCCCCCGCCACGACCGTCCAGCACGAGCACGCCCCGCGCCTCGTCCCGGTAGGAGGTGACCACGACCCCGGCTCGCACGCACGCGTGCAGATACGACAGCAGGTGGCACTCCGACAGCGCCGCCACCAGCAGGTCTTCGGGGTTCCACTTCGCCGGGTCGCCGCGGAACGGCCGGTCGGCCGAGGCGGCCAGCGCCGGCTTGCCGTCGATCTCGATCGCGACGGAGCGGTCGTAATCGCGGTACCCACTGGTGCCCGTGCCGCGGTCGCCTGTCCACTCCGTGCGCACGACGTAACTGTGCTCGCCCAACATTCGGCCAGTCTGCCACGCGGGTCCCCGCCGCCCCGCCGGTAGGCTTGCTGCGTGCCGCAGACGTTCTCCGCCCAGGATGCCGTGGAGCTCGCTGTCGTCGAACGCAGTGGCTTCATCGAGTCCCGTCACACCGGGAGCGCCGTCGTGCTCTCCCCCGACGGCTCGGTGCGCACCGCGCTGGGTGACATCGATTCCCCCGTGCTTCCCCGCTCCACCCTCAAGCCGCTGCAGGCACTGGGCTGCCTGACCGCCGGCGCCGACCTCGACGGCGAGTGCCTGGGCCTGGCCACCGCCAGCCACTCCGGCACCGACCGTCACGTCGACGTGGTGCGCAGCATCCTGCACCTGGCGGGCAAGAGCGAGGACGACCTCGGCTGCCCGCCGGCGTGGCCAGGCGACACGGCGACGCGCGACGAGATCGTCCGCGAACTCGGCGCCCCCTCCCGCATCCGCATGAACTGCTCGGGCAAGCACGCCGCCATGCTGCTCGCGTGCACGGTCAACGGCTGGGATGCCGCCACGTATCTCGACCTCAACCACCCCCTGCAGATGCACATCCGCGAGGTGGCCGAGCGTCTGACCGGCACCAAGCTCTCGATCTCCGCCGTCGACGGCTGCGGCGCACCGGTCTACGGCATGAGCCTCACGGCGCTCGCCCGCGGCATCCAGCGCATCGCCACGTCGTCCGAGCGCTCCCCGTTCGCGCTTCACCGCCACGCGGCGGCGCTCGTGCGCGCGGTCAAGGACAACCCGTGGACGATCGACGGCCCCGGGCGCCCCGACACCGTGGTCATCGAGAAGCTCGGCGTGTTCGCCAAGACCGGCGCGGAGGGCGTGCTCGTCATGACCGCTCCCGACGGCACCACGGTGGCGCTGAAGACGCTCGACGGCAACGGCCGGGCGGCCACCGTCGTCGCCCTCACGCTGCTCGTCCGGGCAGGCGCCCTGCCGGCGGCGCAGGTCGCCCAGGTGCTGGGATCTCTTCCGCTGACCATCCAGGGCGGCGGCAAAGACGTCGGAGCGATCCGCCCGACCGTGTGACGGCGTCCCCACGACGGGCGCGGAAAAGGAGCGATCGATGAGGATCTGCGTACCGACCGAAGTGAAGAACAACGAATACCGCGTCGCCCTGACCCCTGCCGGGGTGCACGACCTCACCTCCTCCGGGCACGAGGTGTTCGTGCAGCGCGGTGCCGGCGAGGGATCGTCGATGACCGACGCGGAGTACGCATCCGCCGGCGCGACGCTGCTGGACGACCCCGCCGAGGTGTGGGCGCGCGCCGAGCTGCTGCTGAAGGTGAAAGAGCCGGTGCCGAGCGAGTACGTCTACTTCCGCGACGACCTCGTGGTGTTCACCTATCTGCACCTGGCCGCCGACCGCTCGCTCACGGAGCGGCTGATCGCCGACCGGATCACGGCGATCGCGTACGAGACGGTGCAGCTGCCCGGCGGCGGACTGCCGCTGCTCGCACCCATGAGCGAGGTGGCCGGCCGCCTCGCGCCGATGGTCGGGTCGTCCACGCTCATGCGCTCGGCCGGCGGGCTGGGTCTTCTCATGTCCGGCGTGCCGGGGACACGGCCCGCGCGGGTGACGATCATCGGCGGCGGGGTGGCCGGGGCGAACGCGGCGCTCCTCGCGGCGGGGATGGGTGCGGACGTCACCATCTTCGACACGAACGTGCAGCGGCTGCGGTTCCTCGACGATCACTTCCAGGGACGGGTCAAGACCGCTGCGTCGAATCCGCTCGACCTGGATGCCGCAGTCGTGGCATCCGACATGGTGATCGGCTCCGTGCTCATTCCGGGCGCCAAGGCCCCCAAGCTCGTGACGAATGCGATGGTTGCGCGGATGCGACCGGGCTCGGTACTCGTGGACATCGCCGTCGATCAGGGCGGATGCTTCGAGGACAGCCACCCGACGACGCACGCCGACCCCACGTTCACGGTGCACGGCAGCGTCTTCTACTGCGTCGCGAACATGCCCGGCGCCGTCCCGAACACCTCGACGTCGGCCCTCACCAACGCCACGCTCCCCTACATCCGTCGCATCGTCGCGCACGGCTGGCGCGAGGCGCTGCGCACCGACCCTGCGCTGGCAGCGGGCCTGAACACCCACGCCGGCGCGGTCGTGAACGCGGGCGTCGCGACGGCACACGGGATGCCGCTGGGCTCGCTCGCCGACGCGGTGGCGTAGCCCCCTCGGTCGTTGAGCGAGGGGGCGCCGCGACCGGGGGCTCACTGCAGCCGCACCCGCCGGGCCGCGCTCTCGGCGTCCCATACCCACGCCCTCGCGCGCCCGGGCGATGCGTACGGCGGCAGCACCCGCGATGACGTCACGGCCCGCACCTCGCCCGCGCAGGCGGCGTCGACCACGAGCGCACCGGTCGCCCGCACCTCCTGCAGTGCGCGCCACTCGCGCAACCACGTCTCGGGCTCACCCCACAGCACCAGGGGCACCCCACCCGCCGCGGTCGGCGCGTGCTCCCCCAGCGCGACGACGTCGATTCCGTCGGCGGACCAGCCTGCGCGCACCGCACGCGCAGCGGACGACGACGAAGGGGCGACGAAGCCGGTCAGTCCCTGCGGCCGGTACAGCGGGACGTCGGCATCCCTCGGTCGCAGCGCCGCGTCGACGAGCGCGAACTGGACCGCGACGTCGTCGAGCGTGCCGCGTCCTGGGGGCAGGTCCCGGCGATGCGCGGCCGCCTCGCCGCCGGCGGCGGCATGGTCCGCCCGGGTGGGCAGCGCCAGGATCGCCCGGTGCGGCAGCAGCGCCGCCACCCGGGCGGCGACGCCGGTGAGCCGCTGCGTCGTGACGACCAGGCGGATGCCACGTCGGGCCCCGTCGCGGGCGAGTGCTTCCACCTGCTCCGTCAGGTGAGCCTGGTGATCCGGACCGAACGAGACCGGCAGCGCGTCGAGGTCATCCAGCAGCACCAGCGTGCGCGGCGGCAGATCATCGAAGCAGGCCACGGCATCCCACGCCCCCTCGGGGTCGCGGGGCACCACCAGCGTGTGGGCGGGGTCGTGCTGCGCCGCAGCCAGACGCAGCAGGCCGGTCTTGCCCGACCCGGGGCCTCCGATGACGAACAGTCCCCGGTCCTCGGGCGCGAGCACCACCGGCCGCTGCCGTTGCCGGTGCGGTTCGTCCGCAAGGCCCAGCACGATCGCACCGGGGCGTCCCTTCACCGCCAGCGACTCGAGCGGCACCTGCTCCGGCAGTTCCGGCAGCCACGGTCGCCGGGGCGGCGGCCCCGCCTCGGCTGCGGCCAGCGCCGCGAGTGTCGCATCGCTGCATACGGCCACCTGCGCGCTGCGGGCCACCCGGTCGGCCGCGCGACGCACCAGGGCGAGGCCCCGCGCCCCGGGGTCCCCCGGCAGCGTCGCCGCGTCGTCTGTGCCGATCACCAGGCGCGAATCCCCGGCGTCGGTCACCCGCAGGCTGATCCGCAGCGGACAGTTCGCCAGCAGCGCGTCGCGGAACACCCCGCCGGCGCGCTGCCCGGCGAGGATCAGGTGCATGCCCAGCGCCCGCCCGCGCGCGGCGATGTCGGCGAACAGCTCGTGCAGCTCGGGCTGGGTGCCCACGAGCGCCGCATATTCGTCGATGACGATGACCAGCCTCGGCAGGCGGTCGCCGGCTTCGCCGATGTCTCGGGCATCGACGGCGGCAAGCGCCCGTTCGCGGTGACGCAGCTCCGCACGCAGGCTCTGGATCGCGCGGTGGGCGGCCGCCTCGTCGAGGTCGGTCAGCACCCCCGTGACGTGCGGCAGCCCGGCCAGGCGGTCAAAGGCCCGCCCTCCCTTGAAGTCCGCGAGGAGGAAGGCCACCTGTGCGGTGGTGTGGGTTGCGCACAGCGCCACGATCCAGGTCGTCAGCAGCTCGCTCTTGCCGGCGCCGGTGACCCCCGTGACGACCGCGTGCGGACCGTCGACGACGAGGTCGACGACCACCTCCTCCCCGCCGTCGCGCCCGATGACCGCCGGCAGCGTGCCGGGCGCCGCGCGCGGTGCCGATGGCAGCAGGCCCGCGAGGTCGCCCGCGTGCGCGGTCAATCCGCCGGCGACGTCGCCCGCGCGGGCGGCGAGCGCGGCGGCGATCGCCGCCGCCTGCTCGCGGCCGAGGGCCTCGACGGCCACCTCGCGCGTGATGCCCGCGTGGTCCAGACGGGCGGTGGCCAGGCCGGTGAGCGTCAGCACCGCAGCGCAGCGCGGCGGCGGCGGCGAGCCGGGCCCCACCACCGCGATGGGCGCGTCCACGCCCCGCTCGACCCGGTCACCGCGCGGGCAGAGCTGCACCGCGGTGCCGGTGACCGCCCGCCGGTGCGGCATGTCGGCCGTCCAGCCGCCGTCCACCGCCGGCGGTCCGACCAGTCTCACGTCACCGGGCGCTGAGCTCAGGCACAGCTGCGCGACGAGGCCTCGCGCGACGGCGGCGGCCACCACCGGCGGACCGATCACCGCCACGCCGTCGGCGGCAGGGACCGTGAGCGGCGCATCGGCCAGCCGGGCGGCCTGCTCCCGCAGCGCGGCGTCATCGCCCGTGGCATCGCCGCCGGTCACCTGCACCCCGCTGAACGCCTCTCCCACCCCGATGCGCAGATGGCCGGCACGGCCCGGCACGACCCGCCAGATCTCGTCGGGCCGCACGGCGAAGCCGGCGACGTCGGGATGCCGGCGGTGCAGGCGATCGCGCTCGACCGCGTGGCGTCGCGTGACCTCCTCGAGCGCGCGCGCGTGGGCACCGCGGTGCTGCCGCCGTGCCCGACGACGATCCCTGCGGGCCGCGCGAAACCCGTCGAGGGCCGCACCGCCGGCCAGCAGGGGTCCGAGCGCGGCGAACCACAGGGACATGATCGACCCCGTCACCTGCCACAGCACCACCGATGCCGCCATCGGCAGCAGGGCCGACGCGAACGGCAGGGCGGGGCGCGGCGTCGGTTCGACCGACGTGGGCAGCACCAGCGGCTCGGCTCGGAGGTCAGCCGGCCAGGGCGCACCGGCGGCAGGGGGGATCACGCGTCCAGCACACCGCATCACCCGCCCGCGGCGCGGGCACCAGCCCTCTGAAGGGAGAGGTCCGGGCTCAGTCGGCGTTTGTGGAGGAGCCGGCGTCGGCTGCCGATGCGGCATCCGACGTGTTCGCAGACGCCACGTCTGGGCGCTGCACCGGCGTGGTCTGCTGCGAGACCTGAGGGCGCTCGGCGGTGTCGTCGTCGATGCCGGCGACGCCACTGAGATGCGCATTCAGCACGATGATCGAGACGTTGTCCCGCCCGCCGTTCTCGAGCGCCGCCCGCAGCATGGCGTCGACGGCTTCGGCCGGGTCGGCGTGCTCGAGCAGGAAGTGCAGGATGCCGTAGTCGGTCAGTTCCTTCGTGAGCCCGTCGCTGCAGATGACGAACCGGTCGCCGTCGATGACGTCGAGCCGCACGTAGTCGGGGGTGACGCTCTCGGTCGGGCCTACCGCACGCGTGATCACGTTGCCGTATGGGTGGTTCTCGGCCTCTTCGGGGCTGAGGCGTCCCGAGGCGATGAGCTCCTGCACCACGGAGTGGTCGGTGGTGATCTGCATCAGGCTGTCGTCGCGCATGAGGTACACGCGCGAGTCGCCGATGTTGAGCGTCACCCAGGTCGGCTCGTCGCCCGCGGCGTCGAGATACACGCCCGTCACGGTCGTGCCGGTGCCGTCATCGGTCGTGTCCACGTGTCGGCCGATGTCGTCCACGGCGCGTGCGAGGGCCTTCTCGATGCTCTTGGGGGTGACGTCGTCCTTGCCGGCGACGGCCTTCAGCCGCTCGATCGTGCTGGCGCTGGCGATCTCGCCGCCGATGTGGCCGCCCATGCCGTCGGCGACGATGAAGAGCGGGTACAGGGCCAACACGGCGTCCTGGTTGACCTCGCGTCTGCGTCCCACATCGGTGGCCGCAGCCCACGACAGGGACAGCTCGCCCTCGGGCAGCGCGACGACGCGTGTCTGGGTGGTGGCCTCGGGCACGCTCTCGCCCTTCCCTGTCGACATGGAGCGCTCCGCTGCGGAACGCGTTTTCACATCCTAGTGGACGGTTGCGGCATCGCTTTCGGTCGTGTCTGGATCGGCGGGAGCCTGGAACTGGGCGTTGTACAGCCGCCAGTACGCCCCCTTCTCCTGCAGCAGGTCGTCGTGCGTGCCCTGCTCGACGATGGAACCGTGCTCCATGACCAGGATCAGGTCGGCGTCACGGATGGTCGAGAGCCGGTGGGCGATGACGAACGAGGTGCGGTCCTGGCGCAGCCTCGACATGGCCCGCTGGATCAGCAGCTCGGTGCGGGTGTCCACCGACGAGGTCGCCTCGTCGAGGATCAGCAGCCGGGGGTCGGAGAGGAACGCCCGGGCGATCGTCACCAGCTGGCGCTCCCCCACGCTGAGGTTGGATGCCTCGTCGTCGAGCACGGTGTCGTACCCGTCGGGCAGTGCGTGCACGAAGCGGTCGACGTACGCCGCGGAGGCGGCATCCACCATCTCCTGCTCTGTGGCATCCGGACGCCCGTAGAGGATGTTCTCGCGGATCGTGCCGGAGAACAGCCACGTGTCCTGCAACACCATGCCGGTGCGCGAGCGCAGGTCGGCGCGGGTCATCTGCCTGATGTCGAGCCCGTCCAGGGTGATGCGCCCGGAGTCGATGTCGTAGAACCGCATGATGAGGTTCACGAGCGTCGTCTTGCCCGCCCCGGTGGGCCCGACGATGGCGACCGTACTGCCGGGTCGTGCAGTGAGGTCGAGTCCGTCGATGAGCGGCTTGTCCGGCGTGTATCGGAACGAGACGTCTTCGAAGTCCAGGTCGCTCGCGTCTTCGCCGACGGTGCGGGCGGGGTCGGGGTCGGGCGTCTCCTCCTCTTCATCGAGAAGCTCGAACACGCGCTCGGCGCTGGCGACTCCGGACTGCAGCAGGTTCGCCATCGAGCCCAGCTGGCTCAGCGGCTGGGTGAACTGCCGCGAGTACTGGATGAACGCCTGCACGTCGCCGATCGACAGGCGTCCGCCCGCGACCTGCAGACCGCCGACGACGGCGATGCCGACGTAGACGAGGTTCCCGATGAACATCATCGCCGGCATGATGATGCCCGAGAGGAACTGGGCGCCGAACGTCGCCCGGTACACCTCGTCGTTCTCGCGGCGGAAGTCCTCCTCGACCTCGCGCTGGTGTCCGAAGACCTTCACGATCGCGTGACCCGAGAAGGTCTCCTCGACGCGCGCGTTGAGCACTCCGGTCGTCTTCCACTGCGCGACGAAGAGCTTCTGCGACCGCCGGGCGATGAGCAGCGTCACGACCACGGTGAGCGGGATCGTCACCAGCGCGATGAGGGCGAGCATCGGCGAGATCACGAACATCATGATGAGCACGCCGATGACCGTCAGCAGCGACACGACCACCTGCGACAGGGTCTGCTGCAAGGTCTGCCCGATGTTGTCGACGTCGTTGGTGACCCGGCTCAGCAGCTCGCCGCGCTGCACCCGATCGAAGTACGACAGCGGCAGGCGGTGCACCTTCTCCTCCACCTGCATCCGCAGCCGGTGCATCGAGCGCTGCACGACGCCGTTGAGGATGCGGGCCTGCAGCCAGCCGAAGATGCCGGCGAGCAGATAGATCGCGAGCACCGCCATGAGGATCCACCGCAGCCGCTCGAAGTCGATGCCGGCGCCGGGGACGAAGTCCATCGCCGAGAGCATGTCGGCCTGCTCCTGCTCGCCCTGGGCGCGCAGGCCCTCGACCACCTCGGCCTTCGTGACGCCCGAGGGCGCCTGCAACGAGATGAACCCCGCGAACACGACGTTCGTCCCCTCGCCGAGGATCTTCGGACCGGTCACCGTCAGTCCGACGCTGAGCACGCCGAGCACCAGCACGGTGATCAACTGCGGCATGTCCACGCGCAGCATGGATGCCAGACGCTTCGCGCTCGGCCCGAAGTTCTGTGCCTTCTGCACGGGAGCGCCTACGGGGCCGTGTCCGCGCGGGCCCGGACCGCTCATGCCGTCGCCTCCGCAGCCAGCTGGGAATCGACGATCTCGCGATACGTCTGACAGGTCCTGCGCAGGTCGTCGTGGCGCCCGATGCCGACGATGCGGCCGTGCTCGAGCACGATGATCTGGTCCGCTCCCTGAATGGTCGACACCCGCTGGGCGACGACGAGCCGGGTCGTCCCCGGCAGCCGAGTGTCCAGCGCGCGCCGGAGGGCCGCGTCGGTCTGCAGGTCCAGCGCCGAGAACGAGTCGTCGAAGATCTGGATGCCTGGGTTCTTCACCAGCGCCCGCGCGATCGCCAGACGCTGCCGCTGACCGCCCGACACGTTCGTGCCACCCTGCGCGATCGGCGCCTCGAGCTGCCCGGGCATCGCCTCGACGAAGTCACGGGCCTGCGCAGTGTCCAGCGCCTCCCAGAGCTCCAGGTCGCTGGCCTCGCCGTTGCCGTAGCGCAGGTTCGACGCGACCGTGCCCGAGAAGAGGAACGCCCGCTGCGGCACCAGGCCGATGCGCCGCCACAGGTCGTCCGGATCGATGTCGCGCACGTCCACCCCGTCGACCCGCACCGTACCTGCGGTCACGTCGAAAAGCCGCGGCACGAGTCCCACGAGGGTGGTCTTGCCCGACCCCGTGGAGCCGATCACGGCGGTCGTGGTTCCCGGCGGCACGGTGAAGGTCAGATCGTGCAGCACCGGCTCCTGCGCACCCGGATAGGCGAAGCCGACGTGGTCGAACTCGATCCGCCCCTCGGGCACGGGAGGCACAACCGGCGCCGCGGGCGCAGCCACCGACGGCCCGGTGTCGAGCACCTCTCCGATGCGCGTGGCGCAGACCGCCGCCCGCGGGATCATCACGAACATGAACGTCGCCATCATGACGCCCATCAGGATCTGCATCATGTAGTTGAGGAAGGCGAAGAGCGTGCCGATCTCGACGCCGGAATTCTGCACCTCGCCCGCGCCGAACCAGATGACCGCGACGCTGGAGAGGTTCATCACGAGCATGACGGCGGGGAACATCAGCGCCATGAGGTTTCCGGCCCGCAGCGCCGTCGCCATGACGTCTTCACTGGCGCCGGAGAAGCGGGCGCGCTCCTCGCGCTCGCGCACGAAGGCGCGGATGACGCGGATGCCGGTGAGCTGCTCGCGCAGGATCTGGTTCACGCGGTCGATGCGTCGCTGCATCAGCGTGAACGCGGGCACCATCCGCACGACGATCAGACCCACGATGATGAGAAGCGCCGGCACCGAGACGGCCATGAGCCACGACAGCCCGGCATCCTGACGGATGGCCATGATGATGCCGCCGATGGCGAGCATGGGGGCCGAGACCATGAGGGTCGCCGACACCTGCACCAGCATCTGCACCTGCTGCACGTCGTTGGTGTTGCGGGTGATGAGCGAGGGCGCGCCGAACTGGCCGACCTCGCGCTGCGAGAACGCGACCACGCGGTGGAAGAGGTCGGCGCGCAGATCGCGGCCGACGGAGGTCGCGAGGCGCGAGCCGAACCAGACGGCGATGATGGCGCAGACGATCTGCACGGCGCTGACGATCAGCATGACCCCGCCGAGGGACCAGATGACCTCGATGTCGCCGGTCACGACGCCCTCATCGATGATGTCGGCGTTCAGCGTGGGCAGCAGCAGCGATGCCACCGACTGGGCGAGCTGGAACACGATGACCGCGACGACGAGCGGCCACATGGGTCGCGTGTACTGGGCCAGAAGCTTGCCGAGCACGGTCCCCCCTTCAGCGCCGGGCATGGCGCACCGATTGAGACGCTACGCCTGCACCCCGCGACGAGCCAGTCGCGCGCGTGCGCTGTGGGCGAACCGCCCTCAGACGCGCGCGGCCGGGTCGGCCGGCAGCGGGAACATCGCGTCGATGGCCTCGAGGTCTTCGGAAAGCGGCACCCATGCTGAAGCCGCAGCGTTGGCACGCACCTGCTCGGGGGTGGTCGCCCCGGCGATGACGCTCGACAGGCCGGGGCGCGAGAGCAGCCAGCCGTAGGTCGCTTCGAGCATGCTGATGCCGCGCTCGTCGCAGAAGGCGCGGTAGGCCTCGAGCGCATCCCACGGCGCGTCGTCGTAGACGTGCCGGCGCTGGCGCATGATGCGGCTGTCGGCTGGGGCCTCGTCGCGGCGGAACTTACCCGTGAGCAGCCCGTTGTGGAGGGGAAAGTACGGCAGGAAACCCAGCCCGAAGCGCTCCACGGCGGGGAGCACTTCGCGCTCGGCCGCCCGGGCGAGCAGGCTGTAGTGGTTCTGGGCGGACACGAACGGCACGTCGTTCCGCGCGCGGGCGACGAGATCGGCCTCGGCGATCTGCCATCCGCTGAGGTTGGAGTGGCCGATGTAGCGCACCTTGCCCTCGCGGACGAGGTCGCCCAGGGCATCGAGGGTCTCCTCGATCGGCGTGCCGGGGTCCGGGGTGTGCAGCTGGTACAGGTCGATCCAGTCGGTGCGCAGGCGCTTCAGCGACCCTTCGACCGCCCGCCGGATGTACGCCCGCGATCCCTTCGCCTCCGTGGGAAGTCCCGGCATGGCGGCGCCGGAGTGCCCGAACTTGGTCGCGAGCACCACCTGGTCGCGGCGCGCGCCCAGTGCCTGCCCCATCAGCGTCTCGGACAGGCCCGGCTCCTTGCCGTACATGTCCGCGGTGTCGAAGAACGTGATCCCCGCGTCGATGGCGGCATCGAGCACCGCACGCGTGCCCTCGAGGGTCTCCGTCACAGTGCCGGCGCGACCGAAGTTGTTGCAGCCGAGGCCTGCGGCCGAGACGACCAGTCCCGATGCGCCGACGCGGCGCAGCGCCGGGCCGGTCACGGCTGCCGGGGCGGCTCGGGTGCCGCGGGCGGCTCGGTGTCAGGCGGGGCCGTCGGCGGCTGCGGAGGCTCATAGGGCGGCGGCTGGGTGGCCGCGGGCGGCTGATAGCCCGCGGGCGCAGCAGGCGGCTGATAGCCGGCGGGCGGCACGGGCTGCTGGTAGCCGGCGGGCGGGTACGAGGCGGGCGGGTAGGCGCCCGTGGCGGGCGGCGGCGGGTAGGCGGCGTAGCCGGCAGCGGGGTACTGCCCCACGGCCGGGGCCTGCACCGGGATGCCCGACCACCGTGTGGTGTCACGCAGGAACGAATTCGCCCAGGGCGCCGGCGGAACGGCGAGGCTCCACCGTGAGCGGTCGAACGCGAGGATGCCGAGCCACACGATCGACAGGAAGATGTAGAGCACGACCCAGACGGGCTCCTTCTGCAGCTTCAGTCCCACGCGGTACGCGCCGAGGATCGTGTAGACACCGGCGGCGAAGAAGAAGAGCGACCCGACGCCCACAGGGGCGAGGAGGATCCCGGCACCCCAGGCGATGAGCAGCCACCAGGGGTTCAGATCACCGAGCTTGACGAAGACCATCGTGTTGTAGATCGGAACCCACGCGCGCCAGCGGCCCTGCACGCCCGCTTTGTCGAAGATCTTCATCATGAACAGCGACGTCAGCACGTACCCGCCGGCCGCGAGGAGCAGGCCGATGCCGATCCCGAGCAGGGCGAGCACCGCGACGGCGGCGCTGTCGGTGTCGTAAGGACTCATGGTGTCGGCCTCCGAAGTCAGACGATGATGGTGCGCACGACGTCGACGGGGCGCACACCGTGATCACATGCTAGCGAACAGCTCGATCTCACCGGGGGTGCCGAGGCGCGTCTGAAGGCCGACGCTCTCCGCCCAGTCGCGCAGCGTCGCCAAGGACCTGATGACGGGGCGGTCGGCGGCGAGCAGGCGCACGAGCTCGCCCTTCGCACGCTTGTTGAAGTGGTTGAGCGCCCGCACCGTGCCGTCGGGTCCCGCGGAGACCACCCGCACGTAGACGCTGTCGACGGTGGCCGGCACCGGGCCCAGCGCGACGTAGGCCTCGGAGCGCAGATCAAGCACGAAGGCGGGGTCCGCGGCGGCGATCGCCGCCGCGACCGGCTCTGCCCAGAACCGCCGCAGCGCCGGGAGGCCGGGCAGGCGCGCACCGGCGGCGAGCCGGTACGCCGGAATCAGGTCGAGGGCCGACACCGGCCCGAACGGTGCCGAGTGGATCATCGCCTGGGCGCCGAGCCAGCCGCGGGCGGACTCATCGAGCGATGCCGCACCGAGCGCGTCGAACAGCACCCCGGTGTAGCGGTCCACCGCCGGCATCGTGGCAGCCGTTCGCAGCGCAGCGTTCACCGCCACCTCGCCGCGCTGACGGTCGCTGAGCTTCAGCGCTTTCATCGCGGCCTGCTCGTCGCCGGACAGCGCGACCAGCGCATCGATCACGGCGGCCCGCTGCGGCGCGAGCTGCGGCAAGGCGAGCCCGGTGGCATCCAGGGGCTCGCCCTCGCCACCTGAGCGCTTCGTCTCGGAGGGCGGCAGCAAGATCAGCATCGTGCCTGCCCTGCCACCCCGGAACGCACGAATGCACCGAAGAGCAGGCTCATCCGGTGCATTCGTGCGTTGTCAGCGGTCAGGAGACCAGCGCGGCGTGTCCCGCCACGATGGACAGTTCGTCCCCCGCCATCGACAGGAAACCTTCGCGCGCGTCGGCGACGACCTTGCGGCCGTCCTCGGTGGTGATGCGCACCTGACCTTCGGCGAGGATCGCGAGCACGGGCTCGTGACCGCTCATGAAGCCGATCTCACCCTCGACGGTCTTGGCCACGACGAGGCTCGCCTCACCGGACCAGACCTCCGACTCCGCGGAGACGAGGCTGACGGAGATCGCCATGTCAGCCGTTCTCCTTCTGGATCTTCGCCCACTTCTCTTCGACGTCGGCGATGCCGCCGACGTTGAAGAAGGCCTGCTCGGCCACGTGGTCGAAGTCACCCTTGACGATGGCGTCGAACGACTCGATGGTCTCCTTGATCGGGACCGTGGAGCCCTCGACGCCGGTGAACTTCTTGGCCATGTAGGTGTTCTGCGAGAGGAACTGCTGGATGCGACGTGCACGCGACACGACGACCTTGTCCTCTTCGGAGAGCTCGTCGACACCGAGGATCGCGATGATCTCCTGCAGTTCCTTGTTCTTCTGGAGGATCTGCTTGACGGCGGTGGCCACACGGTAGTGGTCCTCGCCGATGTAGCGGGGGTCGAGGATGCGGCTGGTCGAGGTCAGCGGGTCGACGGCGGGGTACAGACCCTTCGACGCGATCTCGCGGGACAGCTCGGTGGTGGCATCCAGGTGCGCGAACGTGGTGGCCGGCGCCGGGTCGGTGTAGTCGTCGGCGGGCACGTAGATCGCCTGGAGCGACGTGATCGAGTGACCACGCGTCGAGGTGATGCGCTCCTGGAGCACACCCATCTCGTCGGCGAGGTTGGGCTGGTAACCCACGGCCGAGGGCATGCGGCCCAGCAGCGTCGAGACCTCGGAGCCGGCCTGCGTGAAGCGGAAGATGTTGTCGATGAACAACAGCACGTCCTGCTTCTGCACGTCGCGGAAGTACTCCGCCATCGTCAGCGCCGAGAGGGCGACGCGCAGACGCGTCCCCGGCGGCTCGTCCATCTGGCCGAACACGAGGGCGGTCTTCTCGAAGACGCCCGCCTCCTCCATCTCGTGGATGAGGTCGTTGCCCTCACGGGTGCGCTCGCCGACACCGGCGAACACCGACACGCCACCGTGGTCCTGCGCGACGCGCTGGATCATCTCCTGGATGAGCACGGTCTTGCCGACGCCGGCGCCGCCGAACAGGCCGATCTTGCCGCCCAGCACGTACGGGGTCAGCAGGTCGATGACCTTGATGCCCGTCTCGAACATCTGGGTCTTGGACTCGAGCTGGTCGAAGTTCGGCGCCTGGCGGTGGATGCCCCAGCGCTCGGTGATCTCGATCTTCTCGCCGGGTGCTGCGTTGAGCACGTCACCGGTCACGTTGAAGACCTTGCCCTTGGTGACGTCGCCGACGGGCACAGTGATGGGTCCGCCGGTGTTGCGCACCTCCTGGCCGCGGACGATGCCGTCGGTGGGCTTGAGGGCGATGGCGCGAACCAGGTCGTCGCCGAGGTGCTGAGCGACCTCGAGCGTGATCTCGGTCGACGTGTCGCCGATCGTGATCGTCGTCTTGAGCGCGTTGTAGATCTCGGGGATCGAATCGTGCGGGAACTCGATGTCGACGACGGGGCCGGTGACGCGCGCGACGCGGCCTGTGACCGTGGTCGCCTCGGGTGCGGTGAGAGTCATTGTCTTCTCTTTCGTGGTTCTACTTGCCCGACGCCAGAGCGTCGGCGCCGCCGACGATCTCGGCGATCTGCTGAGTGATCTCCGCCTGACGCGCGTTGTTGCGCAGGCGGGTGTAGTCGGTGATGAGCTTGTCGGCGTTGTCGCTGGCGGACTTCATCGCCTTCTGCGTTGCGGCGTGCTTCGCCGCGGACGACTGCAGGAGGGCGTTGAAGACACGGCTCTGCACGTAGACCGGGAGGAGGGAGTCGAGGACGACCTCCGGGCTCGGCTCGAACTCGTACAGGGGGTACACCTGGCCGGTGTTCTGCTCGTCCGGGCCGGCCTCGACGACCTCGAGCGGGAGCAGTCGCACACGCTCGGGGCTCTGGGTCATCATGCTGACGAACCGGTTGTAGACGAGGTGGATCTCGTCGACGCCGCCCTCTTCGCCGCCGCGGTCGTAGGCGTCCAGCAGGGCGCCCGCGATCAGTTCCGCGGTGTTGAAGTGCGGGGTGTCGGTGTCGCCGACCCACTCCCCCTCGGCCCGCATGCGGCGGAACTGGAAGTAGCCCACCGCCTTGCGGCCGACGAGGTAGTACGAGACTTCCTTGCCCTCGGAGCGCAGCAGCTCGGCGAGCTCCAGCGCTTCGCGCAGGATCTGGGAGTTGAAGGCGCCCGCCAGTCCCCGGTCGGAGGCGAAGATGACGATCGCCGAACGGCGGATCACCTCGCGTTCCGTCGTGAGGGGGTGCTGGACGTTGGAGTACGTCGCGACCGCGGAGACGGCTCGCGTGACGGCTCGCGCGAAGGGCGACGACGCGCGCACGCGCGCCATCGCCTTCTGGATGCGCGAAGCCGCGATGAGCTCCATCGCCTTCGTGATCTTCTTGGTCGTCTGAGCAGAACTGATCTTCTGCTTGTAGACCCGCAGTTGTGCGCCCATTGGCTATCCCTACTGAGTCGTCAGCCCCGGCGGCCCTTGACGATCTTTTCCTGGTTCACATCGTCGGCGGCTGCTGCCGCGAACTCCTCGTGACCCGGGTTGTTGATCGCCATGCCCTTGCCGGACTGGAACTCGAGCACGAACTCGTCGACCAGCTTCTCGAGCTGGGCCGCCGTGTCGTCATCGAGGACATTGGTCTCGCGCAGCGTGTCGAGGATCGACGTGTTGCGCTTGAGGTAATCGAGCAGCTCGCGCTCGAAGCGCAGCACGTCCTCCACCGCGATGGTGTCGAGCTTGCCGTTGGTGCCGGCCCAGATCGAGACGACCTGCTCCTCCACCGGGTACGGCGAGTACTGCGGCTGCTTGAGCAGCTCGGTCAGACGCGCACCGCGGGCCAGCTGGCGCCGCGAGGCGGCGTCGAGGTCCGAGGCGAACATGGCGAACGCCTCGAGCGAGCGGTACTGCGCGAGCTCGAGCTTCAGCGTTCCGGAGACCTTCTTGATCGACTTCACCTGGGCGTCGCCACCGACGCGCGACACCGAGATGCCGACGTCGACCGCGGGACGCTGGTTGGCGTTGAAGAGGTCGGACTGCAGGAAGATCTGGCCGTCGGTGATCGAGATCACGTTGGTCGGGATGTACGCCGACACGTCGTTGGCCTTGGTCTCGATGATGGGAAGACCCGTCATCGAGCCGGCGCCCAGCTCGTCCGAGAGCTTCGCGCAACGCTCGAGCAGACGCGAGTGCAGGTAGAAGACGTCACCCGGGTAGGCCTCGCGGCCCGGCGGGCGGCGCAGCAGCAGCGACACGGCGCGGTAGGCCTCAGCCTGCTTCGACAGGTCGTCGAAGATGATCAGCACGTGCTTGCCGCCGTACATCCAGTGCTGGCCGATCGCCGAGCCGGTGTAGGGGGCGAGGTACTTGAAGCCGGCGGGGTCCGACGCAGGAGCGGCCACGATCGTGGTGTACTCCATGGCGCCGGCATCCTCGAGCGCGCCCTTGACGCCGGCGATCGTGGAGCCCTTCTGGCCGATGGCGACGTAGATGCAGCGCACCTGCTTGTTGACGTCGCCGGACTCCCAGTTGGCCTTCTGGTTGATGATCGTGTCGATCGCGATGGCCGTCTTGCCGGTCTGCCGGTCGCCGATGATGAGCTGGCGCTGGCCGCGGCCGACCGGGATCATGGCGTCGATCGCCTTGATGCCCGTCTGCATCGGCTCGTGCACGCTCTTGCGCGACATGACGCCGGGCGCCTGCAGCTCGAGCGCGCGACGGCCATCGGCTGCCACGGCGCCCAGGCCGTCGATCGGGTTGCCGAGCGGGTCGACGACGCGGCCGAGGTAACCGTCGCCGACGGGGACCGAGAGGACCTCGCCGGTGCGGGTGACCTGCTGGCCCGCCTCGACGCCGGAGAAGTCGCCGAGGACGACGACACCGATCGCGTGCTCGTCGAGGTTCAGCGCCAGGCCGGCGGTGCCGTCCGCGAAGCGGACCAGCTCGTTCGCCATCACGCCGGGGAGTCCCTCGACGTGGGCGATGCCGTCTGCGGCGTCGATGACGGTGCCGACCTCGGTCGCCGCGGCCCCGGAGGGCTCGTATGCGGCGACGAAGTCCTTCAGCGCGTCACGGATGACGTCGGGGCTGATGGAGAGTTCTGCCATGGTCTTCCTTCGTGTTCATGGGACCTCACGGCCCCGAAATCTCCGCTCCGCTGAGCGGGAAGCTCTAACCGGCCAGCTTTTGGCGCAGGTCGTGCAGACGACTCGACACGCTGGCGTCGATGACGTCGTCCGCGATCTCCACCCGCACTCCGCCGACGACCGAGGGGTCGATGACGACGTTGAGGGAGATCTCGGTGCCGTACCGCTGCGACAGCGCAGCGGTGAGGCGCTCGGCCTGCGGGGCGCTCAGCGGCCTGGCGGCGATGACCGTGGCCACCGACCGTCCTCGCTGCTGCGCGACCAGGCGCATCGCACGGCCGATCAGCTGCCGTACACGACGCTCGCGCGGCTGCTGCACAGCCGACGAGACGATGAGGGTCGTGGCCACGCTGGTACGGCCGCGCAGCAGACTCTCGACAAGCGTGCCCTTGGCCGACGCCTCGCCGAGGCGGCTGCCCAGAGCCAGTTCCAGTTCGGGATTGGCGGCGATGGTGCGCACCACCTCGAACAGCTCACCCTCGATGTCGGAGCCGGGCTCCGCGATCGCGGCGGCACGGATGCCGAGCTCCTCGATCCCGTCGACGAGGTCCGACGCCGAGGACCACCGCTGCTGCGCCGCGGCCGAGAGCAGGGACACCGTGGTGGATCCGTACGTGCCGAACACGTGCGAGACCACCTGTGCCCGCGCGCCGGGCGCAGCAGAGGAGTCGGCAAGCGCGCCGCTCAGCTGGGACGAGTCGCCCAGCGTCCGCGCCGCGGCGAACAGCTCGCGAGCGACGTCGAGGTCGACCGACGACGCCGCGGCGAGCGCGGCCGTCGTCGCCGCCCGGGCCTGAGTGGTCGCGCTGCCCATTACTTGGACGCCTCAGACGACTCGAGCTCGGCCAGGAAGCGATCCACGACGGCCTGAGCCTTCGCGTCGTCCGACAGGCTCTCGCCGATCACACCGCCCGCGAGGTCGAGGGCAAGCCCGCCCACCTCGCTGCGCAGCGAGACGAGCGCCGTCTGACGCTCGGCCTCGATCTGGGCGTGAGCGGCAGCGGTGAGGCGCGCTGCCTCGGAGGAAGCGGCATCCTTCGCCTCGGCGACGATCTTCTTGCCGTCCTCACGGGCGGCCTCGCGGATCTCACCGGCTTCCTTGCGGGCCTCGGCCAGCTGAGCGGTGTACTGCTCGAGGGCGGCCTCAGCCTTGCGCTGGGCCTCGTCGGCCTTGGCGATGTTGCCCTCGATCGAAGCGGCACGCTCGTCGAGCAGCGTCTTCATCTTGGGAAGGGCGACCTTCCACATGACGAACAGGATGATGACGAAGCAGACCGCCGACCAGATGATGTCGTACCAGGCGGGGATCAGCGGGTTGGGCGTGCCACCCTCTTCCGCGGCGTACGCGACAAGAGCGTTCAGCATCCTGTCTCCTTAGGGCTGGAGGGGGCGATTAGTTCGTGAAGATGAAGTAGGTGGCGATGCCGATGAAGGCGAGCGCCTCGGTGAAGGCGATACCGATCCACATGAGCACCTGCAGGCGGCCGGCCAGCTCGGGCTGACGGGCGACGCCCTCGATCGTCTTGCCGACGACGATGCCCACACCGATGGCGGGTCCGATGGCGGCGAGGCCGTAGCCCATCGTCGCGACGTTGCCGCTGAGCTCGGCGAGAACCGTAGTTGCATCCACGGGGGTTTTTCCTTTCGGTTATGGGCGGCTGTGAGCCGACCCGCTTAGTGCTCTTCGGCGACCGCGAGCTGGATGTAGACCGCGGTGAGGAGAGCGAAGACGTAGGCCTGGAGGACGGCCACGAGGATTTCGAAGAGTGTGAAGACGAAGCCGAAGGCGAGGGAGCCCGCAGCCAGCGCCGACCACCAGCCGCCGAGGTCGAGCAGGAAGAACTGCGTCGCGGCGAAGAAGAGGACCAGCAGCAGGTGCCCGACCATCATGTTCATCAGAAGTCGGAGGGTCAGCGTGACCGGCCGGATGATGAAGGTCGAGATCAGCTCGATGGGCGTGACGATGATGTAGATCGGCCACGGCACACCGGTGGGGAAGAGCGCGTTCTTGAAGAAGTTCTTCGGGCTCTTCTTGATGCCGGCGTAGATGAAGGTGACGTAGCTGACGACCGCGAGCAGCAGCGGAACGGCGACGATCGCAGTGCCGGCGATGTTCATGAACGGGATGATTCCCGTGATGTTCATGAAGAGCACCATGAAGAAGATCGTGCTGAGGATCGGCAGGAACCGCTGGCCGTCCTTCTTGCCGAGCAGGTCTTCGGCGATGTTGACCCGGACGAAGTCCAGCCCCATCTCGACGATGCTCTGGAAGCGGCCGGGGACGACCTTCATGCGTCGGGTGCCGAGCCAGAAGATCAGCACGATCGCGAGGGTCGCGATGAACTGGATCAGGTGGATCCGGTTGATGACGAGGTCGCCGAACTGGAAGACGGCTTCGGGGAAGAACTCGTCAATCGAGGGTCCGTGGAATCCGCCTTCGTCGGCGGTGGGGGCGATCAGTGTCGCAGCGTGAATCAACAGCGCGGGCTCCAGCTTCGGGGCGCCGGTGCGGGACCGGTGCGACGATGGTCGATGAGCGTCACTCCACAAATGCTCCGGGTGATGGAGCGGGGCGGGCGCATGTCAACACTATCAAACTCCCGGGGCGCTCAGAGCCGCCCGGGGGCGTCATCAGGCCCCTCACCGACTTCCTCGGCGGTCGGGAGGGTCACATCGCTCGCGTGCGGCACGCGCGAGCGCATCAGCACGATCACGTCGATGATGAGCGACGCGATGATGCCGACGACGAGCGAGACGAAGAACACGGTGGGGTTGAGCCACGCCTGCCCGCGCAGCACGAGCAGGACGATGATGAAGACGACGAACTTCAGGATCCAGCCGCCGAGAACGATGCCGAAGAAGATCGGCACATACAGCGCGTCGCCGTACCACCGGTTGGCGATGAGGATGCTCCCACCGGTGATGCCGAGGAAGGCGAAGGCCAGCCCGACGCCCACCAGGGCGCTCCACAGTCCTTCGACTCCCCCGGCCGCGTAGCCGGCCACGGCACCGATGACGGCGAGGATCGCCGTCACGGCGGCCGACCACAGCAGGGTGGTGCGCAGGACGGGGGTACTGGACACGGGGTTCGGGGTCATCGGGTCTCCTGAAGGGCGGGACGGGCGCGTCGGGCGGGCGTGAGGGTGACCACGAGGCAGGCGATGGCGCCGATGGCACCGAAGACGACGCCCGGCAGATACTGCCCGGGCCAGTCGGCCGTCGTACCGATGTACATCAGCAGCACCGCGAGGCTGACCACCGCCGTCCAGGCGTAGAAGATCAGCACGGCGTCGCGGTCGGAGTGGCCCATGTCGAGCATGCGGTGGTGCAGGTGCTTGCGGTCGGGTGAGAACGGGGACTTGCCGGCGCGCATGCGCCGCAGCACCGCCATGCCGAAATCGAGCAGCGGCAGCAGCACGACGACCATCGGGAGGAGGATCGGGATGAACGCACCCAGCAGCTGGGAGCGGCCGAACTGGTCGGGGTCGCCCAGCAGAGCGGGGTCGAGCGAGCCGGTGATCGATACGGCGGAGCAGGCCATCAGCAGCCCGATCATGAGGGCACCGGAGTCGCCCATGAACATCTTCGCGGGGTTCCAGTTGAACGGGAGGAACCCGATGCAGGCGCCGATGAGCACGGCGGCGATGAACGACGCCATCGTGAAGTAGGTCGCCGAACCCATGTCGCGCATGAGCAGGTACGCGTACGCGAAGAAGACCAGGTTGGCGATGAGCGCGACCCCGGCGACCAGACCGTCGAGACCGTCGATGAAGTTGACGGCGTTCATGACGATGACGATGGAGAAGATCGTCAGCACGAAGCTGACGGTGCTGGAGAATCCGGTGATGCCGCCGATGGGCAGGGTGTAGATCTGCAGCTCGCCGAACCAGGCGACGATGCCGGCGGCGAGGAACTGCGCCCCGAGCTTGATGGTCCAGTCCAGGTCCCAGAGATCGTCGGCGACGCCTACGAGCACGATGAGCGTCGTGGCGGCGAGCACGGCCCAGGGCGCCGGATCGGCCCAGAAGCTGCCGAAGCGGGGATCGGGGTGCATGGCCGAGACGGCGAAGGCCGCCACGATCGCGAGATACATCGCGATGCCGCCGAGACGCGGCGTCGGCGTCTTGTGCACGTCCCGCTCGCGGATGGCCGGGTACAGCTTGTATCGCAGGCTCAGTCGCCACACCGCCCAGGACAGCACCAGCGTCAGCGACGCGGTGAGGATGACGATGAAGACGTACTGTTTCACGCGCCGCCGCCGGCCGCCGCAGCGGCGCCGTCCGCCTGGTCGGGGTCGGCTTCGAGCAGGTCGCCGAGCACGCCCCGCAGCGCGGAGCGTGAGACGGCGCCGTCGCGAAGGACCCGCACGAACCCGTCGCCCTCCCCCACGAGCCCGGTCGCGTCGACGATGGTGGAGGGGATGCCGGTCTCGCGCGTGCCGGCATCCAGATACACCGCCACACTGTCGCCGAGCATGTCGATGGCCTCGTCGATCGCGACGGCGGCGGCCTTGCCGGTGCGGTTGGCGCTGGACACCGCCAGCGGACCGCACTCCTCGAGCATCTCCAGGGCGATGCGGTCGGCGGGCATGCGCACGGCGACCGTTCCGAACGTGTCGCCCAGATCCCACGCCAGCGACGGCTGCGCGGGCAGCACGATGGTCAGCCCTCCCGGCCAGAATTCCTCCACCAGGCGCTCGACGGGCTCGGGGATCTCGGCCGCCAAGGCCCGAAGCGTCGAGACACCGGGCACGAGCACCGGCGGCGGCGACTGGCGCCCCCGGCCCTTCGCCGCCAACAGTCGCGCCACGGCGGCCGGGCTGAAGGCGTCGGCGGCGACCCCATAGACGGTGTCGGTGGGGATCACGATGAGCTCGCCGCGGGCGATCGCCTGGCGTGCCTGACGCAGGCCAGGAAGCAGCTGCGTCTCGTCGCGGCTGTCGAATACGGGTGACATGGCCGTGTCAGTCTATCGGGGCGCCTTCGGAGCGCTGTCAGCGCCCTCCCGGGTGGTGCGCCGGCGCTCAGGGCCGGACGGCCGTGGTGGCGCGGTCCCGCAGAGTGAGGTCCTGGTGGGTGGCCGTCGCGCGCCAGCCGTCCGCCGTGAGCAGCTCGCGGATCGGGTCTCCCTGCCACTCGCCGTGCTCGAGCACGAGAGTCCCCCCTGCATGCAGCAGACGGCTCGCGACGCCGCTGATCACGCGCACCACGTCCAGGCCGTCCGCTCCCCCGTACAGCGCTGCAGGCGGGTCCCAGTCGCGCACCTCCGGGTCGCGCGGGATCGCCCCTTCGGGGACGTAGGGCGGGTTGGAAACGACCACGGAAACGGTGCCGTCAAGCTCGGGGAAGGCCTCGGCGAGGTCGACGAAGGCGATGCTCGCGTTCGGAGCACCCACGGCGCGGAAGTTCTCCTTCGCCCACACGAAGGCGTCGACGGAGTTCTCGGCCGCGTACACGCGGGCGTGCGGCACCTCGGTCGCCAGCGCCAGCGCGATGGCGCCGCTGCCGGTGCCGAGGTCCACGGCGACCGGGGTCGGCCCGGCGGCGGCCGAGAGGGCGTCGATCGCGATCTGGGCGACCGTCTCGGTCTCGGGGCGCGGCACGAAGACCCCGGGGCCGACCTTGAGCTCCAGGTGGCGGAAGGGGGCCAGGCCCGTCAGGTGCTGCAAGGGCTCGCGGGCAGCGCGGCGCTCGAGGAGGTCGGTGAAGACGTCGGCGTGCCCTGCGGACACGGTGTCGCCGCGCACCGCCGCGGCGTGCAGCTCACCGCGACCCACACCCATAACGTGCGCCAGCAGCAGCTGTGCATCGACGTCGGCGGATGCCACCCCGGCACGCTGCAGCAGGTCGGTGGCGGCGCGCAGCGTCTCGGCGATGCGCGCGGGTGCGGGTTCAGGGCGGGGATGGGGCATGAGCGGCATCCAGCCTAGACCGTCACAAAAGGCCCGACCCCCGAAGCGCCCCATAGGCTGGGCTCAGGACCTCCGCCCGTCGGTGAGGCCTCCCCGACTCGCACGAAAGGCAGACCATGTCAGGAATCCACCCCGACATCACGAGCGCATTCGGCAATACACCGCTCGTCAAGCTCAACGGCATCACCGAGGGCCTTCCGGGAACGGTGCTCGCCAAGCTGGAGTTCTACAACCCCGCCTCGAGCGTGAAGGACCGTATCGCGATCGCGATAGTCGACGCTGCCGAGGCGTCGGGCGAGCTGCCGCCTGGCGGCACGATCGTCGAGGCGACCAGCGGCAACACCGGCATCGCGCTGGCCATGGTGGGCGCTGCCCGCGGGTACCGGGTGATCCTGGCGATGCCGTCGTCGATGTCGATGGAGCGGCGCCTGCTGCTGAAGGCCTACGGCGCGGAGCTGGTGCTCACCGACCCCGCCGGCGGCATGAAGGGTGCGGTCGCCAAGGCCCAGGAGATCGTCGCCGAGACCCCCGGCGCCGTGCTCGCACGCCAGTTCGAGAACGCGGCGAACCCCGAGATCCACCGCAAGACGACCGCCGAGGAGATCCTGCGCGACACCGACGGCAAGGTCGACTACTTCGTCGCGGGCATCGGCACGGGCGGCACCATCACCGGCGTCGGCCAGGTGCTGCGCGAGCGCGTTCCGGAGGCGAAGATCGTCGCCGTCGAGCCGGCCGACTCGCCGCTGCTGACCAAGGGCACGGCAGGCCCGCACAAGATCCAGGGCATCGGACCGAACTTCATTCCGGCGCTTCTGGATCAGAGCGTCATCGACGAGGTCATCGACGTGGAGTTCACCGACGCCATCGCCACCGCGCGCGAGCTCGGCGTCAAGGACGGCATCCTCGTCGGCATCTCTTCGGGCGCCGCCCTCTGGGCCGCGCTGCAGGTCGCCGCACGCCCCGAGGCGGAGGGCAAGAACATCGTCGTGGTGATCCCCTCGTACGGTGAGCGGTACCTCTCCACCGCGCTGTACGAGGATCTGCGCGAAGACTGAGTCCCTCCGGCCCGGGCGGCAGCGCCGCCCGGGCCGTCATCATTCCCAGAAAGCAGGTGCGCGTGCACGGCATGCCCCTCTTCCCCGTGTCGGCTCCCGTCCTCAAGGCGAGCGCGTGAGCGCGCCGATGCGTGGCCTGATCGGGCTGGCCGGCCGGGTGCGTGAGGACATCGCCGCCGCGCGGCTGCGCGACCCCGCCGCCCGCAACGGGCTCGAGATCGCGCTGCTGTATCCGGGCCTTCACGCCGTGTGGTCGCACCGCGTCGCCCATGCCCTGTGGGTGCGCCGCCTTCGCCTTCCCGCCCGTGGTCTCTCACAGCTCACGCGGTGGCTCACGGGCATCGAGATCCACCCCGGGGCCCGCATCGGGCGCCGGTGCTTCATCGACCACGGAATGGGCGTGGTGATCGGCGAGACCGCCGAGATCGGCGACGACGTGCTGCTCTACCACGGGGTCACGCTCGGCGGCCGGACGCGCAACGGGGGCAAGCGGCATCCCACGCTCGGGGATCGCGTGCTGGTGGGCGCCGGTGCGAAGGTTCTCGGTCCCGTCACGATCGGTGCGGGCACCGCCATCGGCGCGAACGCCGTGGTGACCAAGGATGCCCCGGCCGACAGCGTGCTGGTGGGCGTACCTGCGAAGGCGCGCAAGCGCACACCCGGCGAGGACACCCGCGCGCTGCTGACGGCGCCGGAGTACTTCATCTGACGCGAGCGCGCTTCAGCGCACCTCGATACCCAGGACCCTCCCCGCCAGCGCGTGATCGCGCAGGTGCAGGATGACGGCGGCAGCCATCACCGTGAGTCCAGCGAGTTCGAGGGTCTCCTCGAACGCGGCAAGCGTCCACACGACGGGGTCGTTTTCGTCGCGCAGGAGCGACTCGACCTCGGCACCGGCGGTGGCGCTCGCGATCTCGATGCCGATGGCACCCCCGACGTACATCACCGCAGCGAGGATCATCAGCGCACGCGTGCGAGCGGGAAGACGCAGGACGAAGCCGATGACGAAGGGCGCGGCGATGAGCAGCACGATGCCGACGGGAATGACCCACGCGTACCAGAGCGGCCCGCCGGTGATGCCGAGCATGTTGCGCGTGGCATACATCAGGCTCTCGTGCAGAGCGGCGCCCTCGTCGAGCGAAAGGAAGACGAACACCACGGCGAAGATCACCCACATGCGCCGGTCTCGTCGGTCGGTCGTCGCCTGGGCGATCGCACCGAGCACCGCGCCGATGCCGAGGAGCAGCATCATGTTGAACCATGTCGGGATGCTGGTCTCGGAGTCCATGTCGAACGCGCCGACGACCCGCCCCTCATAGTTGAGCAGGCCGGGCCACGCCGCGCCGTGCACAGCGAAGTGCAGCAGCGCCAAGGCCGCGGTGATCACGCCCAGCACCACGATGACGGTGCGCGCCCGGATCGTCAGCCGCACCGGCGGACGCTGCGCCGCCGTCCGTCCCGAAGCATCCGTCGTGTCGTCGTCGACAGGCATCGCCATTTCATCCCCCAAAAGTCCCCTGACAAGCCCCCGGCGAACAGCTTCTGTTCATCTTCTCGTCACCCTGGGGACACCATAGCGCCACCGCGCGTCGCTGCGGCAACGCTCTGGTGTCCGTGATCGACGCGCATCACGCACCGCGTAAGGCCCTGTCTGCCGGCGGCGACGATCGGGAGGCAACTCCCTAGAAAGGTGCGGGTTCGTCGATGGCAGCGAGGGCCATGAACTCCAGCACCCGTCGGGGGATGTCGGTGTAGACCCTGCCGGTGGGGCTGGTCCATTCCAGGATGCCGTCGACTTTCTGCACCACGCTCCACCCGGTGCCGTGCTTGACGGGGTGATGTCGTCCGGGACACAGGTTCGCGAGATTGGTCACGCAGGTCGGTCCGCCGAGGGCGGCGTCGTGGGTGTGATCGAGGTCGCAGTGTCTGGCCGGTCTTCGGCACCCGAGGAACCGGCAGTGCTCGTCGCGGGCGTCGAGGTGTCGTCGCAACTCCCGGCTGGGTCGGTACGTGAGCACCTGTTCCACGGCGCCGGTGGTCGGGGAGGTGAACACCCGCTCCCACAACTCCGCGGTCGCGGCGAGGTGCCGGGCGGTGTCGGGGTCGATGGGTCCGTACCCAACCAGTTCCGCCGGTTCGCTTCCGATGCCGATGAGTGTGTTCGCGGGGATGACGATCTGCACCTGCGCGACGATCGAGGCACCCTCCGGGATAGCGCCGATCTCGGTCGGGGCGGTGGCGTTTCCGGTGAGGAGCAGGTCGGTGAGCACGTCGGCGCGGATCTGGTCCATGGTGCGCCGGTCCGTCGCGAGGACGTCGGTGGCGGTGGGTGCCGCGGCCGCGGCTGCCGCTTTCGCGGCGGCGGTGCGGTGGGCGTCGGTGATCTCGCGGGCGTGCCGGTTCAGCCGGTCCCGGATCGCGTACGCCAGCTCCGCCGGCAGCAGCGCGGTGATCTCCGCCATCCCCTCATCGAGGTCCCGCACCCATACCCGCCTCCCCGCGGCGGCCTCCTTGTGCCGTTCTTCGAGCGGCACAGGGTTGAGTTTCTGCGCGAGCATCAGGACGATCGGCTTCGCCCGCCCCGGGATGTCCCCCTCGCACACCACCAGCGCGGCCTGCTCGAACCGGGCCCGCGCGTCGGGGTCGGTGATGCGGGCACCGGCGTCCTGGATGATCCGGGCATGGACCCGGTCGATCCGGTCCTCGCGCAATGCCTCGAACGTCGCGGCGAACTCGTCCACCAGCAGGGTGGCGTCGTGCATACGGTCGCGCATGCCGTGGTCCGAGCGGCGCAGCACCGCCGCGATCTCCGCAGCCATCCCTCGTAATGGCAGCTCCCGCTCCCGCCCTTCACTGGACGGGATGCGCGCGGTCTCCGCCTGCGCGACCGCTTCGCCCTGGGAGATGAACCACGCCTCATCGGCATCCACCTCCGCCCGACGCCGCCGCACCCCCTCCAGCCCGGACACCACCTGCTCCCGCGACAAGACAGCCGTCCGTGCGGGGGCGGTGGCGGTGGTGGAGGAGGTGTTCATGCCCCCAATCCTGCCCACACCCACCGACATCAGAACCCTCAGAAAGCACGCGTGACCTGGGCTTGTGGACAACTCATCTCATCAGCACCCTGGGGAGGAAGCGGACCGACCACCCGGCACACCAGCCGTGGCCCACAACCAGGAAGGACCGGCCACCGGCACCCGCGAACCCCCTACCCGCACCGCACTCTTCTTGAACCATGCGCCCCCGCGGCAGCTACTCACGCCGGGCGTCGCGGCGCTCGTCGGCCTTGCGCCGGATGAACACCATCGGCAGCAGCACCGTCGCGACCGCGGTGACCACCCACACCACCACCGGAGCGAGGATCCACGCCAGGCCGCCCGTGATGCGCAATCCTCCGACCGGGAGCAGCACCACGACAAGCAGGGCCACCAGCGTCGAGATGATGCCGATGCCCCCCAGCAACGCGGGGGCATATCGCCGCGCCACCTTCGCGATCCAGGGCGACAGCACGCTCTGCAGGACGGCGAAGATCACGATGCAGACGACGAAACCCCACCAGTCGGCCCACACGATTTGGAAGCCCGACACGGTGACATCGGCCACGATGAGCCCGAGGGCCGCCGATGCCAGGAAGACCAGGGCGCGCAGCAGGAACATGACCATGCGGCGACCCTAGCGACTCCCCCGCGTCCGGCCCAGGGGTCGAAGACCCCCGTCAGGACCCGAGCGCCGCCAGTCGCGCCTCTTCGTCCGCGGCGATCGCCGACTGCACGATCGGCTCGAGCGCGCCGTCCATCACCTGGTCGAGGTTGTACGCCTTGTAGCCGGTGCGATGATCGGCGATGCGGTTCTCCGGGAAGTTGTAGGTGCGGATGCGCTCCGAGCGGTCCATGCCCCGGATCTGCGACTTGCGCGCATCGGAGGCCGCGGCATCCCGCTCCTCCTGCTGCTTCGCCAGCAGCCGCGCACGCAGCACGCGCATGCCGGCCTCGCGATTCTGCAGCTGCGACTTCTCGTTCTGCATCGACACGACGATCCCGGTGGGCACGTGCGTGATGCGCACCGCCGAGTCGGTGGTGTTCACCGACTGACCGCCGGGCCCCGACGAGCGGAACACGTCGATCTTCAGGTCGTTCGGGTCGATGTGCACTTCGTCGGGCTCGTCCACCTCGGGGAACACCAGCACGCCGGTGGTCGAGGTGTGGATGCGCCCCTGGGACTCCGTCGCCGGCACGCGCTGCACGCGGTGCACGCCGCCTTCGTACTTCAGGTGCGCCCACACCCCCTGCGCGGGGTCGCTCGACGAGCCCTTGATCGCGATCTGCACGTCCTTGTAGCCGCCGAGGTCGGACTCGTTGCGGTCCAGCACCTCGGTCTTCCACCCCTTGGATGCCGCGTACTGCACGTACATCCGCAGCAGGTCGGCGGCGAACAGCGCGCTTTCGGCGCCGCCCTCGCCCTGCTTGATCTCCATGATCACGTCGCGGGCGTCGTCGGGGTCGCGCGGGATGAGCAGCCGCCGCAGACGCTCCTGCGTGGCAGTGACCTGCTCCTCGAGAGCGGGGACCTCCTCGGCGAAGGCCTCATCGTCCTTGGCGAGCTCGCGCGCTGCCTCGAGGTCGTCCGCCGCCGCGACCCACGCGTCGTGGGCCGCGACGATGCGCGACAGCTCGGCGTAGCGCCGGTTCACCCGCTTGGCGCGGGCGGCGTCGGCGTGCACCGCGGGGTCGGAGAGTTCCTCCTGCACCGCGCGGTGCTCGTCGATCAGCCCGCGGACGGACTCGAACATGCCGGCGTCGGACACGGTCGACTCCCGCTCAGCGGATGCTGTTGTCGTTCGCGTGGCTGCTGCCGCCGGGGGCGGGCATCGACTTCTGCATCTGCACCAGGAACTCGACGTTCGACTGCGTCTCGCGCAGCTTTCCGAGCACGACCTCCAGGGCCTGCTGCGGGTCGAGCCCGGCGAGGGCGCGACGCAGCTTCCACGTGATCTTGACCTCGTCGGCCGACAGCAGCATCTCTTCGCGACGCGTGCTCGAGGCGTTGACATCGACGGCCGGGAAGATGCGCTTGTCGGCGAGCTGACGACTCAGGCGCAGCTCGCTGTTGCCGGTGCCCTTGAACTCCTCGAAGATGACGTCGTCCATCTTGGACCCGGTCTCGACCAGAGCCGTGGCGAGGATCGTGAGCGATCCGCCGTTCTCGATGTTGCGCGCAGCTCCGAAGAAGCGCTTCGGCGGGTACAGCGCCGAGGCGTCGACACCACCGGTCAGCACACGGCCCGAAGTCGGTGCCGAGACGTTGTAGGCCCGGCCCAGACGGGTGATCGAGTCCAGCAGCACGACCACGTCACGGCCCAGCTCCACGAGGCGCTTGGCGCGCTCGATGGCGAGCTCGGCGACCGTGGTGTGGTCCTCGGCGGGACGGTCGAAGGTCGAGGCGATGACCTCGCCCTTGACGGTGCGCTGCATGTCGGTGACCTCTTCGGGCCGCTCGTCCACGAGCACGACCATCAGGTGCACCTCGGGGTTGTTCGTCGCGATCGCGTTGGCGATCTGCTGCAGCACGATGGTCTTGCCGGCCTTCGGGGGCGCGACGATGAGGCCGCGCTGACCCTTGCCGATGGGGGCGACCAGGTCGATGATCCGCTGGGTCAGCTTCTCGGGGGCCGTCTCGAGGCGCAGACGCTCCTGCGGGTACAACGGCGTCAGCTTGCCGAACTCCACGCGCTCAGCGGCGTCGTCGACGGACAGGCCGTTGATCGAGTCGACCTTGACCAGCGCGTTGTACTTCTGGCGACCGGTCTGCTCGTTCTCGCGGGGCTGCTTGATGGCACCGACGACAGCGTCACCCTTGCGCAGGTGGTACTTCTTCACCTGGCCGAGCGAGACGTAGACGTCGCTGGTGCCGGGCAGGTAGCCGGTGGTGCGGACGAAGGCGTAGTTGTCGAGCACATCGAGGATGCCGGCGATCGGGATGAGAACATCGTCGTCGCCGATCTCGGTGTCGAACTCGTCGTTCTGACCACCCTGCGGGCGACGCTTGTTGCGCTGGCGACCACGGCCACCCTGACCCGACTCGTCGTCGGATTCTGCGGGCTGTGCCTTCTCGGCCGGCTCGGGGGCGTTGCCGCCCTGCGCGTTCTGGCCTGCGGCGGCATCCTTGTTGCGGTTGCGGTTGCGGTTGCGCGAACGGCTGCGCGAGCGCGACGGCGTCTCACCATCGGACTGCTCGCCCTCGGAGGACTTGTCGCCCTCGGAGTTCTGGTCGCCGTCGCTGCGGCTGCCAGCGTCGGCACGGTTGCCCGCGTCGGCACGGTTGCCCGCGTCGGCACGGTTGCCCGCGTCGGCACGGTTGTCGTCGCTCTTGTCGGCGTCGGCCTTGTCCACCCGAGCCTCGGCCGCGGGTGCGGCGTCGCTCTCGGGAGCCGCAGTGCCGGCGTCGTCGGTCTTGGCGTCCTCCGCCGGTGCCTCGGCGACAGCCTCGGCCGCCTTGGCGGTGCGGCTGCTGGCGCGACGCGAGCCGGTCTTGCGAGCCGTGCTCTTCGCGGGCGGCGCCTCGACGGTCTCGGCGGCGGGCGCCTCGACGGTCTCGGCAGCGACATCGGCGGATGCCGCGGCGGGCGCGGCCTGCGCAGCGTTGCTCGCCGCCGGAGCTTCGACCGGAGCTTCGACCGCGGCGTCGGCGGACGGCTCTGCGGCCTTCTCGGCCAGGTCGCTGCTCTTGGCACGGCGCGGAGCGCGCTTGCGCGGCGCCTTCGCCGGCTTCTCTTCCGCGGGGGCGGCTTCAGCCGGAGCCTCGGTCGCGCCGTTCTCGACGGCGGAGACGGACTCGAGCACGTCGGCGGTCTCGGTCTCAGCAGGCGTCTGGGCGGCGGCCTCGTCGCCCTCCGCCGGCTCCGCGGCAACCTCGCCGTCGGCAGCAGGTGCGCCCTCTTCAGGTGCTGTGGTCACGGCCTCATCCACGGGCGTGCCTTCGCCCTCGGTGTCGCCGTCGGTACGGATCTCGGAGATGGACTCCACGAGTACTCCCTTGCGTGTTATCGGATATGCCGGATCGCGTTCGATCCTTGCGGCCGGTGTCCGGTTCCCGGATTGAACATGGGAAACGGCGCAGCGCAATCAGATCGGGATGGATGCAGCAGTTCGCAGAATTGCGACGGAGGCCAGATTCACGGGTTTACGTGGAACCCTCCGTTTGGTCCCTCACTGTACCACCCCTGACATCGACGGCGAGCATGAGGGGCTCCCACGGAGTGTCCGTCACGCGCGCGGCGATGTCCGCCGCGACCAGGCGTCGTCCTGGCCCGTCGGCGAGCACCAGCACGCTGGGGCCGGCGCCCGACACCACGGCCGCGAATCCCTCGGAGCGCAGCGCCCGGACGAGCCGATCGGTCTCGGGCATGGCCTGGGCGCGGTAGGACTGGTGCAGCTTGTCCTCGGTCGCTGCGAGCAGCAGTTCGGGGCTCTGGGTGAGCGCGGCGATCAGCAGGGCAGAGCGCGAGACGTTGAACACCGCATCCTCCCGCGGCACCTGCAGGGGCTGCAGGCTGCGGGCCAGCGACGTCGACATCGTGAAGCCGGGCACCAGCACCAGCGGCGCAACGCCGCGGTGCACGAGCAGCTTCTTGTGCTGGGGTCCGGACTCGTCGAGCCACGCGATGGTGAGCCCACCGAACAGCGCCGGGGCGACGTTGTCGGGGTGCCCCTCGAGTTCGGTCGCCAGCCGCAGCAGGGCGTCGGGCCCGATCTCGACGTCTCCGGCGAGAAGTCCCTTCGCCGCGAGCAGGCCCGCGACCACCGCCGCCCCCGAAGACCCCATGCCCCGCCCCTGCGGGATGACGTTGTGGGCGCGCAGGCGCACACCCGGCATCCGACGGGCGTAGGCCTCGTAGGCGTAGGCCATGGCCCGCACCACCAGGTGAGACCCATCGCGCGGCACGTCCGCCGCACCCTCGCCCGTGACCTCGATGTCGAGTTCGCCCTCGGGGAGCGCCGTGACCGTCAGCTCGTCGTACACGCTGAGCGCGAGGCCCAGCGTGTCGAACCCGGGACCGAGGTTGGCGCTCGTGGCGGGCACGCGCACGACGACCGTGCGCCCTTCGACAGGCTCCGGGACCGCGCCGCCCCCCACCCCTGCGGCGGATGTGGTCACGCGGTGGCCCCGGCGACCAGTCCCAGCACCGAGGCGACCTCGCTCGTTGCGGCATCCACGACGATCGGCTCGACCGCGGAGCCGTCGGCGGTGCGCAGCGCCCACTGCGGGTCCTTCAGGCCGTGACCGGTGACGGTGAGCACGACGCGCGCGCCGGCGGGGATGATGCCCGCCTCGGCACGGTCGAGCAGTCCCGCGACGCTGATGGCGGATGCCGGCTCGACGAAGATGCCGACGGCGCCGGCCAGCAGCTTCTGCGCGGCGAGGATGTGGTCGTCGTCGATGGCGCCGAACCACCCGTCGGTGGCATCCCGAGCCTCGAGCGCCAGCTCCCACGAGGCGGGGTTTCCGATGCGGATGGCGCTGGCGATCGTCTCGGGGTGGCGCACGACCTCGCCGCGCACGAGCGGGGCGGAGCCCTCGGCCTGGAAGCCGAACATGCGGGGCACGCGGGTGGCGGCGCCACGGGCGGCCTCCTCGCGGTATCCCCGCGAATAGGCGGTGTAGTTGCCGGCGTTGCCGACGGGGATGAAGTGGAAGTCCGGGGCGTCGCCGAGCTGCGAGACGACCTCGTACGCGGCGGTCTTCTGACCCTCGATGCGGTCGGGGTTGACCGAGTTGACCAGGTGCACCGGATAGTGGTCGGCCAGCTCGCGGGCGATCTCGAGGCAGTCGTCGAAGTTGCCGCGGATCTGGATGAGGCGGCCATTGTGGGCGACGGCCTGGCTGAGCTTGCCCATCGCGATCTTGCCCTCGGGCACGAGCACGGCGGCGGTGATGCCGGCGTGCGCGGCGTAGGCGGCCGCCGACGCCGACGTGTTGCCGGTCGACGCGCAGATGACCGCCTTCGCACCGTGCTCGACGGCGCGCGAGAGCGCGACGGTCATGCCGCGGTCCTTGAAGGAGCCGGTGGGGTTCATGCCCTCGTACTTGACCCACACGTCGGCCCCCGTCATCTGCGACAGCGCGGGCGCCGGCAGCAGCGGCGTGCCGCCCTCACCGAGGGTGACGACGGTCGACGTTCCGGTGACTCCGAGACGGTCTGCGTATTCGCGGAGCACTCCGCGCCAGAGATGTGCCATGTCAGTTCCCCTCCACGCGCAGCACGGACACGACGCGTTCGACGACGCCGCTCTCGGCGAGGCGGGCCACCGTCTCGCTCAGGTCGCGCTCACGTGCTGTGTGCGTTCCGATGACGAGCCGGGCGACGCCCGACTCCTGGCCTGCCTCCGCGGCTTCGCCGCCGGACAGGATGTTCTGCTCGACCGTGGCGATGGAGACGCGGCCGTCACTGAGGATGCCGGCGACCGTCGCCAGCACGCCCGGGAGGTCGTCGACCTCCAGGGTGATCTGGTAGCGGGTGCACACCTCGGCGATGGGGAGCACCGGCAGGTTCGCCCGGGTGGACTCCCCCACCCCGACCCCGCCGGCGATATGCCGGCGCGCGGCCGAGACGACGTCGCCGAGCACCGCGGAGGCGGTCTGTATGCCGCCGGCACCGGCGCCGTAGAACATGAGGTCCCCGGCCGCCTCGGCCTGCACGAAGACGGCGTTGTTCGCGCCGTGCACGCTCGCGAGCGGGTGGGCGCGCGGGACGAGGGCGGGGTACACCCGCACCGAGATCGCGTCGCCCGTGGGCGAGGTCTCACTGTCGACGCTCATGCGCTCGCACACCGCGAGCAGCTTGATGACGTAGCCGGCGTTCCGCGCGGCATCCATCATCGCCTTGTCGATGCCGACGATGCCCTCGCGGTGCACCGCGTCCAGCGGAACGGCGGTGTGGAAGGCGAGGCTCGCGAGGATCGCGGCCTTCTGCGCGGCGTCGTAGCCCTCGATGTCGGCGGTCGGATCGGCTTCCGCGTAGCCGAGCTGCTGCGCCTGGGCGAGCACGTCGTCGAACTCGGCGCCCTCGGCATCCATCCGGTCGAGGATGTAGTTCGTGGTGCCGTTGACGATCCCCATGATGCGGCGCACGCGGTCACCGGCGAGGGAATCGCGCAGCGGCCGGATGATCGGGATGGCACCGGCGGCGGCGGCTTCGTAGTACACAGACGCACCCACCTGCTCTGCCGCCTCGAAGATCTCGGGGCCGTGCGTGGCCAGCAGTGCCTTGTTGGCGGTGACGACGTCGGCGCCGGAGTTGATGGCGTGGAGGATGAGGCTGCGGGCCGGCTCGATGCCGCCCATCAGCTCGATGACGATGTCGCTGCCGACGATGAGCGGCTCGGGGTCGGTGGTGAACAGCTCCCGGGGCAGGTCGACGTCGCGCGGCGCGTCGATGTCCCGTACCGCGATGCCCGCGAGTTCGAGCTCGGCTCCGGCGCGGTCGGCGAGCTCGGCGCCGTGTTTGAGCAGTAGGCCGGCGACCTGGGAACCCACGGCTCCGGCTCCCAGCAGCGCGACACGCAGGCGGCGGTAGTCGGTCATGCGGTTCCCTTCGTCGATGACACCCCGGCGTCGCGGGCGAGCAGGTCGTCGATGGACTCGCCGCGCACGATGACGCGGGCGGAGCCGTCGGCGACCGCCACGACCGGCGGGCGGGGCACGTAGTTGTAGTTGCTCGCCAGGGAGAAGCAGTACGCCCCCGTGGCCGGGACGGCGAGCAGGTCGCCGGGAGTGACGTCGCCGGGCAGGTACTCGGCGTCGACGACGATGTCACCGGACTCGCAGTGCTTGCCGACCACGCGCGCCAGGGCCGGTTCGGCGTCGCTTGCGCGCGACACCACCCGCGCGGAGTACTGCGCGCCGTAGAGGGCAGGGCGGGCGTTGTCGCTCATTCCGCCGTCGACGCTCACGTACAGTCGGCGCAGCTCGTCGGTGGCCTGCACCGGCTTGACGGTGCCGACCTCGTAGAGGGTGACGCCGGCGGGCCCCACGATGGAGCGTCCCGGCTCGAAGGCGAGGGAAGGGAGCGGGATGCCGCGCTGGGCGCACTCCCCTGCGACCGCGTCGACGATCCCCGCGGCGAGCTCTTCGATCGGCGTCGGGTCGTCGGCCGAGGTGTAGGCGATGCCGAAGCCGCCGCCCAGGTTGAGCACCGGCACCGGGCCGCCGGCGATCAGCTGCGCGTGCACCTCGACCAGCCGGGCGGCGGATTCCCGGAAGCCGGCCACGCCGAAGATCTGCGAGCCGATGTGACAGTGCAGTCCGTCGAAGCGCAGGCTGGGCAGTTCGCGGATGCGACCGACCACGTCGACGGCGCGGGCGAGCGGAAAGCCGAACTTCTGGTCCTCGTGCGCGGTCGCGAGGAAGTCGTGGGTCTCGGCGTGGACCCCGCTGTTGACCCGCACCCGCACCGACTGCACGATGCCGCGCGCGGCAGCGGCCTCGGCGACGCGGGTGATCTCGGCGTCGCTGTCGATGACGATCGATCCGACGCCCACCTCGACGGCGCGGGAGATCTCGGCGACGCTCTTGTTGTTGCCGTGGAAGCCGATGCGCGCGGGGTCGGCGCCGCCGGCGAGGGCTACGGCGAGCTCTCCGCCGGTGGCGACGTCGACGGCAAGACCCTCTTCGGTCACCCAGCGCACGACCTGGGTCGACAGGAACGCCTTGCCTGCGTAGTAGACCTCGGCGGTGGTGCCGTGCTCGGCGGCGGCAGCGTCGAACGCGGCGCGGGTGCGACGGGCGCGAGCACGCACCTCGGTCTCGTCCAGCACGTACAGCGGGGTGCCGAAGCGCTTCTTCAGCTGGGTCACCGGCACTCCCCCGAGGCGCACGACGCCGTCGTCGTCACGAGCCGCCGATGCGGGCCACACGGCCGCGACGAGGTCGTTGGCCGTGTCGGGCTTCGCGAGGCGATCGGACGCGGGGACACGAGCGGGCGAGGCGGACACGGAGCAGACCAATCGGGTGGGGTGCAAGAAGCTGCGCCTTGCGGAACAGCGGCCGGATGCCGGGCGGATCATCCACGCTCCGACGTGCAAGCAGTCTAGGGCAACGCCGCCCGCGGGGCGGTGAGTGTGACGCCGCGATCGCGGCGGTCAGGCGCAGGTGCCGTCGGCCAGCAGCGTGTCGTCGACGAGGAGGCGACCGTCGACGTCGAAGCCGGCACGCAGCCGGTCGCCCTCCACGGTGACGTCCGCGAGAGTCAGCCCCTGCGGGAGGTACTCGGCGATGCACACCGGCCAGTCGCGCAGCACGGCGTTGGAGACGATGCCGAACTGGCGCCGCAGCTCGTCGGCGGTGATGTCGGAACCGGCGACCTGGATCGACGTGGGGGTCAGCACCAGCTCCCCCTCCTCGGCGCTGGGGGTCAGCGACAGCCCGACGGGGACCTTCGCTCCGAACAGCGACAGCTCGATGCTCGCGGTGATGTCGGGGGCGGCGATGCCGACCGTCTCCACGGGAAAATCCTCCACGGCAGAGAGCAGCCCGCGCAGCTGAGACTCGTCGAGCGTGACGACGGCGTGGGCGTCGCGCATCTCGCCGTCGCCGCGGATGGGGACATCGCGGGCTTCGACGACGATGTCGGCTGAGAAGGCCCCCTGGCGCACGTCGTCGGACGAGATGCGGATGCTCGTCAGCGCGCCGCCGATCAGCTGCGGCAGCACGGCGCCCTCCAGCGCCACGTCGATCTGCTGGTCCGCAGGCAGGGCGAGCTCCGTGATGATGCGCTGGCGCACCGTGTCGATGACGATGTTGCGCGCAACAGCCTCGGCCACGAACCACGCGGCGACGGCGAGGGCGACGACGATCACGGCCGCGATGACCCACGGCAACGCGCCCCGCCGGCGCTTGCGCGGCGCGGCGGGCTCGGGCGACGACAGCACCCACTGCGCCGTCGGGTCCGGCAGCGGCCGGGTGGGATGCGTGTCGCCCGTCATGTCACATGCGCTCGGGCGCACTCACCCCGAGCAGGTCCAGGCCGTTGCGCAGCACCTGGCCGGTCGCGTCGTTCAGCCACAGCCGGGTGCGGTGCAGGTCGGTGACCGGGTCGTCGCCGAGCGGGATGACGCGGCAGTTGTCGTACCAGCGGTGGTAGACCCCCGCGAGCTCCTCGAGGTAGCGCGCCACGCGGTGCGGCTCGCGCACCTGGGCGGCGAAGGCCACCGTGCGGGGGAACTCCTGCAGCACGCCCAGCAGCGCCGACTCGGTCTCGTGCTCGAGCAGCTCGGGGGCGAAGGCGCTGCGGTCGACGCCCGACTCCGCGGCGTTGCGCGCGACGTTGTGCGTGCGCGCGTGGGCGTACTGCACGTAGAAGACGGGGTTGTCGTTGGTGCGCTTCTGCAGGATCTCGGGGTCCAGCGTCAGCGGGGAGTCGGCGGGGTAGCGCGCCAGGGAGTACCGCAGCGCGTCGGTGCCGAGCCAGTCCCGCAGGTCGTCGAGCTCGATGATGTTGCCGGCGCGCTTGGAGAGCCGGGCGCCGTTGATCGACACCAGCTGGCCGATGAGCACCTCGACGTCCTTGTCGGGATCGTCGCCGGCGGCACCGGCGAGGGCCTTCAGACGGTGCACGTAGCCGTGGTGGTCGGCGCCGAGCAGGTAGATCTTGTGCTGGAAGCCGCGGTCGCTCTTGTTGAGGTAGTAGGCGGCGTCGGCGGCGAAGTAGGTGAACTCGCCGTTGGAGCGCCGGATGACGCGGTCCTTGTCGTCGCCGAAATCGGTCGTGCGCACCCACACCGCGCCGTCCTGGTCGAAGACGTGGCCCTGGGCCCGCAGGCGCTCCACCGCCTCCTCCACGAGGCTGGGTCCGCCGTCGGCGGCGGGGGCGTGCAGCACCCGCTCGCTGAAGAAGACGTCGAAGTGCACGTTGAACTTCGCCAGCGACGCCTGGAGCTCACCGAGCTGCAGCTCGTATGCACGGTCGCGCGCGGCGACGAGCTGCTCGTCTGCGGGGAGGTCGAGGATGCCGGGCTCGGCAACCCGCACTCGGCGGGCAAGCTCCTCGATGTACGAGCCGGCATAGCCGCCCTCGGGCGTCGGCTCGCCCTTCATCGCGGCGAGCACGGAGGCCCCGAACCGGTCCATCTGCGCACCGGCGTCGTTGATGTAGAACTCCCGCACGAGCGTCGCGTCGCACGCCAGCAGCAGGCGCGCCATGGCGTCGCCCAGCGCAGCCCACCGGGTGTGCCCGATGTGCATGGGGCCTGTCGGGTTGGCGCTGACGAACTCGAGGTTGATGGTGTTGCCGCGCTGGCTGTCGTTGCGGCCGAAGGCGGCACCCGCGTCGACGATGGTCTTCGCGAGGGCGCCGGCGGTCGCGGCATCCAGGCGGATGTTGATGAATCCGGGGCCTGCGACCTCGACCGACGCGATGCCGTCTACGGCACCGAGCGCCTCGGCGATCTCGGCGGCGAATTCGCGCGGGTTGGCCCCCACGGCTTTGGCGAGCTTGAGCGCGGCGTTGGACGCCCAGTCGCCGTGGTCGCGGTTCTTGGGCCGGTCCAGCGGCAGATCGGCCGGCGTCAGCCCTTCGGTCGAGCCCGCGCGTCGCGCCTCGGCGGCAGGGCGGACGACGTCGAGCAGGACAGCGGAGAGGGCTTCAGGATCCATAACCCTCCGATTCTACGCGGGGCAGGTGCTGGGTCCCGCTCAGGCCAGCTGCACCAGCTGCGACGGATCGTCCGAGGCGGGGTCCGATGCCGCGGCGGCGGCCTGAGCGCCGGCGTCTCCGGCGTCTTCGGGGACGAGCCAGGCGTCCACGTACATGCGGGTGAGCCCGACGTAGCCGCCGTGGTAGCTGAGGAACGCGCAGTCGGCGGCATCCCGTCCGGTCGCGATGCGCACGAGCGACCCGCGGTGCGACAGCCGGGTGGCGTCGATGACGTACCAGGCGCCGTCGAGGTAGGCCTCGGCGACGGCGTGGAAGTCCATCGGGCGAAGGCCGGGGGCGTAGCAGGCGGCGTAGCGGGCGGGCACATCCATGGCCCGCAGGAGTGCGATCACCAGGTGCGCGTAGTCGCGGCACACCCCCTGGCCGGTGCTGAGGGTCGTGACCGCCGAGTCGGTTCCCTGACTGAGCCCCAGCGTGTAGGTCGTGCTCGTGGCCACGAAGTCCTCGACGGCGGCGACGAGGTCGCGCCCCGAAAGCCCTCGGAACTGTCGCCGCGCCTGCGCGAACACCTCGTCGGACTGGCAGTAGCGGCTGGGGCGCAGATAGGCGATCGTCTCGAGTTCGCTGTGCGGCGCCGCTTCGGGCACGACGTCCAGCACCGCCTCGTAGCGCACGCGCAGCTCGCCCGGTTCGCCGCGCAGCCGGTGCAGCCGGCCGCCGGCGGGGTCGACGATCTCGCTGGGGGTGCGGTCCCGGCCGGCCTGGTGAAGGGTCAGCTGCTCGGTCACGAGATGCGCCGTACGCGCCGCGGAGATCTGAAGGATGAGGTCGACGTCGGAGCCCAGTTCCAGGTCGAGTTCGGCGGTCACTTTGCGCTGCACCGGGCTATCCTCGCACGGCCGATCGACCCCTCGGTCGCAGCGCCGTCGGCGGCCGTCGGCGGCGGCGTCGGCGCCCGTGTCGGCACCGGCTGCGGTGTGCCTTACCCTCAGAGCGTGACGGTACACACCCACGCGCGATCCCGACGCCCCGCGTGGCCGATCGTGCTGCTGGCCGCCGCCGTCGCCGCGATCTGCGTCCTCGCGATCTGGCGGCCGTGGCAGACGGCGTCGGCGCCCGCAGCCGGCGCCCCGGGAGTGGTTGCCGCCGTCGCACCGGCGGCCCTCGCGCTGCCGCCGACACCCCGTGTGCTGGTCTTCGGCGACTCGTGGACCTACGGGTCTGCGGCGAGCGACCCGACGCGCGGCTACGCCTACGTCGCCGCCGAGACGCTCGGGTGGGAAGCCGTCGTCGACGGCGTCCGCGGCAGCGGCTACCTCAAGCCCGGGCTCGACGGCGGCTCGTACGGCGAGCGCATCGCGGCGCTGGACCCGGCGCTGGAGCCCGACCTCGTGATCCTGCAGGGATCGATCAACGACCGCCGCCTGGGCGCAGAGGGCTACCGCGAGGCGGTCGACGCGGCGTGGGACGACGTCAGGTCCACCTACCCGGACGCGCAGATCGTCGTGCTGGGACCTGCACCGCAGGTGCTGCCCGTCGAGCGTGCGACCGCGCGTATCGACGCCGATCTGCAGGATCTCGCCGCCGCGCGCGGCTGGTGGTACATCTCGCCTCTCGCCGAGGACTGGATAACCCCCTCCCGGTATCCGGAAGTGATCGACACCTCCGACGTCGGCCGCGATCACCCCTCCACCGCCGGCCACGCCTACCTGGCATCCCGGCTCGTCGAGGCGCTCGCGGGCATGTCGGTGACGACGGATGCCGCGGCCGAAGGCACCCTGAGCCCCCTCGTGCCCTGACGCCGGGCGGTGTCATAACGCAGCGGCATCCGCCTGTAAAGCCCCGTGATCGGGGCGGAATCCGTGCCTAGCTTCGAGGCATGGACTCGACCTTCTCCCCCACCCACGCCATCGTGACCGCGTCGGACTCCGGCATCGGAGCCGCGACCGCCATCGCTCTGGCCGAGGCCGGCCTCGATGTCGGCATCACGTGGCACAGCGATGAAGAGGGGGCTCAGCAGACCGCCGAGGCCGTACGCGCTCGCGGCGGGCGGGCCGTCGTCACGCAATTCGACGCGACCGACCTCGAGGGCGCGTCCCAGGTGCTCGAGCGGCTGGCCGACGAGCTCGGCGGCGTCGACGTCTTCGTCAACAACGCCGGGGGCGGCGGCGGCACCGGGGTGCTGGACCTGTCGCTGGAGGAGTGGCGCTCCACCGTGGCACTCAACCTCGACGGCGCCTTCGTCGGCATGCAGTGGGCCGCGCGACGCATGGCCACCGCCGGCCGCGGCGGCCGCATCGTGGCGATCACGAGCGTGCACGAACACCAGCCGCGGGTGGGCTCGGCCGCGTACGTGGCCGCCAAGCACGGTCTGGGTGGACTCGTGAAGACGATGGCGCAGGAGCTCGGCGACCGGCAGATCACCGTCAACGCCGTGGCCCCGGGCGAGATCGCCACCCCCATGAACGACATGGAGTCGGGGGACGCGGAGCAGACCCACCGCCCCGGTATTCCGCTGGCGCGCCCGGGCCGCCCGGAGGAGATCGCGGCAGTCGTCGCCTTCCTGGCATCCCCCGCCGCGTCGTACGTGACCGGGGCCAGCTGGCCGGTCGACGGGGGCATGCTGCAGATGGGTCCGCAGGCCGGATCGCACCTCGAAAGCGATGAGTGGCGTCGACCGTGACCAGACGAGCGTAGGCTCGGAGGGTAGAAAGAGGCCTCTGAGCATGAAGATCGTCGCATCAGCAGACTGGCGGGACGCCGTTCCCTTCGAGACCCCGGTGGTCGTGGCAGACGTGGTTCCGGGAGATCCGGCGCACTGCGTCGCCTGCCGCACCGAGGCCGACCCCATCCCCCGCACCGAGCTGTGGGCGATCAAGCACCGGCATCCCAAGCACCATGACGGCTTCGTGCGGTTCTACTGCGCGCAGCACCTTCCCGAGATCCAGAAGCCGGCCCCGGCTCCCGTCGCGGCGCCGGCGCGCAAGTCCCGTTCGACCGCACGCCCGGCGGCGCGGCCCGAGCGCACGCCTGCGGTGCGCCGCAGCTCTTCGGTCGACGAGGCACCGCGGGCCATGTGCCCGAACTGCTTCGTGGAGGTGTCGGCGACCGGCCTGTGCGGCATGTGCGGCACCTCAGTGGCCTGACCCGGTAGGGCACCCGTACCCGGCTGTCAAGCGGTCGAGCCTGCCAGGGCGGGCACGCCAAGATCGGCGGATGACCGGACTCGCTGTACTCCTTCTCATCATCGGAATCGTCCTGCTGCTGCTGGGCGTGTTCGTGCAGACCGTGCAGTTCCTGCTGTACGTCGGCATCATCCTGATCGTCATCGGCATCATCGCGTGGCTGATGAAGTTCATCCGCCGTCAGGCGTGACCCGGCGGCGCTGATCCGTCGGGTGAGCGCCGCGCTTCGGTCGTCGCATGCGGCCCTTCACGGGGCGTAACGACGGCCACTTGCGTCCACCGAACGTCAGCGCCACTGTTCGCGGGAGGTGGCGGGCACAAGCCCGCCACCCCCGCGACGGGCGCGGGCCATGAGCGCGAGTTGCTCGGGCCGGTCCATCGCGTGCAGCACGCAGGGCCCGAGCTCTCGCTCCCACGCCGCGGCGAACGCCTCGGCATCCCGTCGGCGACGCCCGATGAGCGACGGCACCGGCACGAAGTGTCCCTCGGCCCGTCGCCGGGCGGCGCGGCGCAACACGCCCCGCACGAGCGCCGACCGGCCACCGCTGCCGGTCTCGAGCAGGAAGCGCGGCGTGCGCACGGGGCCGAACAGCTCCCCCAGCGCGTCGGCGAGCGTTCGCTGATCGGCGAAGGATGCCGACACGGCCTCGATCGAGATCTCTCCGGTCCCGTCGTCGGGCTCCGTCTGCGTCGCGGCGATCGTCACCGGCTCGTCGGCAACCCGGCCTGCGCGGCGCAGCGCCCCCCACACGATCCCCGCGACGCGCCGGTACGGCTCGGTCCCGCCGGAGAGCTGCCCACGCGCGCGCCGCCAGCTGCGGCCGAGTTCGACGGCCGGCACGATGCCGGCCAGCAGCAGAGCGGCGCCGGCGACCATCCCCACCTCCGGTCCCGCTGCGGCACCCAGCGCGAGCCCGAGGGTCGCGCTCCCCGCGCCGGCTGCCGCGGCCGCCCCAGCGAACGCGCCGCCCAGCGCACGCGACACCGGCCGGCTCGTGCGGAACATCGGAGCCTCCCGGCGGCGCGGAACGAGCGCGCTCACACTCTCGCGGTCGACGTACCGCTCGCCGATCCGCCAGTGCGCCCGCGTGACGGATCGCGGCGGCGGCGTGCCGAGGGAGTTGAGGGCGGCGACGGATGCCGCGGCATCCTTCGCCACGAACGCCGCCAAACCGGCCCGCTGGCCCGCGGGCATGACGATCGACGTCCCGCGCACCACCCGCGAGGCGTCGTCGGCGTCGAGTCCCCACAGGCGGGCGTGCTTGCGACGCAGTCGCGCGGCATCCGGCTGCGCCGACAGCGGGAACGTCGGCGGCAGCAGCGCCGTGACCGTCCAGTTGTGGGCGACTTTCTCGGGCCAGGCGGGGTCCAGGCGCAAGGTGCGTCCCCGCAGCTGCTGCGTAGCCGACGCCGTCGATACGGCGGTCAGGTCGATGAGGGTGTTGACCGCGGGGCAGTCCCACCCCTCGCCGAAGAGGCCACGGGTGCCGACCACCACCTGCACGGACCCTCGTGTGAGCAGCACGGACACCGCACGCACGATGGCGGCGACGCCGGCGCCCGGCGCATGAAGCTCCGACACCTCTGCCGCCTCCATCAGCGGGGCCGCCGCGACCGGCACGCCGAGCTCGTCCCCGAGCGCTGCGACGAGCACGTCCGCGTCGCGCGTGGCGATGCGCGCGTGGCTGCCGGTGACGAGGATCGCACGCAGTCGGGAGGTCGCGGTGTCGTTCACCAGAGATGTGAAGGTGCGCAGCGCCCCCGATGTGCCGACGAGCCCGCCGTGCTTGTTGCCGTGCGACGCGAAGTCGGTGACCACCAGTGCACGCAGCCGCTCGTCGCCCAGTGCCTCGCGCTCCAGTCGCAGGATGTCGCAGGCGGCGTGGTCCTTCGCCAGCGACGACGCCAGCATCGTGTCCACAGGGTCACGGGTGCGGCGCACGCCCCGGTCGCTCAGCGAGTATCCGAAGTCGGCGAGCATGCGACGGATGCGGTGCCACTGTCGTTCGGCAGCCGGGTCGGGCAGCAGCCGGTCCAGCGCGAAGCGCGCGAGCAGCCGCATCGTCTCGTCGGCGCTGGGCGGCCGCCGAGCCACGTCGGGCAGATGCTCGACGAGCGGATGCCGCGGCGCTGCGGTGGCCAGCATCGCCGCCGCGGCCTCGGCGGCGGCGAAGTCGTGGGCGAACGCCGCAGCCAGGCGTGCGTCCACCGCGGCGTCGTCGTCCTCGTCGGTCGCGGGCGGCGGGGGCTCGAGCGCGCCGCGCGGCGCTTCGGGCGGCGCGGGCGGCTGCAGCGTGTCGAGCAGGAACTGCAGACCGGTGTCGCCCGCGAAAGTCGTGCGCAGCAGCACGTCGAGCCCCTCGGCGTGGCCGGAGAGGAACGCGAGCTCCTCGCGGGTCGGCTCGGCGAAGCGCACGAGGTCGCGGTAGGGGGCGAGGTTGCCCTCGCGTACGACCGCCGGCACTGGCACCTCGTAGTCGACGTCGCCGAGCAGCGAGGTGTAGTTGTCGTACTCGTCGGCGTCATCGGGTGACGGCAGCGTCGCGGTGAGCCCGATCAGCAGCGGCTCGCGCCCCGCCTCGCGCAGGCGCGCGACGAGGGTCGCCACCACGAGCGCCCAGTGGTCGAGCAGGTGGTGGCATTCGTCGAGCACGACGGTCTCGACACCGTGCGCGACCAGCCGGTCGATCAGGGCGAGGGCGTTGGGATGCAGGGCCGACGCGAGCACCTCGGGATCCTCGCGCACCAGACGCCGTCGCAGCGTCCGCGAACGGCTCGCGATGCCGCGGCGGTAGGCGGCGGGGTTCCGAGACGCGAGGTCGTCGAGCCACTGCGCGGCGGCATCCCGCGATCGGCCGTCCGACTCGAGCTCGTCGCACCACCGGCTGCGGGCGAGCCCGGCGAACGGGTTGGCGGCGTCCAGCACGCTGAGGGCCTGGTAGGTCAGCGCCGTGAAGTCCCCCGGGCCGTCCGGGTCCTCGGACACCGCGCGCCGGTCGGGCGCGAGGGTCGCCGCGGTGGCGGCCCACTGCGCGCGGATCGTCGTGGTCGGGGTCAGCACGACCGCACGGCGGCCACGGCGGGCGGCCAGCAGCAGACCGAGCAGGGTCTTTCCCGACCCGGGCGGCGCGACGATGTGCAGCGCCGAACCCCCCGCGACGTCGACGCGGTCGAGGACGTCGGCCTGGTAGTGCCGCAGCGTTCCGGCGAACCGCCACGACGCGAGCGGTGCGGTCGCGGTCGCGTGTGGCATCCATTCAGCTTATGAGTGCCGGGCCGCCCCACTCGGTCGCGTAACCCCCGCCCCGCCGCCGCATCACCGTGAGACCCCATCTGGCGGACGAGACGGCGGGTGTCACCCACGGTCTCGTCCGCCAGTTGCGGTTTCATCGACCGCGGCAGCGGATGGGCAAGGAGAGCTTGCCCCCGGCCGCGGTGCAAGCTAGCCTTGCCACATGAATGCAGAAGCGCAGGTGCAGAAGACCCGCCGTCTCGTGATCGCAGCCATCGTGGCCGGCATCGTCTTGGCCGTCATCGGGTTGCTCGTAGGAATGAACATCCCGGGACTCGTGATGAGCGTGGCGGGCTGGTCCGCGGTGATCGCCGGGCTCGTGTGGCTCTTCACCGCTCAGTCACAGCGGTCGGCGGCGACATCCCGCGCCGGATCGTGGCGACCCGGTGACGAGAAACCGCGCCCGTGACCGGCGACGCCGACGCCGATCTGGCCGTCGAGCTGTCCCGACTGGCGGCGCGACACGGCGCTGTCTCAGGGCAGCCCGCCACGACCGATGAGCTGCTGACCGCCGTGACCGCGTTTCACGACATCGCCCGCGTTGCGGCGGACCTGCAGGGGCAGGCCGTGCGCGCCGCGCACGACGCCGGCGTGAGCTGGGCGAAGATCGGCGCACTCCTGGGCACGTCACGGCAGGCAGTGCAGCAGCGTTTCGACCCGCACTACGTCCGGCGCGACGACCCGGAGGGATCCAGTCGCATCCTCGGCCCGGTGACGCGCGCCGAAGAGATGCACCACCTCGCCGAGGCGGGGGCGCAGGGGTGGCGACTCGTCCTCGCCCGCCACGGTGAACACGTGCTCGAGCGGGACGACACCGCGTGGGAGATCACGCGGGTCTCGGTCTTCTCGGCACGGCCGATGCCCTCCCCCGCGGAAGGTTGGCAGGCGGCGGCCACACGGTTCCCGGACTGCTTCTACATCCGCCCCGCCCGAGGGGATGCCGGGGCGGTGCACGGCCGGAAGTGAACCAGACCCTCGGCGGGACGCGTCACACTGGGTAGGAGCACGACGAACGGATCCCCCATGCCCTCACCGCAGACCCGCGCGCCCTCGGAGTACCAGCGCAACGCACTCGCCCCGGCGATCCTCGCCGCGACCGCGTGCCTGGCCGGCACCGCACTCCTCAGCCACGAGTACTACCTCGCGATCCGCTTCATCGTGGCGATCCTCGCCGTGATCATCGGATGGTTCGCCCTGCAGGCCCGGCAATGGTGGTGGATGCCGGTCATGCTCGCGATCGCGATCGTCTGGAACCCGCTCTACCCGTTCGAACTCTCCGGCCCGTGGTGGGTGGGCGCCCACGTGGCCGCGGCGGCGGTGCTCCTCACCGCCGGCGCGCTGATCCGCTCCCCGCGGACGGGCGCCTAGCCGCTCACCCCCGTGACGAGCGCATCGCGGGCTTCTGTGTGAGATCAGCGCGTTCGGCGAGGGACGCGTACTCGGCGCTGCCGAGCGCGACGAGCGCGACGCGGCCCTGCTCGTCGTGGTGGAACCCCCAGCCGTACCGCTTGGCCAGCGGAGAGGCGCGCAGGCACGCCTGATCTTTCGCGAAGAAGCGATCCCATTCCGCGGGGCGCTCGGACTCGCTGATCCCGGCGCGCATGGCGTGCACCTCGAAGAGGATCTCGTCCGACGTCCTCTCGTACGGGTGATCGTGGATCAACTCGTACTGCAGGGACGCCACACTCGGCTTCGCACCCGCGGGCGGCACCTCTGCGACAGGCACGGGACAGTCGGGCGCCGTGGTGATGAAGGTACTGCGGTAGTTCGTCGTCATGACCGCATCCTGCGCCCCGCGGCCCGCGCCGGTATTGCAGAATTGCGCCATGGAGGGCACGCGCACGAGAGCCATCGGCCCGGCCGAGCGCTCCGGAGTGCTGCAGCCGCAGAATCTCGAGCGGTTCTCCGCCCGGTGGATCCCGCCGACCGAAGACCTCCGAGACGTGGTCGACACCTACTGGGCGGTGCAGTGGCGGCTCGAGCCCGGCGAGTCCATCGAGCAGCGGATCATCGACCACCCGTCGATCACGCTCAGCATCGAGAGCGGCGACGTCGCGGCCCCGCTCGTGGTGACGTCCGCTCGATCCACGGCGTGGACGCGCACGATCAGCGGCAGCGGGGACGTCTTCGCGATTCGGCTGCGTCCCGCCGGCCTCGCCGTGCTGTCCGACCTCGAGGCTTCGTCGCTCCCCTACGAGCGAGAGGTCACCGCGGACCTCGACGGGCGCACGCACCGGCTCCTCCAGCAGATCGCGTCGGCGCCGGACTCGACCGCCAGGTCCGAGGCCGCAGACGCCCTCGTGCGGGCGCTCCTCGCCGAGCGTCCGCTGAGGCCGTCGCAGCGGTTGGCGAATGCCGCCCTCGATGTCATCGCCGACCGACCGCACGTGCGGAAGACGTCGGACGTGGCCACCGCGCTCGGAGTGGGCGTGCGGACCCTGCAACGGACAGTGCGGGAGAGCATCGGGCGCAGTCCCGGTGAGATCGCTCGCCGCGTGCGCCTGCAGGAGGTCGTCCGGCGCCTCTCAACCGAAGACGGGAGCCTCGCCGCCATAGCCGTCGAACTCGGCTACGTCGACCAGGCGCACCTCACCAACGACTTCCGCTCCGTCGCCGGGGTGACACCCGGTGCCTACCTCCGTGCGCTGGCGCGGGCGAACGAGGCGCTGGCCGGTTAGGGCGGGGTCCCGCCGGGGTGGACATTCGGAACGCCAGTGCCCGTTTCCCGCGACCGGCCCGAGACTCTGGCGAAACACGCGAGAGCGAGCCGAAACGACAAGATCGCCGCCCAGAGCTGGACGGCGATCTTCGTTTTCAGTGGTGGTGGTGCCCCCGACAGGAGTCGAACCTGCGACCTACGGTACCGGAAACCGGCGCTCTATCCACTGAGCTACGGAGGCGTACCGAACGAGACTATCACTGGCCGGACGGCCCTCCGGACAACGCAGATCGCCCCGGAGCCTAAGCTCCGAGGCGATCAGTTGCGTGTGTCGGTTTCCGTATCCGGTCACCTCTCGGTATCCACGTTTCCGTTTTCTTCTCGCAGGACCGAAGCTACTCCGATCCCCCGCCGGGTCAAGGGGCGCCGCGCAGATCGACTCACCCTCGGGTTGAACGTGAAGGATGCCGGCATCCGCCCCTCACTCGGGGCTGACCAGCTTCAGCCCGACGATGCAGCCGACCAGGCCCAGGATGAGCAGGAACTTCACGAGCGAGAAGTCCTCATCCCCGGTGATCATCGCGTAGACGACGGTGATCGACGCGCCGATGCCCACCCACACGGCGTACGCGGTGCCGGTCGAGATCTCGCGCATCGCGTACGCGAGGCCCCCCATGCTCATCACGAGGGCGACGCCGAAGACCACCGAGGGCCAGAGCTTGGTGAAGCCCTCCGATTTGCCCAGGGCGGTCGCCCAGACGGCCTCGAGGACTCCGGACACGATGAGAACGAACCACGACATGACACAGCCTCCTGGCCAGTCTTGTCGCTCACCGGGTACTGAACCGTCGTCCGGGGATCCGGTCGGGATCCGCCTCGATGCTACCGCCGCGCTCCGGGTGACGGGCCGCAGCGGCCGTCAGGGCGAGACGAAGAAGATCGCGTCGAGCAGCCCCGGGTTGTGGGCGTGCACGAGCACGGCGAAAACCACCGCGTCGAAGAGCAGATGCACCGTCACGACGTAGGCGAGCGAGCGCGTGCGCAGGAAGATGTAGCCCTGCAGAAGCGCGAACGGGATCGTCAGCGCCGGCCCCCACTCACGGTAGCCGAGCTCCCACAGGAACGACACGAACACGATCGCCTGCAGCAGGTTCGCCGACAGATCGGCGAAGTGCCGGCGCAGCAGGGCGAACACGGTGCAGATGAAGAACAGCTCGTCCCAGATGCCGACGGCCCCGACGCCGACGAACAGGCGCGCGATGAGGTCGGGGGTGTCCACCACCGGCCAGTTCATGTAGACGCCCGAGGTGATGAAGTAAAACGGCAGGATCAGCCAGCCGAGCACCAGCACGAGCAGAAGCCACACCCACTGGAAGGTCGTCCACCGCCCTCCCCCGCGCCACGGGAACGAGATCGCGCGGTCCCGGTACACCCAGCGCGAGATGACGTAGGGCACGACCACGGCTCCGCCGAGGGCGAGCGTGAACCGCACCATCGCGGCGTTGTCGAGCTCGGCCTTCAGATCGATGAGGCTGACGATGACCATGCCGAGGGCGATGAGCGACAGATCACGCACGAGGCTCGGCGGACGGGTGTCGGATGCCGCGGGCACGGCATCGCGCTCGCCACGCCGTTCCACGAGAGCGGCCACCACGAGCCCCGCGATGAGCAGCGCCCACCCGAGCAGGGGCTGCAGCAGCACGAAGAACGCGGGAGCGGCCAGACACACCAGCAGCGCGGGCACAGTGGCGAGGGAGACGAACGGCCTGGTGGCCGGGACGACCGTCTTCACGCGCGCGCCTTCCGCCGGTAGACCAGATCGCGGATCTCGCGGCCCTTCGCGGCGCCCTTGCGCTCGAATGCGGTCACGACGCGCCCCTCGAACCGCGGGGCCCACGTGCCGGCGAACGCGGGCTCGAAGTCGGCGGCGTCGTCCATGACCGCGTGCATCTGCAGCGCGTAGTCCTCCCAGTCGGTCGCGAGGCGCAACAGACCGCCGTCGCGCAGCACGCGCGCGGCGAGCGCGGTGAAGGGCGGCACGACCAGTCGGCGCTTGGTGTGCTTCTTCTTGTGCCACGGGTCGGGGAAGAACACCCAGAGCTCCTGGACCGACGCTTCGGGCAGCAGGTGCTCGAGCACTTCGGGGGCGTTGGCATCGACGACGCGCAGGTTCCGCAGGCCCTGGCGGCCGGCGTCGAGCATGGTGCGGGCAAGGCCCGCCTTGAACACCTCGACTGCCAGGAAGTCCACCTCGGGGTGCGCCGCTGCCGCGTGCACGATCGCGTGCCCCTGACCGGAGCCGATCTCGACGACCAGCGGGGCGGTGCGCCCGAACACCTCTGCCGGGACGACCTCGGACCCGGCTCTCACGCTCGTCGTCGCACCGTCACGTTCCAGCGGCAGCGCGTAGAAGGGGGCCAGCTCGCGCCAGGCGCGCTCCTGCGCCTCGGACATGCGTCCGCTGCGGCGCACGAACGATACCGTGCGCTTTCGGAACGGGGCTTCGGAATCGGCGGTCGGGTCCGCGTCGGGCTCAGGGTCCGGCATGGGACAAGGCTACCGGTGTCGACCGGCGCGCCCCGCGACGGATCAGTCGTCCTGGGTGACGAAGTCGATGAGCCGCTCCACCGGCCCGAGCAGACTCGGGTCGAGGTCGCGGAAGGTGTGGACGCTCCCGAGAATCCGCTGCCACGCCCTCGCGGTGTCGGCCTGCTCCTCCGCGGGCCATCCGAGCGCCCGGCACACCCCGGTCTTCCAGTCGGTGCCGCGGGGAACCGTGGGCCACGCCGGGATGCCGACGGCGCGCGGCAGCACGCACTCCCAGACGTCCACGTGGGGGTGCCCGACCACCAGCACGTGCGCACCGTGCGGGCCGCGCGCGACGGCATCCGCGATGCGCTGCTCCTTCGAGCCGGGCACGAGGTGGTCCACGAGCACGCCGTACCGGCGACCGGGTCCCGGCGGCTCGTCACGCAGCGTCTCTTCGAGCAGATCGATGCCCTCGAGGTACTCCACGACCACCCCTTCGACGCGCAGGTCCGCTCCCCAGACCTTCTCCACGAGCTCGGCGTCGTGGCGCCCCTCGACGAGGATGCGGCTGGCGCGCGCGACCCGGGCGCGCTCCTGCGGGGCGGCGAACGACCCGGAAGCGGTGCGCATGCGCGGTTTCGGCCCGGCCGTCGGCACGACGAGTCGCACGGGGTCGCCGTCGATCAGGAAGCCGCCGCCCAGCGGGAACTGCCGGCGCCGGCCGACGCGGTCCTCGAGCTCGACCAGTCCCGCCTGCACGCCGGTGACGGCGCCGCAGAAGCCGTCGCCGGCCACCTCGACGACGAGGTCGCGTGCCGCCGGCACGTTCGGGATCTCGCGTCGTCCGGCGTTGCGCCAGCCCGACGCGAGCACGTCGCTGCCGTATCGGTCGTGGTCCATGTGTCCTCCGAGGGCCCGAGCGTACCCGCGGCGCCCACGGCGCCATGGGCGACCCGCCGCCCGGTGGCGCACCCCGCTTCATCGTCATCTCCCAGCCGCCGGACTACCACGGGCGGGGGGCCGGATGCATAGACTCGAAACGAGGTGCTTCGTCGCGCCTCGGAAGGGGACGCGATGCGCAGGCGCTGGGCCATGATTATCACGGCCGTTGCTGCCGTGCTCCTGTCCGCCACAACGCTCAGCGCGGCGGCCACCGACCCTATGCAGCTGGGGGCGTCGCGCTTGCTCGACCAGGCCGACGTGCTCACCGGTGGCGAGACGTCCGCGGTGGAGGACCGCCTCGACGGACTCTACGACGCGACCGGGGTCGACCTCTTCGTCGTCCTCGTGGACGAGTTCACCAATCCCTCGGACCGCCAGGAGTGGGCGGATGCCGTCGCGTTCGGCAACGGCCTGGGGCAGACGCAGTACCTGCTGGCCATCGCCACAGAGGGCAGGCAGTACTACATCTCCGCCGACGACGGCGGCCCCCTCAGCGACAGCGAGCTGACCGCCACCGAACAGGCGATGCGGCCGCTGCTGGGAGCCGATGACTACAGCGGCGCCATCGAGCTCGCCGCGGACCGCTTCGAGTCCGACCTCGAGCCCGGCGGGAGCGGCGCCTGGCTGTGGATCGCCCTGGGCGCCATCGCCATCGCGGTCGTCGTCCTTCTCGTCGTGCGCTCACGCCGCTCCAAGGCCGCGGGAGGCCGCGCCAAGAAGGACGACACCGTCGAGCAGATCCCCCTCCCCGAACTGGAACGACGTGCCGCGTCGGCGCTCGTCGCCACCGATGATGCCGTCCGCACCAGCGAGCAGGAGCTCGGCTTCGCGCGCGCGCAGTTCGGCGACCAGGCCACGGTGGAGTTCCAGCAGGCCCTGGCGACGGCGAAGGACAACCTCACGAAGGCCTTCACGCTTCAGCAGCGCCTCGACGACTCCGAACCCGACACCGAGCAGCAGGTGCGGGAGTGGAACACCGAGATCTTGCGGCTGTGCGAGCAGGCGGATGCCGGACTCGACGAGAAGGCCGCCGACTTCGACGAGCTGCGCAAGCTCGAGCAGAACGCACCCGAGGCCCTCACCCGCGTGCAGGAAGAGCGCGCGGCCGTGGCCGGACGACTGGATGCCGCAGAAGCTGCGCTGCAGGCGCTGCACGCCCACTACGCGCCCGAGGCTCTGGCGACGGTCAGCGACAACCCGCTGCAGGCCAGGGAGCGCATCGCGTTCGCGGACGAGCAGCTGGCACAGGCGGCCCGTGCCATCGCCGCCGGCGACGGCGGCACCGCGGCCGTCGGCATCCGCGCAGCCGAAGACGCCGTCGAGCAGGCTGCCCTGCTGGAAGACGCCATCGGTCGGCTGCAGACCGACCTCGGCAACGCCGAGAAGGATGCCGGCGCCCTCATCGCCGACCTCGAGCACGACATGGCCGTCGCCGCCTCGCTCCCCGACCCCGACGGCCAGGTCGCCGCAGCGGTGGCGGCGACCCGCCAGCAGGTCGACTCTGCGCGGCAGAACCTCGCGACGGCGGCCAAGCGTCCGCTGGCCACCCTCGAGGCCCTCGAGACCGCCAACACCCGCATCGACGGGGTCGTCGCCGCCGTCCGCACCGCGCAGGAGCGCGCCCAGCGCGCGCAGCAGATGCTCGGACAGCAGCTCGCGCAGGCCCAGGCTCAGGTGTCGGCGGCCGAAGACTACGTGTCGGCACGCCGTGGCGCCGTCGGCGCGCAGGCCCGCACCCGGCTGGCCGAGGCGTCCGCGGCGCTCGCGCAGGCGCAGCAGCTGGCGGCGACCTCGCCCGAGCAGGCACTTCCCCTGGCCCAGCGCTCGCACCAGCTGGCCGCGCAGGCCATCCAGTACGCCCAGACCGACGTCGGCGGCTTCGGCGGCGGCTACGGCGGCGGGGGTTACGGCGGCGGCGGAGGCGGCAACGGCATGCTGGGGGCCGTGCTCGGCGGCATCGTCATCAACTCGCTGCTCAGCGGCGGCGGAGGTGGCCGCTCACGGGGCGGCGGCGGCTTCGGCGGCATGATGGGCGGCGGCGGCAGCAGCCGCGGTCGCAGCGGTGGCGGCTCGTTCCGCCCCGGCAGTTTCGGCGGCGGGGGCACCCGCGGCCGCCGCGGAGGGGGGCGCTTCTGATCCTCCGGGCCCGCCGCACCGCGGCATCCCAGACCACTCCACGTCAACGTGATAGGAAGGCAACACCCATGGCAAAGCAGTCCATCTTCGGTCGCATCTCGACCCTTATGAAGGCGAACATCAACGCGCTCCTCGATTCCGCCGAGGACCCGCAGAAGATGCTCGACCAGCTCGTCCGCGACTACAGCAACTCCATCGCCGACGCCGAGTCGGCCATCGCCGAGACGATCGGCAACCTGCGCCTGCTGGAGCGCGACCACCAGGAGGACGTGCAGGCGGCCGCCGAGTGGGGCAACAAGGCCCTCGCCGCCAGCCGCAAGGCCGACCAGCTGCGCACGGCCGGCAACCTCGCCGACGCCGACAAGTTCGACAACCTCGCCAAGATCGCCCTGCAGCGCCAGATCAGCGAAGAGAACGAGGCACGGGCGATCGCGCCGACCATCGCCACCCAGAGCGAGGTCGTCGAGAAGCTCAAGGACGGCCTCAACGGCATGAAGGGCAAGCTGGAGCAGCTGAAGTCGAAGCGCTCCGAGCTGCTGGCCCGGGCGAAGACCGCCGAGGCCCAGACCAAGGTGCACGACGCGGTGCGGTCGATCGACGTGCTCGACCCCACCAGCGAGCTCGGTCGCTTCGAAGACAAGGTGCGCCGCCAGGAGGCCCTGGCCGCCGGCAAGCAGGAGCTCGCGGCATCGAGCATCGACGCCCAGTTCAACCAACTCGAGGACGTGGGCGAGCTCACCGAGGTCGAGGCGCGCCTGGCCGCGCTGAAGTCCGGCGCCCCGGCGAAGGCGATCGACGCCGGAGCCTGATCCCGAACGACCACGGGCGCCGTCTCCTCACGGAGCGGCGCCCGCTGTCGTCACAGCCAGGGGTTTACACGGCGCGGCCGGTCGTTTCGGCACGCCGCTTCAGGGGAAGATGGGCACATGACCCGGTTCATCGTCGTTCCGCAATGGCAGGGCTCGCCGTCTGCGCGCGCCATGCTGCTCGTCGACGGTGCGGAGGCGATCGAGGGCGATCTCCCCCGCGCCGCCTGCACCCGTGTGGATGTGCCCCTCGAAGCCGGCGAGTCGCTCGACACCGGCGTACACCGGCTGAGCGCGCTGGAGCGCGTCCAGACGCTGGTCGCCGAAGCGCTCGCCCCGGTCCACGAGCCGTTCGTCGTCGTCGGCGGCGACTGCGCGGTCGCCGTCCCCGCCATCCGGCACGCCGCGGCCCGGCATCCCCACCTCGCGGTGGTCTGGCTCGATGCCCACGGAGACCTGAACGACCCGCAATCCTCGCTCTCGGGCGCCTACGCCGGCATGGCCCTGCGTGCCGTCGTCGGCGACGGGGAACTCGCCCTGCCCGCGGGCACCATCCCGCCCGAGCGCGTCGTGCTGGCCGGAGCCCGGGAGCTGGATGCCGCAGAGACGGCGTACCTGCAGACCTCCGCGATCACCCATCTCTCGCCTGAGGCGTTCACCGACTCCGCCGCGCTCGCCCACGCCGTCGCTGCGACCGGGGCCGACGCCGTGTACGTGCACGTCGATCTCGACGTGCTGGACCCGGCGGCGATCACCGGTGTCGGCAGCGCCGTCCCCTTCGGCATCGAGGTGCCGCAGCTGGTCGCCGCCCTCGCCGAACTGCGACGGCGCGTACCGCTCGCCGGCGCGTCGCTGGCGGGGTTCTCACCCGTCTCGCCGCGAGCCGCGGTCGACGACATGGGAGCGATCCTGCGCGTGATCGGCGCGCTCGCGTGAGCCCGACCCGCACCCCGCCGGCAGGCTGGCGAGAAGCAGCGCACGAGGCATTGGCCCGCGGCCGGCGGTGGGACCGCTGGATCCCGAGCGTGCTGCTGGATTCGCCGGTGAGCCGCCTGGGCTACCTCTGGGGCACCGCCGTCGGCCTGGTGTGGGGCACGCTGTGGTCCACCGGCCGCGTCGAGAAGCGGCAGGGTCTGTGGGTGTTCCGGGGCATGCCGGGCTGGACGTTCGGCCGCGGCGGCGTCTGCGTGGGCGGGTGCTTCCTGACCGGCAGCGGCCGCGTCACCACCGGCCTGCTGCGGCACGAGGCGGTGCACAAGCGGCAGTGGCAGCGCTATGGCGCGCTCATGCCCCTGCTCTACCTGCTGGCGAGACGCAACCCGCTGACGAACCGCTTCGAGATCGAGGCGGGACTCGAAGACGGCAGGTACGTGCCGCGCGGCTCGTGAGTGCGCCGCTCAGCGCGCGGTCGCGAGGCCGAAGCGCTCCGGCGTGCGGATGTCATCGGCCGGCATGCCGATGCGACCGGTGAGGTGGTCGACGATGTCGGCGGTGCCGAGGTAGCCGCCCAGCAGGAACACGCGGGTGCCGCCCTCCTGTCCGCACAGCATCTCGTCGGCCCACGCCGCGACCGCCCGCGCGAGCGCCTCGCCCGGCGCGCAGGACCGGCCGGTCCCCGGTGCACCGGAGCGGCGGGAACGGTCGAGCCAGGTCAGCGTCATGCGCGGGGGCACCGCGATGTCGGCACACCAGGTGTCGTCGGGGACCTCGATGAAGACGCGTCCGGTCGAGCACAGCGGCAGCGTGGCGAGAAGCGCCTCGAGATCGGTGAGCGAGTGCTCGTCGGCGGTGACGAGGTGCTGCACGCGTGTGTGCTTGGAGGCCCGGCAGGCGGTGGCGTTGTGGTCGAGGGAGGTCATGACACTGCCACGATACACCGACATAGGGTTGCCTAACCTGAGTAAGGGTCAGCTATGCCGCACGAGCAGCGCGGTCAGCTCGCGGATCTCGTCGTCCCCTAGGCCGTGCGCGCGCAGGAACTCCACGGGAGCGCCGTAGCGGCCCCGCAGATCGTCGAGGAGGGTGCGCATCGCGGCGGCGGGCGACTTGGTCGCGAGTTCCTCGAGAAAGCGCGCCTCAGGATGCTGCGAGCGCAGATACCGCAGCACGCGGGCGTTGCGCTGTGCGGGCAGCAGCGCCTCGGTGCGCGCATAGTCCGCCACCACGGCATCCTCGTCGACGCCCGCCGCGGCCAGCGTGAGTCCCACGGTGACTCCGGTGCGGTCCTTGCCGACGGTGCAGTGAACGAGCACCGGCTGATCGGCCAGCACTCCCCGCACCACCTCGACGACGCGGTCGGCGGCCTCATCGAGCATCGCGCGGTAGAAGCCGTCGAGATCGATGTCCTTCTCCAAGAACGACGCGGCCGAGCCGAGGAGGAGGGGAACGCGCATCGTCTCGAGCCCCAGCCCATCGACCAGCGACGGCTCGAGGGCCACCTCGTCGTCCGCGCGCAGGTCGATCACCCGCCGCAACCCCAGCTCCCGCAACGTGCGCCTGCCGACATCGTCCAGGCGCGCGAGGTTACCCGAGCGGAACAGCACGCCCGAGCGCGTCACTCCGCCCTGCGCCGGCAGGCCCCCCACATCACGGAAATTGAGCGCGCCGGAGACGGCCCAGGTGGCATCCGTCATGCCTGCTCTCCGTCGCGTGCGGGCACGGGGTAGCGACCGGCGATGGCGACGCGGTTGAACGCGTTGATCGACACCAGGATCCAGCTGATCGCCACGTACTCCTTCTCCGACAGGATGGCGCCCACCCGGTCGTACACATCGTCGGGAACTCCGCCCAGGTCGATGCGCACGTGGGCCTCGGTCAGTTCCAGCGCCGCGCGCTCACGCTCGCTGAAGACGCCCGAGTCCCGCCACACCGCGACCTGCGCGATCACGTCCGCGGTGAGTCCGGCGGCCGTCGCCCGGTCGACGTGCACCCGCACGCAGAACGCGCATCCGTTCAGCTGCGACGCGTGGATCTGCACGAGCTCGCGCAGGCGGGGCTCGACGCCGGCTTCATCGGCGAGCGCGCCGACGGTCTTGGCCACCGCGTCGAGGGCGCGGTAGGCCGCAGGTGCGGAGCGGGACAGGTGCACGCGCGCTTCATCGCTCATGATCTGACCCTAGCCCGGCCCGGAATCTGCGCCCGGAGCGGCATGATCGCCCTTCTGCCTCGGCGGAGGCCGAAAAAATCCTGATCCCGGGCTCACAATGGGCGGCCCCGATGCGCGACCTGCGTCGGGCGGACCATAGGCTGTTAGGCGCACAAGAGTACGCGGAGGCCACGGACAGCGCCGACGCCCCCGCCCTTGCGAAAGGATTCCCTCCATGCTCCGCCGTACCCCCCTGGCCGCCGCCGTGCTCATGGCCGGCGCTCTGGCCCTCACGGCCTGCACCGCAGAGCAGACGCCCGCCCCGTCGACCAGCGCCGTCGCCGACCCGAACGCCTCCGTCACGGTGCGCATGGTCGCCGAGCCCGGCAACCTCGACATCCGTGAGACAGCCGGCGCCGCGCTCGACCAGCTGCTCATCGACAACGTCTACCAGGGCCTGGTGTCGCGCACCCCCGAGCAGGACATCGTCCCCTCCCTGGCCAGCGACTATGAGGTGTCAGAAGACGGGCTCACCTACACCTTCACCCTGCGCGAGGGGGTGGTCTTCCACGACGGCCAGCCGCTCACCCCGCAGGACGTGGTGTGGTCGCTCACCCAGGTGCGGGACACCCCCAGCTACCGCGATGCCGAGCGGCTCGCCGGCATGACCTCGGTCACCGCCGACGGCCAGACGATCACCATCACCCTGAGCCAGCCTGATTCGAGCTTCCTGTGGAACCTCACCGGTCGCGCGGGCCTGGTGCTCAAGGAAGGGGATGCCACAGACCGCAAGACCGCCGCCAACGGCACCGGACCCTTCACCCTCTCGTCGTGGCGTCAGGGCGACAGCGTCACCCTGCAGCGGTTCGACGGCTACTGGGGCGACCCCGCCGGCGTCTCCGAGGTGATCTTCGCGTACATCCCCGAGACGCAGGCGGCCCTCAACGCCGCCCTCGCCGGTGAGGTCGACGTGGTGACCGGCTTCGACGCGAACCTCTCGGAGCAGATCGAGGCCAACGGCGACTTCACCGTCGAGGTCGGTGCGTCGACCGACAAGGGCACCCTGGCGATGAACGCGGCAGCGGAGCCGCTGGCCGACGTGCGCGTGCGCCAGGCGATCCGCCAGGCGATCGACCACGACGCCATCGTCGAAGCGATCGGCGCCGGCCAGACGCAATACGGCCCCATCCCCGAACTCGACCCCGGTCACGAAGATCTCTCCGACGTCGTGCCGCACGACCCCGAGGCCGCGCGCGAGCTGCTCGCTGAGGCGGGCGCGGAGGATCTCGAGCTGACGCTCACGATCCCGTCGTTCTACGGCACCACCGTGTCGCAGATCCTCGTCTCGAACCTGCACGACGTCGGCGTGACGCTCGAGATCGACCCGGTGGAGTTCTCGGCCTGGCTCAACGACGTCTACGTCAACCGGGACTACGAACTCAGCTTCGTGCTGCACACCGAGGCGCGAGACTTCGAGAACTGGGCGGACCCGTCCTACTACTTCGGCTACGACAACGCCGAGGTGCAGGAGCTGTTCGCACAGTCGCTCGCGGCGACGGACGAGGCCGAGGCCGACGAGCTGCTGGCGCAGGCCGCACGCATCGTCTCGGAGGACCACGCCGCCGACTGGCTGTACAACGGCGCCTCGGTGGTCGCGGTCGGCGATAGCATCGCCGGTATGCCGACGGTCAACGTGAACGAGCGCCTCAACCTCGCCGAGATCACCAAGAGCGAGGGGTGATCCGCTACGCGCTGACGCGGCTGGTCCTGCTGCTGGTGGGTCTCGTCGTTGCCAGCGTGTTGATCTTCGTCACCCTGCGGGTGCTGCCCGGCGACATCGCGCAGATGATCGCGGGCGTCGGAAGCACCCCCGCGCAGGTCGAGGCCATCCGGTCGGGCCTGGGTCTTGACCGACCGCTGCCGGTCCAGTACTTCGACTGGATGTCCGGGGTGGTTCGCGGAGACCTCGGCACGTCGCTGCTGACCGGAACCCCGGTGGCGACCGAGCTCGCGCAGAAGGCCGAGGTGACCGTTCCGCTCGGCCTGCTCGCCATGGCCATCGCGCTGGTGTTCAGCGTGCCCCTGGGCGTTGCCTCAGCGCTGCGGCGCGGCCGCGCCGACGGAACGATGATCACCGTCGGCGCCCAGGCTCTCGCCGCCGTTCCCGTCGTCTGGGCCGGCATGATGCTCGTCGTCGTCTTCGCGGTGTGGCTCGGCTGGCTGCCCGCCCAGGGCTTCCCCCGCTCGGGCTGGGCGGACCCTGCCGCTGCCTGGCGCGCCCTGCTGCTGCCGGCGATCACGATCGGCATCGTCGAAGGCGCCATGCTGCTGCGATTCGTCCGCTCGGCGACCCTGCAGGCGGTGGGCCAGGACTACGTGCGCGCCGCCGCGGCGAAAGGGCTCACCCGCACCCAGGCGATGCTGCGTCACGGGCTTCCCAACGTCGGGTTGTCGATCATCACGGTGCTGGGCCTGCAGGTCGCCGGCATCATCGTCGGGGCCGTGGTCATCGAGCAGCTGTTCTCCCTCCCCGGCATCGGCCGCATGCTCGTCGTCGACGTCGGCCAGCGCGATCTGCCCAAGGTGCAGGGAGAGCTGCTCGTGCTCACCGGGTTCGTGCTCGTGGTCGGTTTCGCGGTGGACCTGTTCCACCGGGTGATCGACCCGCGGCAGCGGGAGGCGCAGTGAAAGGCGCATCTGCCCAGGCACGACCCGCACGCGCCGCTGACCGGTGGGGCTGGCTGCGCCGCCTCACCGCCCTCACCACCGGCCGCATCGGGCTGGCCGTGTTCGCCGGCGTCGGCCTCACCGCCGTCGTATCGGCGTTGTGGACACCGTTCGACCCGCAACGCGTGGACATCGCCCAGCGGTGGATGCCGCCGGGCTGGCCCCACCTGCTCGGCACCGACGGCACCGGCCGCGACATCCTGAGCCTGATCATGGCGGGTTCTGTCACCACTGTCTGGGTCGCCCTCGGCGCGGGCCTCGTGGCCACCCTCATCGGCCTCGTGCTGGCATCGCTCGGGGCACTCACGGCACGGTGGGTGCGCGAGTCGGTCGCTGTGCTCGTCGACATCCTCATCGCCTTTCCGGTGCTGCTGATCGCCATGATGATCTCGGCCGTGTGGGGCGGGTCGCTGTGGGTGGTGATCCTCTCGGTGGGGATCGGCTTCGGCGTCAACATCGCCCGCGTGACCCGCCCCGAGCTCCGCCGGGTGCTGCACAGCGAGTTCGTGCTCGCGGGCCGCGCTGCGGGACTCACCCCGACGCAGAACCTGCTGCGCCACCTCTTCCCCAACGTTGCACCGGTGTTCATCGTGCAGCTGTCGTGGGGCATGGCCGTGGCGGTGCTCGCCGAGGCGGGTCTGTCGTACCTCGGGTTCGGCGCACCGCCGACCCAGCCGTCATGGGGAGGGCTGCTGAGCGAGCTGCAGAGCTACATCACGGTGCACCCGTTGTCGGTGGTGTGGCCGGGCCTGGCCATCACGCTCACGGTGCTCGGTCTCAACCTGCTCGGCGACGGACTGCGCGAGGCAACGGACCCGACCCTGTCTCGGCGCGTCAACGCAGCGCGCGCACACGTGCCGGAGGTGGTGGCATGAGCCTCGAGGTCCGCGATCTGGTGATCGAGCTGGGCGGCCGGCGCGTGGTCGACGGCGTCTCGTTCGACGTGCCCGATTCGGCACGCGTGGGCCTCATCGGCGAATCGGGCTCCGGAAAGTCGCTCACCGCGCTGGCGATCATGGGCCTGCTGCCGGACGCCGCGACGACGTCGGGCAGCATCCGCTGGAACGGCCGCGAGCTCATCGGCATGAAGGACCGCGATCTCGCCCGCTTGCGCGGCGACGAGATCGGCATCGTCTTCCAGGAGCCACGGACCGCCCTCAACCCCATCCGCAACGTGGGTCGGCAGATCTCGGAGTCGGTGCGCATCCACGAGCGCGTGTCCCGCCGCGAGGCCAAGGCCCGCGCGGTCGCCGAGGCGAGGCGGGTCGCCCTCCCCGACCCGGAGCGCATCGTCGCCCGATACCCCCACCAGCTGTCAGGCGGACAGCGGCAGCGCGTGGCCATCGCCATGGCGCTGGCCTGCCGGCCGCGCCTGCTCATCGCCGATGAGCCGACGACCGCGCTGGACGTCACGATCCAGGCAGACATCCTGCACCTGCTCGGCGACCTCGTCTCCCGCGACGGCATGTCGCTGGTGTTCATCACCCACGACCTCGCCGTGCTCTCGCAGATCGCCACGCACGGCGTCGTGCTCGAGCACGGCCGCGTCGTGGAGGCGGCGCCCGTGCCGACCCTGCTGAGTTCGCCGGCGTCGCCGGTGACCCGGGGGCTGCTGCGCGACGCCACCGCCACCCTGTGGCGTCCGGGAGGCGGCGCATGACGACGCTGCTGCGCGGCCGCGGCCTCACCCGCCGTCATCTCGCCCCCCGCACCGCGCTGTTCGAGCCGCGGCGCTGGACGACGGCGCTGGAGGACGCCGACGTCGACGTGCGGGAGAACTCCGCCCTCGGTGTCATCGGCGAGTCCGGCTCCGGAAAATCCACACTGGTGCGGCTGCTGCTGGGGTTGGACAGCCCCACCGCCGGCACCGTCGAGTTCGACGGCCGGCCGGTGGTGGCATCCGCGCCCGCCCGCTCACTCCACTGGCTGCGGCGACAGACCGGCATCGTGTTCCAGGATCCTTACGAGTCGCTGGATCCGAGGATGAGCATCGGGCGCATCGTCGGCGAGCCGCTGTGGGCCCTCGGAATCGACGGCGACCACCGCGCCCGGGTGCGGCAGGTGCTGGCTGACGTGGGTCTCGAGCCCGACATGGCCGACCGCTTCCCGCACGAGTTCTCGGGCGGCCAGCGCCAGCGCGTCGCCATCGCCCGCGCCATCGTGCACCGGCCCCGCCTGCTGGTGGGCGACGAGCCCCTGTCTGCACTGGACGTGACGGTGCGAGCCCAGATCCTGGAGCTGCTGCGCGACCTGCGGCGCCGCGAGGGCCTCGCGCTCGTGCTCGTCTCCCACGACATCGGCGTCGTGCAGAATCTCTGCGACGAGGTGATCGTGATGAAGGACGGCCGCATCGTCGAAGAAGGCCCGACTGAGAAGGTGCTACTCACGCCGCAAGTGGCGTACACCCGGCGGCTGCTGGCATCCATCCCTGCGATCGACCCCGGCAGCGGGGGCGTGACGGATGTCGGCGCCGCCCCCTAGCCTCATGGCATGAACGCCATCGTCCCGCCCTACCTGCTCGCTCGACTCGCAGCGACCGAGGCCCCTCATCTGGCGCGGGCGGCCCAGGCGGCGCGCGCCACCCTCGGGGCCCAGCGCGGCTACCACCCCGACCTCACGCGCCTGCGCCTGTCGATCGACGAGAACGGCTCGCTCGTCGCCGAAGGGGGACCCTCCCCCGATCGCGCCATCTCCGACGCGCAGCATCAGGAGACGCTGCCCGGTGTGCTCGTGCGCGCCGAAGGCGACGACCCCACCGGCGACGACGACACCGACGAGGCGTACGACGGCCTCGGGGTCACGTTCGACCTCTTCTGGGACGCCTTCGGGCGCGCGGGGATCGACGCCGTGGGCGGCACGCTCGCGGCCACCGTGCACTACGGCGTCGATTTCGACAACGCCTTCTGGAACGGCGAGCGCATGGTCTTCGGCGACGGCGACGGCGAGGTGTTCACCGGGTTCACCGACTCGCTCACGGTGATTGCACACGAGCTCACGCACGGCGTCATCGAGTACTCCGGCGGGCTGGTGTACGAGGGGCAATCCGGCGCCCTCAACGAATCCATCGCGGATGTGTTCGGAGCCCTCGCCGAACAGCACCATCTGCGGCAGCGCGCCGACGAGGCGTCGTGGCTCATCGGCGCCGGCATCTTCACCGACGCGGTGCAGGGCAGGGCGCTGCGCTCGCTCGCAGCGCCGGGCACCGCCTACGACGACGACGTGCTGGGGCGCGACCCGCAGCCCGGCCACATGCGCGACTACGTCGAGACGACCGACGACAACGGCGGGGTGCACATCAATTCCGGCATCCCGAACCGCGCCTTCCACCTGGTGGCAACCACCCTCGAGGGCTTCGCGTGGGAGCGCGCCGGGCGCATCTGGTACCTCACGCTCACCGGCGGCTCCCTCTCCCCCACGACCGATTTCGCCGCGTTCGCCCGTGCCACGCTGGCGGTCGCCGTCGCGGAGTACGGTGAGGACTCAGAGGAGGTCGCCGCCGTCCGAGCCGGCTGGTCGGGCGTGGGCGTGATCGACGATGCCTGAGTGCCTTGAGCCCGCCCTCTCGGTGACGGTCGTCCGCACCGGCGGTATCGCAGGACTTCGCCGCACGTGGCGCGCTGCGCCCGCCGGCGACGACGCCGAGCGGTGGCTCGAACTCATCGATCGCTGCCCGTGGAACGACGGAAGCCACGATCCTTCCGGCGCCGACCGCTTCTGCTGGCGAGTGAGCGCAGAGACGGGGCGGGAGCACCACGAGGCCGAGCTGCCGGATGCCGACGTGACCGGCCCGTGGCGCACGCTCATCGACGCGGTGCGGGCCTGGCCAGACGTCACCCTTCCCGCAGGCGACCGATAAGGCCCTTCTTCTTCACCGGTTTGAGCGACTTCTGCAGGTAGACCGTTCCGAGCCACCGGCCGAACTTGTGCCCGACGCGGCCCATGCGACCCACCTCGACGAAGCCGAGCTTCTCGTGCAGCGCGATGGAGGCGTCGGCGCCTCGGTCGCTGATGATGGCGACCATCTCGCGGATGCCGGCCTGCTCCGACGCCGCGATGAGCGCCTCGAGCAGCGCGCGTCCCAGACCCTTGCCGGTGGCGGCCTGGCCGAGGTAGATCGTGTCCTCGACGCTGTAGCGGTAGCCCGATTTGCTCGACAGCGGCTGCACGTAGGCGTAGCCGAGGATCTGCCCCGACGGGGACGCGGCGACCAAGAAGGGAAGGCCCAGCTTCTGAGCGTGGGCGAGCTTCTCGCGCCACTGCGCGTTGGTCCACTTCTTCTCGTCGAATGTCACCACCGAGTTCGTGACGTAGTGGTTGTAGATCTCGCGGATGTCGGGCACGTCCCGCTCCTGCGCAGGGCGGATCTCGTACGAGAAGGGACGCTCCGGCTCGGGGCGGCGACGCAGGTGTCGGGGCAGTCGGCGCCGGTCTCGCTCGTACTCGTCCTCCAGCATGCCGTCAGCCTAGGGCCGCGGGGTCGGGGAGCCGCCAATCCACCGGCTCTGCGCCCTGTTCCACGAGCAGGGCGTCCGCGCGCGAGAAGGGACGGGAGCCGAAGAACCCCCGGGACGCCGACAGCGGCGACGGGTGCGGCGACTCGATGCGGGGCGTGTCACCGAGCATCGGCGCGAGCGCCGCGGCATCCTTCCCCCACAAGATCGCCACGAGGGGCTGTTCACGCTGCACGAGCGTCCGGATCGCGTGCTCGGTCACCTTCTCCCACCCCCACCCCCGATGCGATCCGGCCGCGCCCGGCGCGACGGTCAGCACGCGGTTGAGCAGCATGACGCCCTGGTCGCTCCACGCCGAGAGGTCACCGTGGGCGGCCGGCGGGATGCCGAGGTCGTCGGAAAGCTCTTTGTAGATGTTGCGCAGGCTTCGCGGGATGGGGCGCACGTGCGCGTCGACGGCGAACGACAGCCCGATCGGGTGCCCGGGCGTGGGGTACGGGTCCTGCCCCACGATCAGCACGCGCACGTCCTCGAGCGGCCGCTGGAACGCGCGGAGCACGCGGTCGCCGGCGGGCAGGTATTCGCGCCCTGCGGCCGTCTCGGCGCGAAGCCGCTCACCGAGCGCGGCGATGTCGGGGGCGACCGGCTGCAGCGCCCGCGCCCACCCGGGGTCCACCATTCCCGCCTCCGCGAGTTCGGGCAGGGTCATCGCCATCCGCTCCTCCGTCCACACCCGACCAGCCTACGGAGGGGGCGCTTCGGGTGCGGTACGTCGCCGTTTCCTCCCCAGCCCGGAGCGACGTCGAGTTATCCACAATCACCGTTTGGTCTGGGGTTTGTGGCGCTCTCGATGTCGGAGGGGGTCACCAGAATCAGGGGTATGAACACCTCCCCGGCCACCGGTTCGATCGCCACCTCGATCGCCACTGCCTCGCACGGCGCGGTGATCACCGGCGTGGAAGACACGCGCCAGGCGATCGCGGCGCTGCAGGCGGAAGAGCTGCAGTGGCTGGCCCGGGCGGAGGCGATCGCCGCGGAGGAGACCGCGCGGGTGCCGTCGAGCGAGGGGCGGGAGCGGGAGATGCCGCGGCGGGCCATGGCGGCCGAGCTCGCGGCGGTGCTGCGGCGATCGGACCGGGGCATGCAGGAACGGATGCGGGACGCGGCGGTGCTGGTGGACGGGTTCCCGGCAACGCTGGCCGCGCTGGAGTCGGGCCGCATCGACGTGGCGCATGTGCGGGTGATCCAGGATGCCGGCGCCCGCATCACCGACCCCGACGCCCGGGCCCGGTTCGAGCAGGCCGCGCTGGTGGTGGCGGAGCGGGAGACGCCGGGGCGGGCGAAGCCGATCATCCTGATGCTGGCGCAGAAGCTCGACCCGGTGCCGCTGGAAGAACGGCACGCGGAAGCGACCGCCGGGCGGCGGGTGTGGGTGCGCGACCTCGACGACGGCATGGCGGAGCTCGCCGCGGTGCTTCCCGCACCGCTGGCGTACGCGATCCGGGACCGGCTCACCGCGCACGCCCGAGAGATCGTTGCGGCGGCACGGGCCGCGCGGGCCGGGTCTTCGGCCGGCGGCGGCCCGGGCGAGAACCGCGTTGGCGCGGGTGGTGCCGGTACCGGAGCAGATCGTGTCGCCCGCGACGACGTCGCCGAGACGGATGTCGTCGCGACCGACCTCCGCACCACCGACCAGGTCCGCGCCGATGTGCTCGCCGATCTGCTCCTCACCGGGCACGCAACCGCCCCGGTGTCAGCGGGCAGCATCCCCGAGACGGCGGCGATCACCGCGCACGTGCAGATCACCATCCCCGCCGCCACCCTCACCGGCGACAGCACCGAACCCGCCGAACTCATCGGATACGGACCGATCGACCCCGACACGGCCCGACGTCTCGCCGCGACCGCCGACGTGTGGGAGCGACTGTTCACGTCCCCCACGACCGGGGCGGTGCTGCAGGTCGACACCTACCGGCCCAGCGCCCAGATGCGCCGGCTCCTCGATGCGAGGGACGAGCACTGCCGGTTCCCCGGCTGTCGAAGGCCCGCCCGGCTGTGCGACGGCGACCATACGATCGACGCCGCGCTCGGCGGGCCGACACGGGTCAACAACCTCGCGAACCTCTGCCCCGGCCGGCATCACCCCGTCAAACACGGGACAGCATGGAGCGTGGTACAGAAACCCGACGGCATCCTCGAATGGACAAGCCCGACAGGGCGGGTCTATGTCGACATCCCGAGGCGGGTGCTGGAGTTCATGGCCCTCGCCGCGGCGGAAGAACCCGCACCGTTCTAGACACCGGCCGACACCCGCCGACACCGGCGCATCCGCTCACTCAGGTCCGTGGGTCGCGTGCTCCGCGGTGGCGAGAAACTGCACGAGCCGCGCTGCCATCGCTTCCGAGTCCCACGTGTGCTCCGCGCCCCGCACCTGTTCGTGCGATCCTCGCGGCGCGGCGGCGGCGATGTCCACGGCGGCGCGTGCCATGCCGGGAAAGGACTCCGTGCCGTACACCGCGAGGACGGGCGCCGAGATGTCGCGCAGCGACGACTCCAGGCCCCGGGATTCGACGAGGGCAAGAGCGGACCCGTCCGGAATCCAGCTGAGGATGAAGGCGGGGTACTCCGGCGATCCCTTGAGGTACTCGATCCATCCCGGCGGCATGTCGACCATGTACGCGGCGACGGCGTCCTCCAGCCTCCCCGCGTCGATGTGGCCCTGGACACTCTCCCACCACGCCGTGGCTCCGCCGTCGAACTGCCCGAACGGCGCCTCCCACAGGACGAGGCCCTTGAGCCCGGCGATCGACGGCGCCGCCTGGATCGCGATCGCGCAGCCGGAAGAGTGGCCGACGAGCACCACCGGGACGTCCAGGTTCTGTGCGAGCGCGCGGAGGGCCTCCACCTCCCGCTCCAACGAGATCGGCCCCGATGCCGCCGAGTCCCCTCGGCCGACCCGGTCGTGCACCGTCGCCTGAAAACCGGCCTCTCCGATGCGTCTCGCGGTATCCGAGGTCACGTCGTCACCCGCCCGAGCGAGGCCCGCACCGGCGACGAAGATCACCGCAGGCGCCGACTCCGGCCCGTACCGGTCGAAGACGATCCGGTCGCCCAACGCCGTCCGCACTTCGCCCATGGCTCCACCGCCTCAGTCGAGAACCGCCTCGACTCACACGCTAGACCGCGTTCGTCGCTCACTCCACCCGTCGACGTGGGCGCAGCGGACCGCGCGCGAGCAGGTGCTGCGCCGACTGCGCCACCGGGCGCATCGTGACGAGGTCGAGGTTGACATGCCCCGGTGCGTTCAGCGCGTAGGCGATGACGTCGGCGACGTCGGATGCCACGAGCGGCTGCTCCACGCCGTCGTAGACCCGCTCCGCCGCGGCGCGGTCGCCGCCCAGGCGGTTGAGCGTGAACTCCTCGGTGTAGACCATGCCGGGAGCCACCTCGACGACCCGGATCGGCTCGCCGTTGAGCTCGAGGCGCAGCGCCTCGGCGAGCATGGACTCCCCAGCCTTGGCGGCGTTGTAGCCGCCGCCGCCGGGGTACGCGCGCTGTGCCGCGGTGGAGGTGACGAAGAGCGTGTCGGCGTGCCCGTCGACGGCCGCGGCGGCGCGCAGCTGCGGCAGCAGGGCCGCCACCAGCATCTGCGCCGACAGCACGTTCACCTCGAACATCCAGCGCCAGTCCGCCGGATCGCCGTCCTCGACACGATCGGTCCCCCGCGCCCCTCCTGCCACGTTCACGAGCGCGTGCACAGGCCCGGTGTCGGCGAGCCACCCGGCGAGCGCGTCGACGTCGGCCTGCTGCGTGAGGTCGGCCGCATAGGCCGCCGCGCCCGTCTCCTTCTCCAGCGCCGCCAGCCGCTCCGCGCGACGCGCGACGCCCACCACGTCCCATCCGGACTTGCGGAGGGCACGCACCGTGGCCTCGCCGATCCCCGAACTCGCTCCCGTGACCACCGCGCGTCGTGTCATGGCACCCACCGTACCGCGCAGGTTACGTCACATTTCCGACCCGTTGTTGACAAGCGCGCCCAGTCCGTAGCCTCAGACCAGGCCGCGGCAGCCGCGGTCGGCCCGAGATCCAGGAGTCATCATGTCCGCACCCGAGAATTGGCGCTTCGAGACCAAGCAGATCCACTCCGGTGCCGCCCCGGACCCCGTCACCAAGGCTCGCGCCACGCCGATCTACCAGACCACCTCCTACGTGTTCGACAACGCCGACCACGCCGCGAACCTGTTCTCGCTGGCGGAGTTCGGCAACATCTACACCCGCATCCAGAACCCGACCCAGGATGTCGTCGAGCAGCGCGTCGCCGCGCTCGAGGGCGGCACCGGCGCGCTGCTGGTCGCCAGCGGCCAGGCGGCCGAGACGTTCGCCGTGCTCAACATCGCTCAGGCCGGCGACCACATCGTGTCGTCGAGCTCGATCTACGGCGGCACCTACAACCTGTTCAAGTACACCCTCGCCAAGCTCGGCATCGAGACGACGTTCGTCGAGAACCAGGACGACCCCGAGGAGTGGCGCCGCGCCGTGCGCCCGAACACGAAGCTCTTCTTCGCCGAGACGATCGGCAACCCGCAGATCAACGTGCTCGACATCCGCACCGTCGCCGACATCGCCCACGAGTCGGGCGTGCCGCTCATCGTCGACAACACGATCGCCACGCCCTACCTCATCCGCCCGTTCGAGCACGGCGCCGACATCATCGTGCACTCCGCGACGAAGTTCCTCGGCGGCCACGGCACGACGATCGGCGGCGTCATCGTCGACGGCGGACGGTTCGCGTGGTCGCAGAACGTCGAGAAGTTCCCGGGCCTCACCGAACCCGACCCGTCGTACCACGGTGCCTCGTACACCACCGCCGTCGGCGACGGCCTGGCCTACATCATCAAGGCCCGCGTGCAGCTGCTGCGGGACCTCGGCGCGGCCATCGCCCCGATGAGCGCCTGGCTGCTGCTGCAGGGCATCGAGACGCTGTCCCTGCGCATGGAGCGTCACGTGCAGAACGCTCAGGAGATCGCGGAGTGGCTGGAGAACCACGACGACGTCGCCGCCGTGAACTACTCGGGCCTTCCCACCTCGCCCTGGTACGCCGCAGCCAACACCTACGCCCCGAAGGGCGTCGGCGCCGTGCTGTCGTTCGAGCTCAAGGGCGGCGTCGCGGCCGGCCGCGAGTTCGTCAACTCGCTGACGCTGTTCAGTCACCTCGCCAACATCGGCGACGTGCGCTCACTCGTCATCCACCCCGCCTCCACGACGCACTCGCAGCTGACACCTGAGCAGCAGCTGACCTCGGGCGTCACCCCGGGCCTGGTGCGCCTGTCTGTGGGCATCGAGGCCGTCGAGGATCTGAAGGCCGACCTCGCGCAGGCTCTCGCCGCCGCCCGCCGCCTGTCGGAGGCCGCCCGCGCCTGACCGGCCGGTGAGGGGGGTGCGCCGTACCCTGATGCCGTGACCGACGCGCTCGCCGCGACCTACGACGATTTCGGGCGCCGATGGGCGCACGGTACGTCTCCGCTGTACGAGCACTGGGCCACCGGCATCGCGAAGGACCCCGGCATCCTCGCCCTCATCGCCGCCCTCCCACCCGCCGTGCGGCAGCCGAACCGCATCTTCGCCGCCGCTCGCTGGGCGGGAAGCCCCCTCGAGCCGTTCCCGCAGTGGCGGGAGTGGCTCGAGGGGAACTGGGATCGGGTCGCCGGGATCGCACGGTCCCGCACCACCCAGACCAATGAGCCCGCGCGATGCGCCACGCTGCTGCCGCAGCTGGCGCGCATCGCCGGCCCCCTCGCGCTGCTGGAGGTCGGCACCGCGGCGGGGCTGTGCCTGCTGCCGGATCGCTACGCATACGAATACACCGCCCCCGGCGGCATCCATCGCATCGGTGACGCAGCTGTCGTGATGCCGTGTCGCGTGGACGACGACGAAGCGGTGCCCGAGCGCATTCCCGAGGTCATCTGGCGGCGCGGCATCGATCTGGCCCCGATCGACCCCCGGGACGCCACCGCGATCGACTGGCTCGCGACCCTGGTGTGGCCCGGTCCCGACCACGACGGTCGCGTGGCGCGGCTCCGCGCAGCGGCGGAGATCGCGGCGGCAGATCCGCCCGGCATCGTCCGCGGCGATCTGCTCGAGGCCCTGCCGGAGGTCGCCGCCTCGGCACCGGCGGATGCCACCCTCGTCATCTTCCACAGCGCCGTGCTGCTGTACCTCGATCAGGACGAGCGACGTCGCTTCGTCGAGCTGGTGGACCAGGTGCGCGCTACCCACCGCGGCGTTGTCGTGTGGATCTCGAACGAGACGTCAGGGGCGCTACCGGGGGTGGACGCGCGCGTTCCCGAGGGAACGTACACCGATCACCGCTTCGTGCAGTCGGTCAACGGAGTGCCGGTGGCCCTCGCCGGCCAGCACGGCGCCACCTACGAGGTCCGACCGTTCTTCTGAATCAGGCGCCGTCCCACCACCGCAGCACCCGCAGCGCGCGCAGCGTCACCCAGCGGCTCGGGAATCCCTCGTGCTCTGCCTCCAGGTCGAACAGCGTGGGCCCCTGGTGGGTCAGCTCGAGCTTCCACATCCCGAACGGGAGCATCTTCGCGCGCAGCAGGTCGATGGCCTCCGCACAGCGGGCGTCACGCTCCGGACGCGCCTCCCGCATGTAGTCCAGAGCACGCAGCACGTCGTAGTACCACCGGGTGGGGAAGGACGCCATGGCGAAGCGGGGATCGATGACCTCACCGTTGGAGACGCGGCGGAGCAGGCGCCGCGTGAGCAGATACTCCTCACCGCGCGCGCGGGCGGCGGCCACGGCATCCGATCCGCCGTCGGCCTGCTCCCACGCCCACAGGCCCTCCAGCGCGCAGATCGTGGAGTGGAACGACGAGCGGCTCGTGCCGTCGTCGTCCCAGCAGTTCCACCCGCCGTCGGCCAGCTGCCCCGACAGCAGCGTCTCGACGATCATGCGGCCGTCCTGCCCGAAGTAGGCGGCATTGGCCAGCGCGCCCCCGTTGATGCACGGCTCGACCTCGCCGTCGAAGTAGGGCTGCCCCTCGTGATCCCAGCGGACGTGCTCGCGCACCCGCGTGATCGCGCGGACGACCTCGGGCGCCGCCGGGTCGGGCCCGAACGCGCGCAGCAGTTCCAGCGACGGATGCGTGGCCGACCACGCGTCGTAGAACGGGCGGCTCTCATCCACCCAGCCGGGGCGATAGGTGCCCCCATCCCACAGCCCGTCCTCGGCCTGCTCGGCGAGCAGCCGGGCTCCCCAACCCTCCGTGGCCACCCGCGCACGCTCCGCGGCGACCTCTTCGGGCGCGACATCCGTCAGATCTCGCAGGACCTGCCAGCGGATGGCCGGATCGGCGTCCAGAAGATAGTCGATTGCGCTCATGGGCGGACCCTACCGCGACCTCCGGACACGTAACACGGGGTACTCTCTCGGCCGCACCGGCCAGAATGGGGACGTGGACTGGCAGACCTCCGAAGACACCGTGCCCTCGGCGCCGGTGACCGAGGCCGACGCGCGCCTGCTGCTGGGCCGCCCTCCCGCGACCGGCGCCTGGCGCGACGGAGATCCGCCGGGTGACCGCAGGTTCGAAGCGTTCGGAGCCTTCCGCACCGAGAGCGGCCGCGAACTGTCCGCGATGCGCCTCGCGTACGAGACCTGGGGCGAGCTGAACCCCGCCCGCGACAACGCCGTGCTGATCCTGCACGCCCTCACCGGTGACTCCCACGTGCGCGGGCCTGCCGGCCCTGGACACCCCACCGCCGGCTGGTGGAGCGACATCGTCGGTCCCGGCGCCCCGATCGACACCGATCGCTGGTTCGTCGTCGCCCCGAACATGCTGGGCGGATGCCAGGGATCGACCGGCCCGGCGAGCATCGGTCCCGACGGTTACGAATGGGCCTCGCGCTTCCCGTACCTCACCATCCGCGACCAGGTGGCCGCGCAGGTGCGCCTGGCCGACACCCTCGGCGTGGGCAGCTGGGCGGCGGTCGTGGGCGGATCGATGGGCGGCATGCATGCGCTGGAGTGGGCGGTGTCCGCTCCCGACCGCGTCGAACGTCTGGCGGTGCTCTCGGCTCCCCCGGCGAACACCGCCGACCAGATCGCGCTGAACTCGGTGCAGCTGGAGGCGATCCAGATCGACCCGAGATTCCAGGGCGGGGAGTACTACGACGCCGGCGACGGCGACGGTCCGCACCGGGGCCTCGCGCTGGCGCGCCGCATGGCGCTGCTGAACTACCGCTCCCCCACCGAACTGAACTCGCGCTTCCAGCGCTCGTGGCAGTCCGGCAAGAGCCCGCTCGGCCACGGCGGCCGGTTCGCCGTGGAGTCCTACCTCGACTTCCACGGCAACAAGTTCACGCGCCGCTTCGACGCCAACAGCTACCTGGTGCTGGTGGAGGCGATGGACTCGCACGACGTCGGCCGTGACCGCGGCGGCATCGAGGACGCCCTGGCGCGCGTGAGCGCCACGACCCTGGTGCTCGGCATCGACAGCGACCGGCTGTTCCCCGTCGACGGGCAGCACCGCATCGCCCGCGGCATCCCGCACACGCTCGACGGCGACGCCGCGGTGGTGCTCTCCAGCGACTTCGGCCACGACGGGTTCCTGATCGAGACTGCCGCCGTCGGCCACCACCTGCGGCGTCTGCTGCAGAGCTGAGCGCTCAGCCGGCGGCGCGCGTGTAGCGCCACGGCAGGGCGCCGACCTCGAGGCGGTGGCGGGCCGCACCGCCGGCACCCGACGGCTCGTACTCGGCGTCTTCCTGCCACAGCAGCAGCGGTCCGTCGGTGCCCCGGTGCGCGACGGTCTCGAAATGCTGGATGCCGCCCAGGCGCGCCGCGGCGAGCGCGCTGCCCGCGTCGTCGTGGCCGAGAAGACCGTGCAGCGCGACCCACGTCGGCGGATAGAGGATCATCTCGTCCCGGCCGTGCGCCGCGAGCGCGTCGGCGGGCCGGAGCCACCGCGCCGCGACGGCCTCGTCGGGCGCCGGACGCACCTCGCCGCCGGGGTCGGGAGCGAAAAAGAACCAGGTGCGGATGCGCAGCGGCAGCGCGGGCGGCGGGTCCCAGACCGACAGGGTGACCAGCTCCGCCGGGTCGATGCACAGCCCCACCTCTTCGCGGGTCTCGCGCACTCCGGCAGCGCGGGCGACGTCCTCCTCGGAGTCAGTGGGGCCGACGCGGTCGTCGGCATCCACCTTGCCACCCGGGAACACCCACGCGCCGGCGAACGACCCCCGGTCCGGCCGCTCCAGCATCAGCACCTCGAGCCCTGCGTCGCCGTCCCGCAGCAGCACGACGGTCCCGGCCACGGGAACGGCGGGGTCGATCGCGTCCTCCGGCACGCCGGTCAGTCCTCGGTGCCGGCGGACTCGTTCGCGGCGGCATCCAGCGCCTGCTCGAGGCGCTGCACCTTGCCGTCGATCTCGCCGGTGTGGCCCGGCCTGATGTCGGCCTTCAGCACGAGCGACACCCGCGACCCGAACGGCAGAACGGCCTCGGTGGCGCGCTTGACCACGTCGAAGACCTCGTCCCACTCGCCCTCGACCTCGGTGAACATCGAGGTCGTGCGGTGCGGCAGGCCAGAAGCGCGCACGACGGCCACGGCCGCCGCGACCGCGTCATGCACCGAGCCGTCGGCTCGGCCGGTGCCGCTGGGAGCGACGGAGAAGGCGATGAGCATGGGAACCTCCAGGAATCAGATCGACACGAATCGGGCGGATGCCGCACGGCGCGGCGCTCCGGCGGGCACGGGCACACGCGCGATGCGCACGAGCGCCCACACCCACAGCACGACAGAGAGCAGGTTGCGAAGGGTGAGCACCGTGACCGGCCAGGGCGCCGCAGCAAGCACGCCGCCGTAGAGCAACGGGTAGATCAGCTGCGTGAGCAGGGCGATCACCAGCGCCAGCACGGCCGGCCGCCACCAGCGGCGCCGGTCGAGCACCAGCCCGAGCACGAGCGGGGCCACCATCCACGTCGCGAACTGTGGAGAACCCACCTTGTTCACCACGACGAAGGTCATCACGAGGCTGAGCGCCAGCGGCGGCAGCAGCGCCACCACGTGGGCACCCCGACGCACCTTGACCACTCCGATGCAGGCCACCGCCAGCATCACGGCCGCCATGAGCGGCGTCATCGCCGCGCTCAGCCCCTCGACCCCGGGTCCGGTCACCTGGAAGGTCAGCATGTCGCGGTCGTAGTAGAGCTGAGAACCCGGCACCCCGAGCGCCGTGAGCCACATGTGCACTGTGCTGACCGGCGCCTCGATCTGCAGTCCGCGCTCGGTCTGACCGCGGACGAAGCCGAAGAGGTACGCGCCACCTCCCGCCGCGAGCACGGCCGCCGCCGTGACGGCCGAGACGGCCACGGCGCCGGCGACCACCCGCATCCGGGCGCGCAGGGCGATGACGGCCGCGGCCAGGAGCGCCGCCGGCCACACCTTGATCCAGGTGCCCACCGACAGGAGCACGGCGGCGAGGAGCGGCCGGCCCGAGAGCCACAGGCATCCCATCACCGCGAGGGCGGCCGTCAGTCCGTCGAGGCGGTACATCCCCACGGGTCCGAGCAGCGCGATGAACGCGAGCCAGAACCAGGCGCCGGCCACGCGGCCGCGGGAGCGCCCCCCGCCCACCAGCAGCGCGAACGCCACCGCGTCGGCGATCGTGACCACCACAGCCCAGCCCACCGTGTAGCCGCCGGGCCCGGCGAACAGCCACCCCGCCAGCATCGGGACGAGCGCCAGCTGGGGGTACACCCAGGGCGCCGTGACACCCATGACCTCGCGCCCGTCGGGGCAGTACGACGACGTGCCGCCCCACAGCGCACAGGACGACCAGGGCTCGTACACCAGGTACACATCGCCCATGGGCTGGTTCGGCATGACGAAGCCCAGCACTGCGACGCCGACGTGCACGACGGCGAAGGCAAGCCACAGCAGCGCACGCGTCGACACGGTGCCCATCCTACGGACCGGGGCCGTGCCGGTCAGAAGCGCCCGGACAGCACGGCGCCGACCACGCGAGGGAGCGCCGCCGCGACATCCAGCGCCGTGATGGGTCCCCCGCCCGCGTCACGGGATGCCAGGGCGCCCGCCTGCCCGTGCAGCCACGCGCCGGATGCCGCCGACGCCACGAGCCCCGTCGGCTCGACGTCGCCGCCGGCCGCCCGTGCGGCCACGAGCGCGGCGACCACGCCGCCCAGCACGTCACCGGTTCCGGCCGTCGCGAGCCACGGCGTGCCCGCCCTCACCCGCACCGCCGTCCCGTCCGGCGACGCGACGATCGTCTCGGCGCCCTTGAGCAGCACGACGCCCCCGAGCGCCGCAGCGGTGTCGAGGGCGGCTGTCACGCGATCGGCTCCGACGGGCTCGTCCCGTCCGAGCGCCGCCCAGAGCATCGCATGCTCGCGCTCGTGGGGCGTGACGACCAGTGGCGCCGTGGCACCGGGCGCCAGGTCCAGCGCACCCGCGTCGGCCACCACCGGCACGTCGCCGGCGAGCAGGTGGCGAAGCGCCGCTGTCTCGGCGCGGGTGCGCTCCACGGCATCCGTCCCCGAGCCGATCAGCCAGGCCTGCACGCGCCCGTCGCCGGTCACCGTCTCGGGGCGCCTGGCCAGCACCGCGGCGGCGGCGGTCTCGGTTCCGACGTAGCGGACCATGCCGATGCCCGTGCGCCACGCGGCCTCGACGCCCAGCACCGCGGCGCCCGGATAGCGGTCCGAGCCGGTTCGCACCCCCACGACGCCGCGGGAATACTTGTGGTCGGCGTCCGTTGGCATCCACAGGGACGCCGCGACATCCGTATGCGTCCACGCCCGCGCTCCGACCATGGGCGCCACCCTACCCGTGCCGGAGGCACCGTGACCCTGCTGTTCCAGCCCTTCATCCTCGGCACCGACCCCGCCACCGCCGTCACCACCCGCAACCGGCTGTGGGTCGCCCCGATGTGCCAGTACTCGGCCGAGGACGGCGTGCCAGGGGAATGGCACCACGTGCATCTCGCGCAGTTCGCCTCCGGCGGGGCGGGCCTGGTCATGGCCGAGGCGACCGCCGTCTCGCCGGAGGGCCGGATCTCACCCGAGGACGTCGGACTGTGGAACGACGCCCAGCGCGACGCGTGGGCCCCCATCGCCGCCGCCATCCGCCGCCGCGGCGCGGTGCCGGCCGTGCAGCTGGCCCACGCCGGACGCAAGGCCTCGACCTGGTCGCCCTTCTCCGGGCACCGTGGCAGCGTCCCTGCCGCCGACGGCGGCTGGCGCACCGTCGCACCGTCCGCCGTCGCGTTCGAGGGCTTCGCCACGCCCGAGGCGCTGGATCCGGCCGGCATCGACCGCATCGTCGACGCGTTCGCCGCTGCCGCCGCGCGCGCCGTGGATGCCGGCTTCGAGGTGCTGGAGATCCACGCCGCCCACGGCTACCTGCTGCACCAGTTCCTCTCGCCGCTGGCGAATCTGCGCGACGACGAGTACGGCGGTTCCCTCGAGGGACGCGCCCGCCTGCTGCTGCGGGTCTGCGATGCTGTGGCCGCCGCCGCGCCCGGCGTGCCCGTGATCGTGCGCTTCTCGGCGACCGATTGGGCCGAAGGCGGGTGGGACGTGGAAGACACTGCGACCGTCGCCGGCTGGGTGGCCGAGCGTGGCGTCGCACTCGTCGACATCTCCAGCGGCGGGCTCGTCGCACATCAGCGTATCACCACGGGCCCCGGCTACCAGGTGCCGCTGGCCGCGCAGGTGCGGGCGGCGGCGCACGTGCCGGTCAGCGCCGTGGGCGAGATCACGGATGCCGCACAGGCGGAGCGCGTCCTCGTCGAGGGCGACGCCGACGTCGTCATGGCCGGACGGGAGTGGCTGCGCGACCCGCACTTCGCGCTGCGCGCCGCGGGCGAGCTGGGCGAGGACATCGGATACTGGCCGCCGCAGTACGTGCGGGCACGCCGCCTCTGAGGTGGTTCGCCGTCATCACCTCACCGCAGGCGCCGGGTGGCGTCCTGCACTTCGCCGACCAGCTCTTCGATGATGTCCTCGAGGAACAGCACCGCGGTGGTGCGGCCGGACTGGTCGCGCACCTGCGCGAGGTGGCGGCTGGAGCGGCGCATGATCGCGAGCGCGTCTTCGAGATCGGTCGTCTCGGCCACCGGCACCATGTGGTGGATCCGCTTGGGCTTCACCGGTGCGGACGCGGCCGTTGCGGCATCGGGGCCTTCCGCCTCGCGCAGCACATCCTTCAGGTGCACGTATCCCAGCGGCGCCCCCTCGGCGTCGACGATCACGTAGCGCGAGAAGCCGTGCTTGGCCACCGCCCGCTCGATCTCGTCGGGCGTGGTGGATTCCGGCAGGGTCACCAGTGACGACAGCGGCACCGCGACGTCTTTGGCCTTCTTGTCGGTGAACTCCACCGCCGCCGCCACCGTGCCCGAGGCATCGTCGAGCACGCCTTCGATGCGCGACTGGTTCACGATCGTCGCGACCTCGTCGAGTGTGAAGGTCGAGGCGGCCTCGTCCTTGGGCTCGACGCGGAACAGCCGAAGCACGTGGTTGGCGATCCAGTTCAGGGTCACGATGATCGGGTGGAAGAGCCGCGACACCCACACCAGGGGCGTCGCCAGCAGCAGCACGGCGCGGTCCGGCAGCGAGAACGCCAGGTTCTTCGGCACCATCTCGCCGAAGACGACGTGCAGGTACGACACCAGCAGCAGGGCGATGACGAACGCGATGACGTCGACGACCCCCTCACCCAGCCCCGTCAGCCCCAGCGGGACCGCCAGCAGGTGGTGGATGGCGGGTTCGGAGACGTTGAGGATCAGCAGGGAGCAGATCGTGATGCCCAGCTGACACGTCGCGAGCATGAGCGTGGCGTGCTCCATGGCCCACAGCGCCGTCTTGGCCGGCCGGGATCCCTTTTCTGCCAACGGCTCGATCTGCGAGCGGCGCGCGGAGATGACGGCGAACTCCGCGCCCACGAAGAACGCGTTGAACACCAGCAGCACGACGAGCCATGCGATTCCGGCCCAGTCACTCATCGCGTGCCCTTTCTTCGGTGCCTTGCACGATCGGGCGCGGGGTGAACCTCACGCGTCCGACCCGTCGTCCGTCCATGCGCTGCACCGTCAGCGTGCCGTCTTCGAGTTCGATGCTGTCGCCGACGACGGGGATGCGCTCCAGCACGCTCATGACGTACCCGCCCACGGTGTCGTACACGTCCCCTTCGGGCACGCGGATGCCGGTGCGGTCACGCAGTTCGTCGGGGCGCAGCTCGCCGGGGAACGTCACGAGACCGGCCGTGCGCACGATCCCCGCGCGGCTGCGGTCGTGCTCGTCGAGCACCTCCCCGACGATCTCCTCGACGAGGTCCTCCAGGGTCACGACGCCGGCAGTGCCGCCGTACTCGTCGACCACGATGGCCATCTGGTAGCCGCGCGCCCGCAGCTCGGACATGAGGGCGTCCAGGTGCACGGCCTCGGGCACACGCAGCGGCTCCGAGGCGATCGCGGCGGCCGGCACGTCGACGCGGCGGTCGCGCGGCACGCTGACGGCGGCCTTGAGGTGCACGACGCCCGTGATGTCGTCCATCGAGTCGTCGTACACCGGGAACCGGCTGTGGCCGGTGCGCCGCGCGAGCTGGATGACGTCCTCGACCGAGTCCGACGCGGCGACGGCGTGCACGCTCGGTCGCGGCGTCATGACGTCGGCGGCGGTGAGGCGCGAGAAAGTGAGGGTGCGCTGCAGCAGCGAGGCGGTGTCCTGCTCGAGCACACCGGCGCTGGCAGACCGCCGCACGAGGCTCGACAGCTCCTCGGCCGTGCGGGCGCCGGAGAGCTCCTCCTTCGGCTCCACTCCCATCGCGCGCAGGATGCCGTTGGCGCTGCCGTTGAGCACCGAGACGGCGGGGCGGAACACCGTGGTGAACCCGACCTGGAACGGCATCACGAGCTTCGCAGTCTGGCGCGGGATGGCGAGGGCGAAGTTCTTCGGCACGAGCTCGCCGAGGATCATCGAGAAGATCGTCGCGATCGACATGCCGACCACGGCGGCCACCGGACGCGAGACGGCCTCCGACCAGCCCCACCCGTCGAAGACGGGAGCGAGCAGGTTCGATATCGCCGGCTCCATGGTGTAGCCGGTGAGCAGCGTCGTCAGCGTGATGCCCAGCTGAGCGCTCGACAGGTGCGTCGAGGTGATGCGCAGCGCCGAGATGGTGATCGACAGGCGAGTCTCGCCCGCGGCCTGGCGCGACTCCAGGTCCGCTCGGTCCAGGTTCACCAGGGCGAACTCACTGGCGACGAAGAGGCCGGTGCCGACTGTCAGAAGCAGCCCCACGCCCAACATCACGTAATCCATCACGCGTCACCCCCCGTCAGGGGGAGAAAGGGTCGGTGGGGCGAGCATCTACTACTGGGAGGGTCGTCCATCGTAGGGGAATTCTACGGGATCACCAGCTGACGGGCAGGGCCTTTCCCTCTTCGTAGCCGGCGGCGGACTGCACGCCGACCATGGCGCGCTCGTGGAACTCGGCGACGCTGGCCGCACCGGCGTAGGTGAACGACGAGCGCACCCCGGAGGTGATCATGTCCAGCAGATCCTCCAGCCCTGGCCGCAGCGGATCGAGGTAGATCTTCGACGACGAGATCCCCTCGGCGAACAGCTCCCTGCGGGCCAGCTCATAGGGGTCCAGCCGCCCGAAGCGCTCGTGCACCGCCTTGGTCGAGGCCATCCCCCACGACTCCTTGTAGGCCCGCCCCGCGTCGTCTGTCAGCAACTCTCCCGGCGCCTCGATCGTGCCGGCGAACCAGGAGCCGATCATCACCGATGCCGCGCCCGCCGCCAGCGCGAGGGCCACGTCCCGCGGGTAGCGCACGCCGCCGTCGGCCCACACGTGTCCGCCGTGCTCGGCGGCCGCCTGCGCCGTCTCGAGCACGGCCGAGAACTGGGGGCGCCCGACGGCGGTCATCATGCGCGTCGTGCACATCGCACCCGGTCCCACGCCGACCTTCAGGATCGACGCGCCCGCCGCCATGAGATCCGCCACTCCCTCGGCCGTCACGACGTTGCCGGCGGCGATGGGGATGCCGAGATCCAGGGCTGACACGGCGTGCAGCGCCCGCAGCATGCCCTCCTGGTGCCCGTGCGCCGTGTCCATGACGAGCACATCCACACCCGCGGCGGCGAGCGCCTTCGCCTTGGCGACCACGTCACCGTTGATGCCGATGGCCGCCGCGACGATGAGCCTTCCGTCGGCGTCGACGGCGGGCCGGTACAGCGCGGAGCGCAGGGCGCTGCGCCGGGACAGGGTGCCCACGAGCAGCCCGTGGTGCAGCACGCAGACGACGTCGGCCTCGGCTGCCACGATGAGGTCGAACGCCTGCCGCGGGGTCTCGACGTCGTCGGCGTCGATCGCCGCGGCGGGTCCCCTCACCAGATCGCCCAGTCGGGCGTCGGCGAGGGCGGTCCCCAGCCGCGGCGCGGGGACGATCCCCAGCACGTCGTTCCTCATGAGACGACCGCCGGGGCCGGAGCCGGGGGTGGATGCGACGAGGATGCCGTGACCCTCCGTGACCGGCAGCAGCCGCCGAGCGTCGGCGACCGTCGCCTCGGGCGGCAGCACCAAGGGGGTGTCCCACCGCACCGGCTGGTCCTTGACCCAGCGGATCGCGGCATCCAGCTCCTGCAGCGGCATGTCCTGCGGCAGCACCCCCAGCCCTCCGCGGCGCGCGAGGACGGAGGCCAGCCGGGCACCGGTGACCGAGTTCATGTTGGACGACACCAGCGGGATGGTCGTGCCGGTGCCGTCGCCGGGTGCCAGGTCCACCTGCAGCCGGCTCTGCACGGCCGATCGCCGCGGCACGAGGAACACGTCGGAGTACGTCAGATCGACGGCAGGCCGCTCCCCGGAAAATCGCATGCTCCTACGGTAACCGCGGGCGACGCGCTGAGCTCGGAGTTCGCCGAATGCCCGAAACGGCGCTTCCACCGGAAGACACCGGCGAAAAGGGACTAACCTAGAGAGCTGTGCGCGCAGGCGACGACGATGCCGCGCGCGATCGGAACTTCACCGAAGAAAGCAGGCGATCCAGCGTGTCCAGCCAGGTGACCGGCGTCGGAACCTCGAGCGAAGGCGAGTTCGGGGCCAACGCCTGGCTCGTTGATGAACTCTACGAGCAGTACAAGGCGGACAAGAACTCCGTGGATAAGGCCTGGTGGCCTGTTCTCGAGGCATATCAGCCGGAGGATGCCGCGGCTCCGGCCGCACCCCCGGCGGGCGCCGAGCCGCACCCCGTCACCGCGCCCATCCCCGTGATCGGCGCCCAGCCGGTTGCCCGCACCACGGCCAAGCCGGCGGCGCCGCAGCCGATCCCCGCGCAGGCGCAGGACCGCAAGGCCGTCGAGCCGAGCGAGGCAGGCGAAGACGTCGTCACGCCGCTGCGCGGCATGACGAAGACGCTCGCGGCCAACATGGACCAGTCTCTGACCGTCCCCACCGCGACGAGCGTGCGCACGATCCCGGCCAAGCTGATGATCGACAACCGCATCGTCATCAACAACCACATGGCCCGCACGCGGGGCGGCAAGGTCAGCTTCACGCACCTCATCGGCTGGGCGATCGTCCAGGCGCTGAAGACCTTCCCCAGCCAGAACGTGTACTACGCCGAGGTCGACGGCAAGCCGTCGGTGGTGGCCCCGGCCCACATCAACCTCGGCATCGCGATCGACGTCCCCAAGCCCGACGGCTCGCGTTCCCTGCTCGTCCCGAGCATCAAGCGCGCCGAGACGCTGACCTTCGGGGAGTTCCTCTCCTCCTACGAGGACCTGGTCACCCGAGCGCGCGCGAACAAGCTCACCGCCGCCGATTTCCAGGGCACGACGATCTCGCTGACCAACCCCGGCGGCATCGGCACCGTGCACTCGGTTCCGCGCCTCATGAAGGGCCAGGGCTGCATCGTCGGCGCCGGCGCCCTGGAGTACCCGGCGGAGTTCCAAGGGGCGAGCGAGAAGACGCTGGTCAACCTCGGCATCGGCAAGACGATCACGCTCACGAGCACGTACGACCACCGCGTCATCCAGGGCGCAGGTTCCGGCGAGTTCCTCAAGATCGTCCACGAGATGATCACCGGGCGACGCGACTTCTACAGCGACATCTTCGCGGCGCTGCGCATCCCGTACGCGCCGATCCACTGGGCCAACGACATCAACGTCGACCTCGCCGAGCGGGTGGACAAGACCGCGCGCGTGCAGGAGCTGATCAACTCCTTCCGGGTGCGCGGCCACCTCATGGCCGACATCGACCCGCTGCAGTACATGCAGCGTACGCACCCCGACCTCGAGATCGAGAGCCACGGCCTGACCTTCTGGGACCTGGATCGCGAGTTCGTCACGAACGGCTTCGCCGGCAAGCGCACCATGAAGCTGCGCGAGATCCTGGGGGTGCTGCGCGACTCGTACTGCCGCACCCTCGGCATCGAGTACATGCACATTCAGGACCCCGATCAGCGCACCTGGTTCCAGAACAACGTCGAGGCCAAGTACCAGAAGCCGAACCACGACGAGCAGCTGCGCGTGCTCAGCAAGCTGAATGAGGCAGAGGCGTTCGAGACGTTCCTGCAGACGAAGTACGTCGGCCAGAAGCGCTTCAGCCTCGAAGGCGGCGAGTCTCTCATTCCGCTGCTCGACCAGGTGCTGCGCGGGGCCGCCGACGCAGGTCTCGACGGTGCGGCGATCGCCATGGCCCACCGCGGCCGGCTCAACGTGCTCAGCAACGTCGCCGGCAAGACGTACGGTCAGGTCTTCCGCGAGTTCGAGGGTTCGGTGGCGATCGGCTCGAAGAGCGGTTCGGGCGACGTCAAGTACCACCTCGGCACCGAGGGCACCTTCGTCACGGACGACGGCACCGAGCTGCCGGTCGTCCTCGCCGCCAACCCGTCGCACCTCGAGACGGTCGACGGCGTGCTCGCGGGCATCGTCCGCGCCAAGCAGGACCGCAAGCCCATCGGATCCTTCTCGTGGCTGCCGATCCTCGTCCACGGCGACGCCGCCTTCGCCGGCCAGGGCGTCGTGGTGGAGACCCTGCAGATGTCCCAGCTGCGCGGCTACCGCATCGGCGGAACGATCCACGTGGTCGTCAACAACCAGGTCGGATTCACGACCCTCCCCCAGGACGCCCGCACGTCGGTGTACGCCACCGACGTGGCCAAGACCATCCAGGCGCCCATCTTCCACGTCAACGGGGACGACCCCGAAGCGGTCGTGCGCGTCGCCGAGCTGGCGTTCCGCTACCGCGAGGAATTCCACCGCGACGTCGTGATCGACCTCGTGTGCTACCGCCGCCGCGGTCACAACGAGGGCGACGACCCTTCGATGACGCAGCCGCTCATGACCAACCTCATCGAGGCGAAGCGCTCGGTGCGTCGCCTCTACACCGAGGCGCTCGTCGGTCGCGGCGACATCACCGAGGAGGAGTACGAGCAGGCGAAGAAGGACTTCCAGGACCGCCTCGAGGTCGCCTTCGCAGAGACGCATGCGGCCGAGACGGGATCCTCTCCCGTCGTGGCAGCCGGCGCGGGCGCTGTCGAGCCGGCGGCCGGTGAGCCGGAGACGACCGGTGTCCCGCGCGAGGTCGTTCAGCTGATCGGCGACGCCTTCGTCAACAAGCCCGAAGGCTTCACGGTGCACAACAAGCTGCAGCAGCTGCTGGAGAAGCGCCATGACATGAGCCGCAACGGCGCCATCGACTGGGCGTTCGGCGAGCTGCTGGCGTTCGGCTCGCTGCTGCTCGAGGGCACCAACGTGCGCCTGGCCGGTCAGGACGCCCGCCGCGGCACGTTCGTCCAGCGGCACTCGGTGTTCCACGACCGTGCGAACGGCCAGGAATGGCTGCCGCTGACGAACCTGTCCGACAACCAGGGCCGGTTCTGGGCGTACGACTCCCTGCTGAGCGAGTACGCGGCGATGGCGTTCGAGTACGGCTACTCGGTGGAGCGCCCCGACGCGCTCGTGCTGTGGGAGGCCCAGTTCGGCGACTTCGCCGACGGCGCCCAGACGGTCATCGACACCTACCTGTCGTCGGCCGACCAGAAGTGGGGCCAGCAGTCGAGCGTCGTGCTGCTGCTGCCGCACGGCTATGAGGGCCAGGGACCCGACCACTCCTCCGCGCGCATCGAGCGCTACCTGCAGCTGTGCGCCCAGGACAACATGACCGTCGCGCGTCCGTCGACCCCCGCGTCGTACTTCCACCTGCTCCGCCGGCAGGCCTACCAGCGGCCGCGGCGTCCTCTCGTGGTCTTCACTCCCAAGGCGATGCTGCGCCTGCGCGGGGCGACGAGCCCCGTGGACGACTTCCTCACCGGCAAGTTCGAGCCGGTCCTGGACGACAGCCGGCAGCTGGACAAGTCCGCCGTGAAGCGCGTGCTGCTGCACGCCGGCAAGATCCACTGGGACCTGCGCGCGGAACTGGAGAAGAACCCCAACCCCGAGATCGCCCTGGTGCGGATGGAGCAGTTCTACCCGTCCCCCGTGGCCGAACTCAACGCGGTGATCGACAGCTACCCGAACGCCGAACTGGTGTGGGTGCAGGACGAGCCCGAGAACCAGGGCGCCTGGCCGTTCATCGCCCTCGAGATCGTCAAGCACCTGCACGGGCGCACCATCTCCCGCGTCTCGCGCGCATCTGCGGCATCCACCGCGACGGGGTCGAGCAAGGTCCACGCCCTCGAGCAGGCCGAGATCCTGCGGGCAGCGCTCACGCTCTGACGTGCGCAACGACGAAGGGGGTGGATGCCGCGGCATCCACCCCCTTCGTCGTTGAGAGTCCGACGGTCAGTGCGCCGCCTGTGCCTCGCGCAGCCGGGCCAGCACCTGGTCACGCAGCTGCTCGGGTGCGGTCTCCTTGCAGGCGCGCGCCACGACGTCGGTGAGCGTCTTGGCAACCAGCGCCTCTTCCTGGCATGCCGGGCAGTTCTCCAGATGCTCGCTGATGTCCGCGTGCTCGGTTTTGCAGACCTCGTGGCGCAGATACTCCTCGAGGTCGCGACGGGCCTTGTCGCAGCCGCAATCGGTCATTTCGCACTCCTTGTCGGGGTCGTGTCGATCCCGCGTTCGCTCGCATAATCGGCCAGCAGTTCACGAAGCATCCGCCTGCCACGGTGCAGGCGGCTCATGACCGTGCCGATCGGGGTTTTCATGATGTCCGCAATTTCCTGGTAAGCGAATCCTTCGACGTCGGCGAAGTAGACAGCAAGGCGGAAATCCTCGGGGATGGACTGCAGCGCGTCTTTGACGACCGATGCCGGCATGCGGTCGATCGCCTCGGCCTCGGCCGAACGGGCGCTGGTGGCGGTCGTCGACTCCGCGCCGCCCAGCTGCCAGTCCTCGAGGTCGTCGAGCGTGCCCTGGTAGGGCTCACGCTGCTTCTTGCGGTAGGTGTTGATGTAGGTGTTCGTGAGGATGCGGTACAGCCACGCCTTGAGGTTCGTCCCCTGGGTGAACGACGACCACGAGGCGAACGCCTTCACGAACGTCTCCTGCACGAGATCAGCGGCATCGGCGGGGTTACGCGTCATCCGCATGGCTGCCGCATACAGCTGGTCCATGAAGGGCAGCGCCTGCTCCTCGAACTGGGCGCGTGCGCCTGCTGCGGCATCGACCTGGTCGCTCATCACGGGCAAGTCTACGTCCGCGTCGATCGCACCCCGCAGGGGGGCGTCGAGCGTTGCAGTCATCTTTCTCCATTTCCTGGCGTAAACCGGCAGGTTCGTTAGGGTAGAACGCAATGAGTGTCGCCGAATATTCCGCCGTACCTTCAGCCGCTGACGGCGACTGGCCCGCGCCCACTGTGCGCGAGCCCCTCGACGCAACCCTGAGCGTTCCCGGATCGAAGTCATTGACCAACCGGGAGCTGATCCTGGCCGCCATCGCGGATGGGCCGGGCCGATTGATATCGCCCCTGCACTCGGACGATTCCGCCCGCATGATCGAGGCCCTGCGCATGCTCGGCGTCGAGGTGCAGGAGGTGGCCGGCACGGGTTCTTTCGGCCCCGACCTCGTCGTGACGCCGGCGAGCCCGATGTCGGGCAACACCGTCGTGGACTGCGGCCAGGCCGGCACCGTCATGCGCTTCGTCGCGGCCATCGCCGGGCTCGCCTCGGGCGAAGTGACGCTGACCGCCCACGAGACGGCACTGCACCGCCCCATGGGCGAGATGATCAAGGCCCTGCGCGCTGTGGGCAGCGACATCGACGACGAGGGGAAGTGGTCGCTCCCCTTCATCGTCCACGGACACGGGCACATCCGCGGCGGCGACGTCGAGATCGACGCGAGCGGCTCGAGCCAGTTCGTCTCGGGTCTGCTGCTGGCCGCTCCCCGCTTCGACGTCGGGCTCACGCTTCGGCACAAGGGCCGGCGGCTGCCGAGCCTGCCGCACATCGACATGACGGTTGAAGCCCTGGGGCACCGCGGCGTGCACGTCGAGCGCCCCAGCCCCAACGAGTGGATCGTGCCGGCAGGGCCGGTACGGGCCAAGGACGTGGCGATCGAGCCGGACCTGTCCAACGCCGCCCCGTTCCTGGCGGCCGCGATGATCGCCGGGGGTCACGTGTCGATCACCGGCTGGCCGGCCCACTCCACGCAGCCCGGGGCCCTCCTCACCGAGATCCTCCCCGTCATGGGTGCCCGCACCCAGCGCCGCGGCGGCGCCCTCACCGTGACCGCAGGCAGCAGCGGCATCCACGGGGTCGACCTCGACCTCTCGGCCGCCAGCGAGCTGACGCCCACGCTGTGCGCGCTGGCCGCCTTCGCCGACGGCCCCACCACCATCACCGGCGTCGGGCACATCCGGGGCCACGAGACCGACCGCATCGCAGCAATCATCTCGAACCTGCGGGCCCTCGGCGGCGAGGCGCACGAGCTCCCCGACGGCATCCGCGTCGTCCCCCGCCCGCTCACCGGCGGTCTGTGGCGCGCGCATCACGACCACCGGATGGCCACGGCGGGGGCCCTCATCGGCCTGGCCGTGCCCGGTGTGCTCGTCGACGACATCGGCACCACGCGCAAGACCCTGCCCGAGTTCCCGCAGCTGTGGGCTCACATGGTGGGATCCGCCGCCGGGAACCCCGAGCAGTGACCGGCAGCGGGCGGAGCCGGCGATGAGCTGGCTGGACACCGGCGACGACGACGACGAGTTCGACGAGGCCTCCATCCGGATGCGGCCGAACCCGAAGGCGAACCGTCCACGCACCAAGCGGCGCCCGGCCCACAGCGATGCGCGCATCGCCCGGGTTCTGGGCGTCGACCGAGGCCGCTACACGGTGCTCGTCGACGAAGACGGTCCGAACGAGCACACGGCACTGGCAGTGCGCGCCCGGGAGCTGCGCAAGACCCCCATCGTCACCGGCGACCAGGCCCGCGTGGTCGGCGACACCTCCGGCAGCGAGGGCACGCTCTCGCGGATCATCGGATTGCAGGAACGCACGTCGCTGCTGCGACGCTCCGCCGACGACACCGACCAGGTGGAGCGGGTCGTCGTCGCCAACGCGGACCAGATGCTCGTGGTCGTGGCCGCTGCCGACCCGGAGCCGCGCGAGCGTCTCGTCGACCGGTACCTCATCGCCGCCCTGGATGCCGGCATCCGCCCCCTGCTCGTGGTCACCAAGACCGACCTCGCCGATCCTTCAGGGTTCTTGTCGCACTTCGAGGGCGTCGAGGGACTGCAGGTGTTCACCAGCGCTCAAGGCGCGATGCCGATCGAGGAGATCGGGCGCCAGCTGGTCGGCCACTCGACCGTGTTCGTCGGGCATTCCGGAGTCGGCAAGTCCACCCTCGTCAACGCCCTCGTGCCCGACGCGCACCGCGCCACCGGTCACGTCAACCAGGTGACGGGCCGCGGCCGCCACACCTCCAGCTCCACGGTCTCGCTGCGCTATCACGGCGCCGAGGGCAACGGCTGGGTCATCGACACCCCCGGCGTGCGTTCGTTCGGCCTCGGCCACGTCGACCCGGCGAACATCTTGGCCGCCTACACCGACCTCGCCGCCGCGGCCGCCGAGTGCCCACGCGGCTGCACGCACCTGCCCGATGCCCCTGACTGCGCCATCGTCGAGGCGCTCGCCGAGGGCCGGCTCGGTCCGAACGGCGCGGCACGGCTCGACTCGCTGCAGCGACTGCTGGCCACCTTCGCCGAGCGGGACAGGAACGCCGCCTCGCGTCCGTAGGCTGGAGGCATGACGCTTCAGCCCGGCTCCCCCGCCCCCGATTTCACCCTGCTCGACCAGGACGGCAAGAAGGTCACACTGTCGTCGCTGCGCGGACGCCCCGTGATCCTGTACTTCTACCCCGCGGCGATGACCCCCGGCTGCACGACGCAGGCATGCGACTTCCGCGACAGCATGCCGGCATTGCAGGCCGCCGGCTACACCGTGCTGGGCATCTCGCGCGACACGCCCGAGAAGCTCCGTGCCTTCCGTGAGCGCGACGGCCTGACGTTCGAGCTGCTCAGCGACCCCGACCACGCCGTACACGAGGCGTACGGCGCCTGGGGGGAGAAGATGAACTACGGCAAGCGCGTCGAAGGCGTGATCCGCTCGACCTTCGTGATCAGCGGCGACGGCGTGATCCAGCACGCCCTGCACAACGTGCGCGCCACCGGCCACGTGGCCCGGCTGCGCACCCTGTTGCAGTTGGCCTGAGCCTGATCAGTGCGGCCGGGCGTCTGGCTCCCCGGGCTCCCGGCGCGCGGCCGCACGCACGCTGAGCACCAGCAGAACCAGCACGACGAACGCGGGCGCCGCCAGCGCCAGCGCCACGCCGCCGTCGGCGTAGGTGCCGCTCACCGCGCCCAGCGCCACGGCCAGCAGCAGCAGCTGCACGACGATCGATCCCGACCGGCCCCAGGACTGCCCGCGGAGGATCGCCACCGCGAAGGAGCCGACCGCCACCGCGCCCACCACGGTGAGCACGATGAGAGCCAACGCGCTCGCCACCGAAACGGTGTCGCCCGCACCCAGCGCCACGACCTGCCACCCGGCGAGAGCGGCGACGCCCAGCGCCTCGAAGGCGACGAGCGCCCCGGCGATGCGTTCGACGGGCGTGAGAGCGGGTGTTGTCGGCATCCTCGTGTCAGCTTCCGGAGAGTGGGCGGTCTTTGTATCAAACCTCCATGGTGTCCGGCAGACCCTCAGCAAGTTCCGCAGAAGACTCAGGAATGACCCTTGCCGGGACTCACCGCACTGTGAAACCATTGTGAGGTTGTGTGCTCCCACAGCGCCGTGGGGCGAGCACGAAGCTCGCACATCCCCAGAGTACCGGAACCCGAATCGGCACCCTGAAACGCACGTGAACAATTCCCCCCCATCAAGGAGCACCCCAATATGGATTGGCGCGACAAATCCGCCTGCCTGACCGTCGACCCCGAATTGTTCTTCCCCGTGGGCAATACCGGCCCCGCGGTTGAGCAGATCGAAAAGGCCAAAGCGGTGTGTGCTCGATGCACCGTGACAGAGATCTGCCTGCAGTACGCCCTCGAGACCGGCCAGGACTCCGGAGTGTGGGGCGGTCTTTCCGAAGACGAGCGCCGCGCCCTGAAGCGCCGCGCCGCACGCGCCCGCCGCGCCAGCTGACGGCCGCACGCCGTGCGCGCCGGAAGGCGCGCACGGCCACTGGCGCCAGAGCGCCCGCGCACCCCCGAACGGACTAGCCCGCGCTGCGCGCGATGTAGCGCAGCGGAATGTCGATGGTCACCTCGGTGCCGCTGCCCATGATGGTGTGCCAGTCGATGGTGCCGCCCAGCTCCCCCTGAATGAGCGTCCGCACGATCTGCGTGCCGAGCCCGCGGCCGACCTGCCCCTCGGGCAGCCCGCTGCCGGTGTCGCGCACACTCACCTCCAGCCGCTCGCCGGTGCGCTCCGCGGCGATCTCCACATCGCCCTCCTTGCCGGCGAGGCCGTGCTCGACGGCGTTGGTGACCAGTTCCGTGAGCGCCAGCGCCAGCGGCGTGGCATATTCACTCGGCAGCGTGCCGAACTGTCCGGTCGTGCGCGTGCGCGCGCGGGTGTTCGGCGCCGCGGCCACCTCGGCGACCAGCTTGAGCACGCGGGCGAAGACGTCATCGAAGTCGACGTTCTGCGCGAGCCCCTCTGACAGCGTGTCGTGCACCACCGCGATCGCCGACACCCGGCGCATCGCCTGAGTCAGGGCCTCGCGGGCCTCATCGGAGTGCGTGCGCCGCGACTGGATCCGCAGCAGCGATGCCACCGTCTGCAGGTTGTTCTTCACGCGATGGTGGATCTCACGGATCGTCGCATCCTTCGTGATGAGCTCCTGCTCCTGATGCCGGATCTCGGTGACGTCGCGGCAGAGGACGATGGCGCCGATGCGCTTGTCGTGGTCGCGCAGCGGAATGGTGCGCAGCGACACGGTCACCCCGCGCGCCTCGACGTCGGCGCGCCAGGGCGCGCGCCCGGTGACGACGACCGGGAGCGACTCGTCGAACTGGCGGTTCGCGGGCAGGATGCCGGTGGTCACCTCCACGAGCGACTCGCCCTCCAGCTCCTCCTCGAAGCCGAGCCTGTTGAAGGCGGACAGCGCGTTGGGGCTGGCGAACGTGGTCACACCGTCGGGATCGAGCCGGATGAGGCCGTCCGACGCGCGCGGCGCACCGCGGCGCGGCGACGTCGGCGCGGTGAGGTCGGGGAAGTCGGCGGAGGCCACCATGGCGAACAGGTCGTCGGCGCAGTCGTTGAAGGTGATCTGCTGTCGTGACGGAGTGCGGGTCTCACCCAGGTTCGTGTGACGGGTGAGCACCCCGATCACGCGCGGGGCGACGTCGTCGTGGGCCCGCTCACGCACGATCGGCACGGCGCGCACACGGGTGGGGGTCTCTTCGAACCAGTCCGGCGACGCGGAGTCGACGATGCGCACCCCGGTGAACGCGTCGCGCACCTGGGTACGCCACTGGGGACGCACCCGGTCGCCGACGATGTCACGGTAGAACAGGGTCGCCGCGCCGCTCGGGCGGGTGTGGGCGACGGCGATGAACGAATCGTCCGCGGTGGGAACCCAGATCACGATGTCGGCGAACGCGAGGTCGGCCAGAAGCTGGCCGTCGCCGGCGAGGCGGTGCAGCCACTCCACATCATCGGCGGAGGACCGCCCCTGGGCATAGACGATATCGCTGAGGGTGGACATCCTTTCACCCTAACCGGGCGGCGCTCACGCGGTCCGCGCGAAGAGGCCCTGCCGTCGGCCCGATCCGGCGCGCCGCCGCCGCCCGACGGGTGGCGGCGGTGCGACGGGAGCGATGGCCTCGCCCACCAGGCGCCGCACCGCGGCGGACAGCGGGCTGCGGGCGGCGACTTCCTGCGCGGGCCGGGCCGCGAGCATCGCGGCATCCGCCGCCTTGATGTCCATCGGCAGGAACCAGACGTCGCGGATGCCGCAGAAGCGGTCGAGCGTCGCGCGCACCTGACCGCGTGGATCGATGCCCAGCGCGCCGGCGCGCAGGCGATTGACGACGACGACCACGGGCGTAGCGCCCACCGTGGCCCGGAGGTCGGCGTGGCCGCGCACGAACCGCGCCATGCCCACGGGGTCCGCCGACGCCACGGCCACGATGAGGTCCGCCGCCCGCACCGCGGCCAGGGATGCGGCGTTGCGCCGCGGCCCCGCCAGGTCGCTGACGATCTCCTCGTCCTGCTCCAGCGACGCCGCCACGTCGACGATCGTCTCGTCCGCCCACGCACGGCAGACCTGCAGAGCTCCGCCGACCCGCTCCGCAGTGAGCTCGGGCCAGCGCCCCGGGCGGTTCAGGCCTGTGAGCACCTCGACCCCGCGCCCCAGCGGCACGCTGATGCGGCTGAGCTCCGCCGGGGTCAACCCATCGTGATCGACCTGCCGGCAGGCCGCGGCGAAGCCCGGTCCCTCGTCGGCGAGGCCGAGCGCCAGCGCGAGCGACGGGGCGTGGGTGTCCGCGTCGACGAGCCCCACCCGCCTGCCGTCGCGGGCGAGTTCGGCCGCCAGCTCGACGGCCACGGTGCTGCGCCCTGGCGCCCCGGTCGGCCCCCAGACCGCGATCACCCGCCCGGTCGGCGTGGGCGGCGCCGGCACCGACGCGAGACGCACGTGCAGAGCCTCTGCGACCCGACCGCCGTCTCGCAGCGGCAGCGGTGGGGGAAGTCCGTACAGCTGCGACAGCCGGTCCTCGCCCGGCACCTCGCTCAGCGGCACGATCCGCACGCCGTGGCGGTCGCACAGCGACACGAGCGCCGGCGCGATGGTGTCGCGTCGCAGTTCCAGCATCAACAGGTCCGCGGCGGTGATGACGCCGAGCAGATCACGTCCCTCGGCGGCGAGCATCGCGTCGGCCGCCGCGCGCGCAGGCGCGTCGGCGGCGACGGCCGCCGACGCGGTGATGCCCAGCCGCCCCAGGTGCAGCGCGATGTCCGAGGCGGCGGTGCCGTCCACGGCGACGACGGCCGTGGTCACCGCGCACCGCCCACGGCCGGCACGACCGAGAGGGCAGCGCCCCCGGCGATCGCCGAGAGGGTCGCAGCCACGTCGGCGCGCGGGATGATGAGCTCGAGGGCCGGACGGCCCGCTCCCATGACGGAGTCGTCGCGTGTCACCGTGGCCACGGTCGCGTCGGGCACGAGGATGCGCGGCTCGTCGAACGCCCCGTGCTGCAAAGCGGGCGCCGCCCACAGCTCCACCGCCGTTCCGGCGCCGACGGCTGCGGGCACATCCGTGGCCGACCGCAGCACCACTGAGGTCAGGTCACTGGCCGACGCCTCGCCGACGGCGCTGAGGGGCACCAGCTCTCCCACCGAGATCGTGCGTACGGCGATCGCGCCCGGCTGGAGCAGCCCGGGTGCGGCGTAGACGTCGTCGCCCACCTGACCGAGGGCGACCTCGACGACATGCAGGGCGTCGGCCTCCACCGCTTCACCCGGCACGATCGTGCGCGCCGCAGCGAACACGGGAACGGTCTGCCGCGCCGCCGCGACCACGAACCAGACGCCGGCGATCGAGGCGACGATGAGCACGATGCCGAGGACGAACCGCATGTCCGCCCAGAACGCCCGCCTGCGGACGGGAGCGGGTTCGGGCGCGGTCATGGGCACCATGGTGGCCCAACCCGCGGGCCTGGAGCGTCGTTTATCCACAGGCCGGCGCGGAGCGGGCAGGCTGGGTCTACGCGGCTGATAATGGGTGGATGCCCAGCGCAACCCCCCCAGATGCGCGCCTGCTCGCCCCTGCACAGGTCGCCGAAGTGCTCAGCGTGTCGGTCGAGGAAGTGGTGGCGCTGGTGCTCGATGGAAGGCTGCGCGGCATGAAGGTCGGTTCCCCCGCCCGCTGGCGCATCGAAGGCGACAGCGTGGAGCGCTACCTCGACGACCAGGCGGAGGAGGCGCGCCGCATGGCGCTGTGGCGCCAGTCCAACGCCGCAAGCTTCCCGGAGCTGTGGGGCCGCGGCGCGGTGCAGCGCCCCGACTGACACCTCACGCCAGCGCGGCCGGGGAGTCCAGTCGCACCCAGAGCACGGCATCGGTCGGAACGAGCCGGTGACCGCCCACCGCCGCCGCGCGCCGGGGCGCGTCCAGGTCGTGCAATGCCAGATCGACGTGATCAGCGCCCGCGCGATCGATCGTGCCCGACAGCAGCCGCCCACCGGCGAGGCCCGCCGTGATCGGGATGCGCCGGCGGGAGAGGTCGCGCAGCACGAAGCCGAGGGTCATGCGGTCGGCCAGGCGTGCGGCGGACGTCACCGGACGGGCGCTGCGCAGCAGGTCCGCGTGCGGCACGCCGATCGCCGCGGTGCCGGCGAAGGGCACGAGCAGTGCTCCCCCACGCCGGGTGTGGGTCGTCATGGCGAACCAGTCCGCGCCGACGGCTGAGACGGTGCCCGTGGCGACGGTGCCGTCGACGAGGTCCACCGACACCGCGGGCTCGGTTCCCACCAGGGCCCTCAGCCGCTCACGCAGCGACAGCTTGGACAGTCGAAGTCGCTCGGCCTCGGTGTCCAGCGCTGCCCGCTCCGCCTCCCACTCCGACGCGAGCTGGTCCTCGAGGTCCTCGAACAGCCGATCCCAGCGCATCCCGCGAATGTATCGCCCGCCCCCGCAGGGCCCGCGGCGTTGTCCACAGGTTGGAGGATTCTCATCCCGCGCGACCGGCGCGCTGTGGTTCACTCATGCCACTTGCCCCCGCGCGACGCCCAGAGAAGGGACACCGCATGGTCCCCCACCCCTCACCGGCGTCGCGGCCCGAGCACATGTCGGTGGCGGTCGAGGATTTCCTCGCGCCGCAGCGGACCCCCTCGGCCGAACTCCCCGATCCCGAGCCGCTCCTGCGCAACCTCACCCGCGGCGTTCTCGAAGTGCTCGCCGGTGTGCGCGAGGTCGACCAGCTGGCGCGCTGGTTCGCCGAGGAGCCGTACCGCGCCCTCGTCACCCGCGCCAACCTCGCCGCTCGCGCCCGCAGCGCCCGAGGCGTCCCCGCAGCCCGACCCGTGCACGCCATCGGCACGATCGTGCAGTCCTCTCCCCTGGACGGGGTGATCGAAGCGGTCGTGATCGTCTCGGGACCCGCGCGCACCCGCGCCGTCGCGATCCGGTTGGAGGGAATGGATCGCCGATGGCGGGCGACGTCGCTCGCGCTGCTGTGACGTCCGATCCGGCGTGAGCGCCGCTACTCGGCGTCGATCAGCTCGAGCAGCGACTTCAGCGCGTCGCGGATCTCGTCGTGGTCGAACTGTCCGGCGCGGCTCTCGCCCGAGATCACGCCCGACCGGTGCACCTTGCGGAAATCGCCGAAGGGAAAGGAATAGGCCTTCTTGGTGTGCCCGTTCTCATCACGGTCGACGCCGAGGTGCCAGTGGGAGTACTCGGTCCATCCCTCGCGGTCGATGAAGGCGTTCTCGTCGTCGGCGCTCGGGGCAGCCTCCGACCAGTCGTCGCGTTCGTCGCGGACGACCTTGCCGTCGCGGATCAGGGCGCGCGCATGACGCAGGGCGGGTCGGTTCAGTTCGATGGCCATGGCGGCACGATACGGATCGCCGCCCGCCCGCCGCAGGGACTTGACGAGCAGGCATCCGCCACCCGCACCGTCACTGCCGGTACGAGGACAGGAAGTTCCCGAGCCGTTGCACGGCCTCGCTCAGCACGCGCGCCTCGGGCAGCGTCACGATGCGCAGGTGATCGGGCGTCGGCCAGTTGAAGCCGGTGCCGGGAACCAGCAGCACGTGCTCGGCGACGAGGAAGTCGTAGACGAGCTTGCTGTCGTCGTGGATCTCGTAGACCTCCGGATCCAGCCGGGGGAAAGCGTAGAGCGCGCCGGCGGGCTTATGGCACGTGATGCCGGGAATGGCTTCGAGGCCCTCCCACGCGGCATCCCGCTGCTCGTGCAGTCGCCCGCTCGGAGCAATCAGCAGGTCGATGGACTGCACACCGGACAGGGCCGCCTGCACGGCGTGCTGCGCCGGCACATTGGGGCAGAGCCGAGTGGATGCCAGCAGCTGGATGCCTTCGAGGAACCCGGCCGCGTGCTTCTTCGGCCCGGTGATGACCATCCAGCCCGAGCGGTAGCCGGCGACGCGGTAGGTCTTGGACAGTCCGTTGAACGTCAGGCAGAGCAGGTCCGGAGCGAGGGTCGCCAGCGGAATGTGCTCGGCGCCGTCGAACAGGATGCGGTCGTAGATCTCGTCCGACAGCAGCAGGAGCGAGTTCTCTCGCGCGATGTCGACGATCCCCTGCAGCACCTCGCGGCTGTACACCGCTCCCGTGGGGTTGTTGGGGTTGATCACCACGATGGCCTTGGTGCGGGGGGTGACCTTAGAGCGGATGTCATCGAGGTCCGGCTCCCAGCCGGCGGCGCTGTCGCATCGGTAGTGCACCGGCGTGCCGTCCGCGAGGCTCGTCATCGCCGTCCACAGCGGATAGTCCGGCGCGGGGATCAGCACCTCGTCGCCCTCGTCGAGCAGCGCCTGCATCGTCATCGTGATGAGCTCGGACACCCCGTTGCCGAGATAGACGTCATCGGGGTCGAACGAGGGGAAGCCGGGCGTCTCCTCATAGCGGGACACCACCGCCCGCCGAGCCGACATGATCCCGCGGCTGTCGCTGTAGCCGTGCGAGTGCGGGATGGCCTCGATCATGTCGCGCACGATCTGGAAGGGGGCTTCGAACCCGAACACCGCGGGGTTGCCGGTGTTGAGCTTGAGGATGGTGTGCCCGTCGGCCTCGAGCCGGTCGGCTTCGGCGAGCGCCTGGCCGCGGATCTCGTACAGGACGTTCTTCAGCTTGCTCGACTGGTCGAGGTTGCGCAGCGGACTCATCGGTTCAGGATATCCCCGTCGCGACGCCGCCCCCGCCGGCTACTTCTTCTTGCCGGAGGCGCGGCGCTGCGCGCGGTTCTGGGGGCTGGATGCCGCAGCCGGAGCCGCACCCTCGGTGCGCTGGCCGAAGGCACCGCGCGAGGGCTGCTGCACCTGCGTGTCGACGCCGCCCGCGCTGACGCCGCCCGAGGCGCGCGCCTCCCGCAGCTTCGCCGTGGCCGCCTGCTGCACCTGGCCGCGCTCGTTGCGCACCTCCACGTCGCCAGAGTCGCTCGGGGCGGAGTACTCCAGGCGCGGCTGCTCGGGGGCAACGAGTCCCTTGGCGTCGACCTCGGCCTCCTGGCCATCGGTGCGACGCACCTCGACCTCGAGGTTGTAGAGGAAGCCGACGGACTCCTCCTTGATCTGGCCCATCATCGCCTGGAACATCTGGTACCCCTCGCGCTGGTACTCGATGAGGGGGTCGCGCTGCGCCATCGCCCGCAGGCCGATGCCGTCCTTGAGGTAGTCCATCTCGTAGAGGTGGTCCCGCCAGCGGCGGTCGAGCACCTGCAGCACCACGCGCCGCTCGAGTTCGCGCATCGCGGGGGAACCGAGCGACTCCTCGCGTCGCTGGTAGGCGATCTTGGCGTCGGAAAGGATCTCGCGCTTGAGGATCTCGGGGGTGATCCGGCCCTTGTGGCCGGCCTCGGAGACGACCTCGTCGATGGTGACCGACACCGGGTAGAGGGTCTTCAGCTCGGTCCAGAGTGCGTCGAAGTCCCAGCTCTCGGTGTGGCCCGACGACGTGTGGTCGTCGATGACCGAGCTGATGGCATCCTCGATGAAGTGCTCGATGCGCCCCGACAGGTCATCGCCTTCGAGCACGTGGCGACGGTCGGCGTAGATGGCCTCACGCTGACGGTTGAGCACATCGTCGTACTTGAGGACGTTCTTGCGGATCTCGGCGTTGCGGGACTCCACCTGGGACTGGGCGCTCTTGATGGCGCGCGAGACCATGGTCGACTCGATGGCGACGTCGTCGGGGAAGTTCGTGCGCGCCAGGATCGCCTCGGCGGCGCCGGACTGGAACAGCCGCATGAGGTCGTCGGTCAGGGACAGGTAGAAGCGGCTCTCGCCGGGGTCTCCCTGACGGCCGGAGCGACCGCGCAGCTGGTTGTCGATGCGGCGCGACTCGTGCCGCTCGGTTCCCAGCACGTACAGGCCGCCCGCTTCGACGACCTTCGTCGCCTCTTCGGCGACCGTGTCGCGCATCGAGGCGTACACGGAGTCCCACGCGGCCTCGTACTCCTCGGGAGTCTCGACCGGGTCCAGGCCCTGGGCCTTCAACTCCTGCACCGCGAGGAACTCGGCGTTGCCGCCGAGCATGATGTCGGTGCCGCGGCCGGCCATGTTGGTGGCGACCGTCACCGCGCCCAGCCGCCCGGCGCGGGCGACGATCTCGGCCTCACGGGCGTGGTTCTTGGCGTTGAGCACCTCGTGCTTGACGCCCTTCTTGGCCAGCAGCCGCGACAGGTACTCGCTCTTCTCGACGCTCACCGTGCCGACCAGCACGGGCTGTCCGGCGGCGTGGCGCTCGGCGATGTCCTCAACCACCTGCGCGAACTTCGCCTGCTCGTTCTTGTAGACGAGGTCCGGCTGGTCCTTGCGGATCATCGGCTTGTTCGTCGGGATCGGCACGACGCCGAGCTTGTAGGTCGACATGAACTCCGCCGCCTCGGTCTCGGCGGTACCGGTCATGCCGGCGAGCTTGTCGTAGAGGCGGAAGTAATTCTGCAGCGTGACGGTGGCGAGGGTCTGGTTCTCTGCCTTGACCGGCACGCCCTCCTTCGCCTCGATCGCCTGGTGGATGCCTTCGTTGTACCGGCGTCCCACGAGGATGCGGCCGGTGTGCTCGTCGACGATCATGACCTCGTCGTTCATGACGACGTAGTCCGCGTCGCGCTTGAACAACGCGAGCGCCTTGATCGAGTTGTTGAGGAAGGAGATGAGCGGCGTGTTGGCCGACTCGTACAGGTTGTCGATGCCGAGGTAGTCCTCGACCTTCTCGATGCCGGGTTCGAGCACACCGATGGTGCGCTTCTTCTCGTCGACCTCGTAGTCGACCCCGGGCTCGAGGGTCTTGGCGATCTTCGCGAACTCGACGAACCAGCGGTTGGCCTCGCCCGAGGACGGGCCCGAGATGATGAGCGGGGTGCGCGCCTCGTCGATGAGGATGGAGTCCACCTCGTCGACGATGGCGTAGAAGTGGCCGCGCTGGACGAGATCGTCCTTGCGCCAGGCCATGTTGTCGCGCAGGTAGTCGAAGCCGAACTCGTTGTTCGTGCCGTAGGTGATGTCGGCGGCGTACTGCTCGCGACGCACCTGCGGGTTCTGGCCGGCCACGATCGTGCCGTAGGTCATCCCGAGCGCCCGGTAGACGCGGCCCATGAGCTCGGCCTGGTACGAGGCCAGGTAGTCGTTCACGGTGATGACGTGCACGCCCTTGCCCGCGATGGCGTTGAGGTAGACCGGAAGCGCCGCGGTCAGGGTCTTGCCCTCACCGGTCTTCATCTCGGCGATGTTGCCGAGGTGAAGTGCCGCACCGCCCATCACCTGCACGTCGTAAGGACGCTGGCCGAGAGTGCGCTTGGCCGCTTCCCGCACAGCGGCGAAGGCCTCGGGCATGAGCTGGTCGAGCGTCTCGCCCGCGGCGTAGCGGGCGCGGAGCTCCGCAGTCTCGCCGCGCAACTCCTCATCGGTGAGCTGCGCGTAGTCCTCTTCGAGGGCGGCCACGGCCTTGACGACCTGCTGCAGGCGCCGCAGCACCCGCCCCTCACCGGCACGGAGCAGTTTCTCGAGAGGGTTGGCCACGGGGCATCTCCATCTGTCGTTCGGGCGCGGATTGCGCCGGCGCCCGCACGCTCGGGCGCGCGGGCATACACCGCCATGTTATCGGCCCGTGACCTCATCGTCGCCTGAAGGGGCCCTCTGAACTCTCGCCCTGAGCGAACCCGCGCACCGGGCAACGGTGCGCCGTAGGATCGGCGTATGGCCGGATTCTGGGGCAAGCGCAAACGCGAGCAGCAAGAACTGCAGGAGCACGACGCGGATCTTGCGCGCCGGGCGGGTGCCGCTCTGGTGGCCACTGATGAGCGACTGCGGGTGACGAGCGACGAACTGGTGTTCGCGGATGCCGAGCTCGGCTCCGACGCGACCGCCGAGCTGCGCGAGGCGCTCGCGGCGGTGCGTCACCACCTGGGCGAGGCGTTCCACCTCAATCAGCTCAACCACGACGACATCCCCGACACCCTCGAAGAGCTGCGCACCCGCAACGCCCGCATCATCCAGCTGTGCGAGTGGGCCGACGATTTGATCGAGGACCGGACCAGCGCGCTGGCCGAGCGCATCGAGCGCGCCCGACGCGCCCCTGAGATCCTCGCCGGCATCCGCTCGGACGTGGAGCGCCTCACCGCCCGCGTTCCGGCGGCGCGCACGGTGATCGAGCGGGTGAGCCTGCGCTACGCCCCCGCGGCTGCACAGCGCGTCGCCGGCAACGCCGATGAGGCGGCCGGGCTGCTGGACTTCGCCGCGCACGGCGCCGACGTCGCCGAGCGGCGTCGCGACGCCGGCGAGCGCGGCGCCGCCAACATCGCTCTGGAGACCGCCATCGAGGCCGTGCGGCGGGCGGGCACCCTGCTCGACGCCGTGGACGACTTCGAAGTCGAGGCACTGCGCGCCCAATCGACCCTCGCCGCGGTCGTCGCCGACTCGCGCGAGGACATCGTCGCAGCCCGCGACGCGCCGCAGGTGCCCGCGGTGACCACGGCTGTCGCCGAGCTCGAGCGCGCACTGGCGAGCCTGACCCCCGCCGGCGGCAAGGCGGACCCGTTCGCAGAGCTCACCGTGCTGCGCGAGAAGAACGCGGCCCTGGACGCGGTGATCGCCAAGGCGCGCGAGCGCGCGGCGCGGCCGATCCCCGCCGAGGCGCACGTGCGTCACGCCGTGGACGATGCCGACCGTCAGCTGTCGGTCGCACGCTCGGTGATCGCCGGCCACCGTGGGTGGATCGGCGCCGACGCCCGCACGCGCCTGGCCGAGGCGGAGAGCCTGCGGCTGGCGCTCAGCCCCGTGATCGCCGGCCCGATCGCCGAGGACGACCGCGAGAAGGCCATGGCCGACGCGCGGCGCTGCGGCATGCTCGCCTCGGAGGCGCTGCAGTACGCCCAGCGGGACATCGACGCCTCGCGGCCCGACGACCCGGGCTGGGGCGGCCCGCAGGGCGGATGGGGCGGCGGTCGCAGTGCCGGCCCCGGCGGCAACAACATCATGGGGGGCCTCCTCGGCGGCCTCGTCATCGGCAGCCTGCTGGACGGCATGTTCGACTGACCCGAGAGGGCACAGAAAAAGCGGATGCCGCGTGTAGGCGATGGTCCACGCGGCATCCGCTGAGCAAGAAGAGGTTATGAGGCGACGCGCGCCGCCGGCGGTGCCGCCGTGGTCAGCGAGATCACACCGTAGTCCCAGCCCTTGCGTCGGTAGACCACGCTCGGGTGGTCGGTGCGGGCGTCGATGAAGAGGAAGAAGTCGTGGCCGACCAGCTCCATCCGGTCGACGGCCTCTTCGACGGTCATCCACTCGGCGTCGAACTGCTTCGTGCGGATGACGACGGGCGTGTAGTCCGCTTCGTCGGCGCTCTCGGCCTGCACCGGAACGGTGCCGGTGCCGGTGGCGACGGCTTCGAGCACGTCCGCCGAAGCGGGCTGCACGTCGATGCCCTCGAGCGCGCCGTTCTCCTTCTTGAAGGTCGCCCCGCGCGGCTTGTCACGCGCGTCGAGGCGCTTCTCCTTGGCACGGCGCAGCTGCTCGGCGAGCTTGTCGACGGCCAGATCCAGCGCGGTGAACTTGTCACCGTCTGTCGCCTCGGCCCGCACCAGCGGACCCTTGCCCGTGAGGGTGAGCTCGACCGTCTCGTCTTCCATACGCCCGTTGTGGTACGCGCGGTGGGTCACCTTGACGTCCAGCCGCTGGGCCCGCGGAGCGAGGTGCTCGACGCGCTGGGCCTTTTCTTCGACTACGGTGCGGAATCGATCGCTGATTCCCACTCCCACGCCGACGATGCTGGTATCCATCCTTGACCTCCTTGTTCCGGTCCGCCCGGCCAAGGGCGGACCATGTGTCGCCTTGTCCTCCAACGCTATCGCCCTCGCCGCCCGATGTCATCTCGGCGCCCGTACGTGCGGGCCGTCACGGCCACGGTGGCAGCGCCCATGACGCGCATACCGCCGGCCCGGAGCACCCTCGCCGCCTCAGCGAGGGTGGCCCCTGTGGTCACCACGTCGTCCACGAGCACCACCGGCAGGTCGACGACCGCGCGCAGCGTCATGCTGCCGGCGACGTTGGCGCTGCGTGCCTCGCGCGTCAGCCCTCGCTGATCGCGTGTGGCCCGGGCGACCTGCAGCAGCCGGTGCGGATGCACGCCGCACCGGCGCGCGATGAGCTCGACGGGGCGATATCCCCGCCGACGCACCGAGGCGCGCGATGCGGGCACCGGGACCACCGCGACCGGCGAGTCGTACGCCCCGAGAGCCGCGGCCAGCGCCGGCGCGAGCGCCAGCGCCAGCGACGTGCGCCCGTCCTCCTTGAAGGCGCGCAGCACCCGCGCAGGGACCCCCTCGAAGCCCAGGCCGCTCCAGATCTGCAGACCGCCGGCGCTGTGGCGGCGCGGCCGGGGTGCGAGCTGCGCCCGGCACGGCGGGCACAGCGCCGTGTCGGCCAGGTCGCAGCCGGCACACCAGGTCGGAAACGCCAGCGACAGCGCATCGGCGAGCGCGCCGCGCATGAGGGACGGAACCGCGATCATGGTGCGAGTCTGCACGGGGGCCGCCGACCCCGCGGAGGATGCCGGGGGCGTCGGGGACGGATCGGCTCCGTCGGCGGTTGGGGAGGGCGGGGCGCTCAGCCGGGAGTGCCCTGCACCGTGCCGAGCACGATCACGCGCAGGTCGCCGGAGGCATTGCCCCAGTTGGTCCCCCGGCGGACATACAGCACGCCGCGGGTGTCGAGCAGCCGCGGGACGAAGGCCTGGTTGGTCGGGGCGATCGTCGTCACCGCCGCCGGTGCGGTGACGACGTCCGCCGGTCCCCCCACGAGCTGCTCCACCACGTTGGTGTCACCGGCGACGTCGGCCACGATCCCCACGTGCGTGGCGTCGAGCCAGGCCATGTCCGTTCCCGGCCCGGCCAGCGAGCCGAGCATCCACGGTTCACCGAGGCGCACCGGCACCCCGCCGTCACGGACGATGCCGGCCACCCACACGGCCGGCGGTCCGCCGTCGCTGACGACCGCCGCCACCCGCGTCCCGTCGCGCGATACCTCCATCGCGCTGATCCGGGTGGCATCGGGCCACGCGCCCGCGACGTCGACCCTCGTGCCGTCCGGACCGAAGGCCTGCAGCCCCTGCGGATTCGAGCGCGGCACGCTCCACACCCAGTTCCCGGTGTCGATCGTGGGGGCGATGAGGTCGGGGCGGGTGTCCACGTCGGCCCAGCCGTTGGTCGCATCCACACGCGCGACGGCCCCCGTGCCGCGCAGCAGCGCCGCGGCATCCTGATCGGCCGACACCTGCACCGCCGTCGGGCCTGCGTCCACGATGGCCTCGGAGAGCTCGGCGATCGGCTCGAGCGACTCACCCGCCAGGAAGCCGAAGCCCTCCTCCATCAGCACGAGGGGCTGCGGCGGAACCCGTGTCGAGCGGGTCTCCACCCGCGAGGCCGGCAACGGCTGGCCGTCGACGGTCAGCTGAACGGCGGAGACGCCGGCGCCGGAGAGGCTCTCGAGCAGCTGTGTCTGCACGCGGTCCAGGGTCTCTCGGTCCAGGTCCAGCGCCCCGGGTGTGAGCTCGACCTGCGCCGTGCCGTCGTCCTGCACGGGCACCGTGCGTGCGGCGAGGGTGACGTCCTCGGGCACGGCGTTGGCGACGGCCCCCGTCAGCCAGGGGCTGGGCCCGCTCTCGAGCAGCGCGCTGGCCACGCTCGTGGCGGGGTTCGTCGTCGTGAACCACCGGACATCGGGGACGAGGTAGGTCCAGGTGGGGTCGAAGTACGCCAGCGCATAGCTGCGGAACACGACGTCGAACCGGGCGTCGTCGAGCACGATGCCGTTCGGGGCCTCGCTGATGCGCCACTGCCCGTCCTCCTGCGCCAACCCGAACCTCAGCTCGAGGTCGTCGCCCCCGAGGTCGTCGTAGGAGCCGGCCTCGTCAACGGTCGCCTGGGCCGTGACGTTCAGCACGATGGTGTCGTCGCCCGCCTCGATGTACTCCCGCTGCGAGAAGTCGTCGATCGTGACATTCGCGGACGGGTCCCACGTCTCACGGGCCGCGGCGGTGAGGTATTCGCGCGCCGTGGCCCACTCCCCCCGAGTCCCCGAACCCGCGCGGATGAAGCCCTCAACGATCTCCCGCGGGGTCGCACCCGGCTGCGGGGGGTCGGCGACGAAGGAGATGTCGGGCGGCTGCGTGTCACCCTCCAGCGGCAGGCCGGGGTTGACCGGGCCGCTCGTGGGCAGCCCGGCGCACGCGGACAGCATGAGGGCGGATGCCGTGGCGATCGCGACGGCGAGCGCGCGGATCGGCGATCTCATCGCTTCTCCCTCCGGTCTGCGGGCGGTATCTCGATCGGCTGGGTGAGTCCGAGCGTGTCGAAGGCGGCGTCGTCGCCGGGGTCGGCGGCGATCGGCGAGACCCCGTTCAGTTCACTGCCGTGCCGGGGGATGGTCAGCACGAAGTGGGTGCCCCGACCCAGCGCCGACCACACCGCCAGGGTGCCGCCGTGCAGCCGCGCATCACCCAGCGCGATCGACAGGCCCAGCCCCGTGCCGCCGATGGTGCGCCTGCGCGACGGATCGGCGCGCCAGAAGCGATCGAACACCCGCTCCGAATCGGCTGCGGTCATGCCCAGTCCGTAGTCGCGCACCCCGAGCGCAACCGCGTGCTGGTCGCTGTCGACGGTCACCACGATCGGGCGGCCCTCCCCGTGCTCGATGGCGTTGCCCAGCAGGTTGCGGACGATGCGGCGCACGCGCCTCGGATCCATCTCCACGGGCGAGTAGCCGCCGGGGGCGATGAGTCGCACATCGGAGCCGTGCTGGTCCGCGAGCTGCTGCATCGACGCGATCACGTCCTCTGCCAGCTGCGTCATGCTGGTCGGCTCGATCTCCAGCTGCACGGAACCGGCGTCGTACCGGCTGATCTCGAGCAGGTCGGTCAGGAGCGTCTCGAACCGCTGCACCTGGGCGTGCAGCAGCTCCGCGGCGCGTGCAGTGGCGGGGTCGAACGCCTCGCGCCGGTCGTTGAGCATGTCCGAGGCCAGGCGGATCGTGGTCAGGGGCGTCCGCAGCTCGTGGGAGACGTCCGACACGAACCGCTGCTGCACGAGCGAGAGGTCGGCGAGGTCCTTGATCTGCGATTGGATGCTGTCGGCCATCGCGTTGAACGAGCGCGCGAGCGTGGCCAGCTCGTCGTCGCCGCGCACCTCGAGCCGCACGCCGAGGTCGCCGTGCGCGAGGCGCTCGCTGGTCTCGGCCGCCTCGGCGATGGGGCTCGTCACCGACCGCAGCACCACCCACGAGATCGCGCCGATCAGCAGCACGAGTGCCGCACCCACGATCCACAGGGTCACCTGCACGAAGCTCAGCGTCTGCGACGCATCGGCGAGGTCGTAGCCGAAGTAGAGCTCGTACGAACCGGCTTCGGGCACCTGCAGCTGCTGGCCCACCACGATGCCGGGCACGGTCCCGCCGTCGCCGTCCGGCAGGGCGACAGACTGCCACCACTGCAGGTCGGCCCCGTCCTGCACCGCCGCGCGCAGGCCCTCCGAGAGGTAATCCTCGGTCAGCCCGCCCGTCGTGAAACCCTGAGGCGCCAGCGGCGACGCGGGGTCGCTGCGCAGCGCCGCCGTCATCTCGGTCGCCCCCTGCCGGGCGACCGTGCTGACGTTGACCAGCAGGTTGTCCACCGCGACCAGGTCGCCGCCGACCTCGGCGGAGTCCAGCGTCGCCTGAGCGGCCTGCGTGGTGCGTTCGGCATCTTCCAGCACCTGCGCGAGGCGCGATTGGAAGAGGTCGTTCTGGATCGCGAGCGCCATGAAGACGAAGGCGCCCAGCACCGCCAGGGCGCTGAGACCCAGAGCGAGCAGCACCGTGCGGAAGCGCAGCGAGCGCCGCCACGCATAGCGGACGTTCCGGGGCCAGGAGCGCCAGTCCCGCAGGCGGGCCGGCACACGCCGCGGCGCGTGCGCGTGGGACATGGACCTCAGACCACCGCGCCGGCGCGATAGCCCACGCCGCGCACGGTCGTGACGATGCGCGGGTTGTCGGGGTCGAGCTCGACCTTGGCACGCAGCCGCTGCACGTGCACGTTGACCAGGCGGGTGTCGGCCTTGTAGTGATAGCCCCACACCTGCTCGAGCAGCATCTCGCGCGAGAAGACGTGCTGCGGCTTGGATGCCAGTGCCACCAGCAGCTCGAACTCCAGCGGCGTCAGGGCGATGATCTCGTCGCCGCGGCGCACTTCGTGGGCCGATACGTCGACGGTGAGGTCGCCGATGCGCAGTGTCTCTCCGGCGGGCTCGGTCGTCGGCCGCAGCCTGGTGCGGATGCGGGCGACGAGCTCTTTCGGGTTGAAGGGCTTCACGATGTAGTCGTCGGCCCCCGATTCGAGGCCGCGGACGACATCGGCGGTGTCGGTGCGTGCGGTGAGCATGATGATGGGCACACCGGATTCGGCTCGGATGCGCGTGCAGATCTCGATGCCGTCCACTCCGGGGAGCATGAGGTCCAGCAGAACGAGGTCGGGGCGCTCGGCGCGCCACACGTCGACAGCGGCCGCGCCGTCGGCGCAGAAGACCGTGTCGAAGCCCTCGGTGCGCAGGACGATGCCGATCATCTCGGCCAGCGCGGTGTCGTCATCGACCACCAGGATGCGTGAGGTCATGGGTGCGTGCTCGTCCTCCGGGTTCCCCAGCCCGCTCCGCAGTCAGGGCCGGCGGGCTCCGCCCAGAGTAGCCGACCCCGCCGCAAGGTCGCCGCACCGCTCCGTGGAGCCGCGTCGCGGCATCCGCGCGTTATGACACGATAGGACCCACCCCAGCCTGCTCAGGGAGAGTCATGACCGCATATCCGGCCTGGACACCCGCCACCCGCCCGGGCATCGTCCCGCTGCGCCCGCTGTCGTTCGGCGTCATCCTCGGACGTTCGTTCTCGGCCCTGCGCCAGAACCCGCGAGTGCTGCTGGGGTTCGCGCTGACCGTGCAGTCGGTGGTCACGCTCATCGGATCGCTCGCGATCGTCGCGATCGTCCTCGCGGCGTTCCTGCGCCTGGACACGCTGCGACCGGGCACGCAGGAGTTCGACGAGGTGATGGCGGGCTCGATCGCCATCGGCGTCGGCGGCAGCGTGCTGGTCAGCCTCGTGCTGGCGGCTGTGAGCGTGATCGTCCAGGGCGTGGTGGTCGGAGAGGTGGCCCGCGCCGTCGTGGCCGAGAAGCTCACCCTCCGCGCGCTGTGGGCGCAGGTGAAGCCCGTCATCTGGCGCCTGGTGGGCTATACCCTGCTGCTGACCCTCGTCGTGCTGGTGGCCATGGGCATCGTCGTCGCCGGCGCCGTCGCGCTCGTCCTCAGCGAGCCCATCAGCGGGCTGGCGCTCTCGGTGGGCCTGGCGCTCGCGGCGATCCCGCTCGCGCTGTGGCTGACGGTGAAGCTGCTGCTCGTGCCCCCGGCGATCATCCTCGAACGCGCGACGATCACCGGCGCCATCGCACGGTCGTGGTCGCTCACCCGCGGCCGATTCTGGTCGACGCTCGGCATCGTCGTCCTCATCTCGACCGCCTTCGGCTTCATCGGCCAGGCGGTGAGCCTGCCGTTCTCGCTGGCGACCACCGCCGTCTCCACGGTGCTCTCCCCCACCGGGGACCCCGACACCGGCTTCTTCGTCGCCCTCATCGTCGGCGGCGTGCTGACGCAGGTGGTCACGGTGCTCGTGCAGTCCGTCGCGATCATCGTGCAGTCCACGGCGACATCGCTCATCTACGTCGACTGCCGCATGCGGCGAGAGGGTCTGGACCAGGACCTGCTCGCCTACGTCGAGCGGCGCGACGCCGGAGTCACGGACCTCGAGGATCCGTACACACTCCACATCGGCCGCACCGTGGCCCCGCGGGCGGCCGGCCCGGCGCCCTACGCCGCTTACCCGCCGCCTGCGGGCGCGTATCCTCCGCCCGCGGGCGCTTACCCGCCGCCGGCGGGCGCGTATCCCCCGCCCGCGGGCGTGTACCCGCCATACGCGGCAGGTGCGTATCCCCCGCCGCCAGGCGCGTACCCGCCGCCGGCGCCGACCACGCCCGCCCCTGCGGCGCCGCGGACCGAGCCCGGCGCGCCGAGCGAAGAGGGATCGCACCCGTGGGTGAAGCCCTGACCGCGGACGTTCCGCTGATCCCCGACGGGGAAGAGGCACGCCGCTGGGCCGAGACGGAGCTGTCCGACCCCGCCTACGCGATCACCGAGCCGACGGCCCTGGACCGCTTCGCGTACGGCGTGGAGCGCTTCTTCCGCGACCTCTTCGCCACCGAGCTCCCCGAGGGATGGGGTCCGTGGCTGGCGATCGGGGTGTCCGTGCTCATCGTCGCCCTGGTCGTGGTCGCGCTCGCCATCTGGGGGATGCCGCGGACTCCGGCCCGCTCGCGCACCGCCGCGGACCTCTTCGGAGATCCCGAGCAGCGCACCGCCGCCCAGCTGCGGGCCGCGGCCGCGCAGCACGCCGATCGCGGCGAATGGGATGCGGCCGTCGTCGAGCGGTTCCGCGCGCTGGCCCGCGCGCTCGACGAGCGCGGCATCGTGGACGTCACCCCCGGGGCCACCGTGCACGCCTTCGCGCGCGACGCCGGCGCTGCCCTGCCCGCGCTCGCCGAGCGCCTGGAGCGGGCGGCGAGCGCCTTCGACGATGTGCGCTACCTGCGTCTGCCGGGAACGCCTGAGCTTTACCGCGCTGTCGCCGCGGTCGACGACGACGCCGTCGTGTCCTCCCCCCGGCGCGACCCGGTGCCCGCACCATGACGGCGCCCGCCCAGCCCGACACCGCCACACGCCGCCGACGCTTCGGCGGATGGGCGGCGATCGCCGCCGCCCTCGTGATCACCGGGGCGGGCTCAGCGGCCCTCCTCTCCCTCGGCGACTGGACCGAGCGCGATGCGCTGGATCCGGAGTCCGTGGGGCCCGGGGGCACGCGCGCGGTCGCGGAGGTGCTGCGCGACCAGGGCATCCGCGTCGACGTCGTCCGCGACCGGCCGTCGGCAGAGCGGGCCCTGGCCGGCAGCGATGACACCCTCGTGCTCACCGACACCGCCGCACTCGACGACGAAACGCTCGAGAGCCTCACGCGCATGGCCGACGACGTCGTGCTCGTCGACCCCCGTTCGCGCGACGTCCGGGTGCTCCTCGACGACGCCGCAGCCGCCGGGATCGGCGACGGCGCCCGCGCCGAACCGGAGTGCACCCTCGCCGAGGCGCAACGTGCCGGCGCGATCGCACCGGGAGCCGTCTTCACCCCGGGGGCGGGCGTCATCGCCTGCTACCCGTCTGGCGACGGATACGCCCTCCTCGCGGTCGAGCGCGACACCGGCCGCATCGCCGCACTCGACGCCGGCGAGCTCTTCACCAATGCGCACCTCGCCGATGACGGCAACGCCGCACTCGCGGCGAACCTGCTGGGGCGCCAGCCGAGGCTGATCTGGTACCTGCCTGCCCTCGGCGACGGCGCTCTCCCCGACACCGCCCCGACACTGGGCGAGCTCACGCCCGACTGGGTGACGCCCGCGATCGTCGTGGTGCTGGCATCGGCGGTCGCCGCCATCGTGTGGCGCGGCCGCCGGTTCGGCCCGCTCGTCACCGAGGACCTGCCGGTGACCGTGAGGGCCTCGGAGACCACCGAGGGGCGATCGCGCCTCTACGCCCGAGCCCGGGACACCGTCCACGCTGCCGACCTCCTGCGCTTCGGCGCCCTGGAGCGTCTGGCCCGCACGCTGGGCCTCGGTCCCGCGACCCCCGCCCCCACCATCGCCGACGCCGCAGCCGGTCTCGTCGGGGCGGACCGCGGCCGCGTGCGCGGCATCCTGATCGACGACCTGCCCGCCACCGACGCCGAACTCGTCGCGCTCGCCGACGCCCTGGATGATCTCGAGACGGCCGTCCGTCTCGCCGTCCGACCCGAGAGGAACCCGCAGTGACCCACCTCGAGCCCTCCGCCGCCGCACCCGCGACGCCGATCGACGACGACGCCCTGCGCGAGGCGATGAACCGCGTGCGCCTGGAAGTAGGCAAGGCCGTCATCGGCCAGGACGGCGCCGTGACAGGGCTGCTGATCGCCCTGCTCGCGCGCGGCCACGTGCTGCTGGAGGGCGTGCCCGGCGTCGCCAAGACGCTGCTGGTCCGCTCGTTCAGCCGGGCGATCGGCCTGGACACCAAGCGCGTGCAGTTCACGCCGGACCTCATGCCCGGCGACGTGTCCGGGTCGCTGGTGTACGACGCGCGCTCGGGCGAGTTCGAGTTCCGCGAGGGACCGGTGTTCACCAACGTGCTGCTGGCCGACGAGATCAACCGCACGCCCCCCAAGACCCAGGCCGCACTCCTCGAGGCCATGGAGGAGCGCCAGGTTTCGGCCGACGGGGTCACCCGCCCGATCCCGGACCCCTTCCTCGTCGCTGCGACGCAGAACCCGGTGGAGCACGAAGGCACCTACTCGCTCCCCGAGGCCCAGCTGGACCGCTTCCTGCTGAAGCTCGTCATCGGCGTCCCCGCCCGCGACGCCGAGCTCGCGGTGCTGCGCCGCCACGCCGACGGGTTCCGGCCGGGTGACCTCGATGCGGCGGGCCTGAGCGCAGTCGTCGGGGCCGACGAGATCCGCGCCGCCCAGCGCGCCGCGGCATCCGTCGCCGTCGCCGACGATGTGCTCGGCTACGTCGTCGACCTCGCCCGGGCCACCCGGCAGGCGCCGTCCGTGCAGCTGGGTGCGAGCCCGCGCGCCGCGACGGCGCTGCTGGCGGCGGCCAAGGTCTGGGCGTGGCTGGGCGGCTACCCCGCCATCACGCCCGACCACGTGCAGGCCATGCTGATGCCCGCCTGGCGGCACCGGCTGCGGCTGCGACCCGAGGCGGAGATCGAGGGCGTGTCGGTGGAGGCGATCCTCGCGTCGGTGCAGCAGCAGACCCCCGTGCCGATCTGAGCCGGCGTCCGCCCGCCGCATCCCGCGTCCCCCGCCCCACGTCTCCGACCCGCGTCTCCGAAGGAACCATGTACGTCACCGGCCGTCTTCCTGCACTGGTCGCCCTCGGCGTCGTGCCCGTGGTGCTGCTGGGCTCGGCCGGCATCGCCCCGTGGGCGGTCGCCGGGGTGTGGCTCGTGCTGTGCGCGCTGGCGACGGGCGTGGATGCCGCAACCACGCCGGACCCCCGCGGGTTGAGCTTCACGCGCACCGGTCCCACCCGCACCCGGCTGGGCGAGCGCGTGGACACTTCGCTCGTCGTGCACAACGGCGGCCCACGGCGGGTGCGCGGCCACCTGCGCGATGCCTGGCAGCCCACGGCTGGCGCGCCGGAGGGCCGCGCTGCGCTGGACGTCCCGGCCGGCGAGCGCCGGACGATCCCGATGCCGCTGCGGCCACGGCGGCGGGGCGAGCTGCGCAGCGACTTCGTCGTCGTCCGCTCCGGCGGCCCGCTCGGCATGGCGGGGCGGCAGGCGCGCCTCGAGGCGCCCGGCGCCGTGCGGGTGCTCCCGCCGTTCGCGTCGCGGCGTCACCTGCCCTCACGATTGGCGCGGCTGCGCGAACTCGACGGCAACACCAGCGTGCAGGTGCGCGGGCAGGGCACCGAGTTCGACAGCCTGCGCGAGTACGTCCGCGGCGACGACGTGCGCTCCATCGACTGGCGCGCCACCGCTCGCGCCGGCACGACGATGCTGCGCACCTGGCGCCCCGAGCGGGACAGGCACGTCGTGATCATCGTCGACACCGGGCGCACCGCCGCCGCGCGGGTCGGGGACGGCGTACGCCTGGATGCCGCGATGGAGGCGGCCCTGCTGCTGGCCGCCCTCGCCTCGCGCGCCGGCGACCACGTGCATCTGGCGATGTTCGACCGGGTGCTGCGGGCGCGGGTCACCGGCATCGACGGCCCAGCGCTCCTGCCGGCGATGGTCGACGCGATGGCGCCCGTGGAGGCGCAGCTGATCGACACCGACTGGGATGCCGCCTTCGCGCAGGTGCGCGCCCTCACCTCCCGGCCGTCGCTGGTGGTGCTGCTGACCGCGCAGGACTCCCCCGAGTCCTCCCGCGGGTTCCTGGGCTCGCTCGGCGCCGTCGCGCGGCGGGCGCACGTGCTCGTCGGCACCGCCACCGACGCCGCGCCCGATCCCTCCGACGAGGCCACCGGCGGGCGACGGACCGCCGATGACGTGTACCGCGCGGCGGCGGTGCAGCGCAGCGCGCGCGACGCTGCCAGGGTGGCCGCGGCCGTCGCCCGCGCGGGCGGAGACGCGCTCAGCGCCTCGCCCGATGACCTGCCGCCGCAGATCGCCGACCGGTACCTGGCGCTCAAGGCGGCCGGCCGGCTCTGAGCCGCCGGTGCGCGTCACACCTTAGCAACTCAGGTTGACCCCCCCTTTGTTAGCAACGTATGTTGACAGCATGCAAGCTTCTCAGATCGCCGACGCAGCCAGCGACACGGCCGACCCTCGCGCTGGGCTGCGCGCCGTGGCATCCCTGCGGACCCTCACCGACCGACTCGAGCTGCGGCAGGTCGAGGCCGCGCTGCGCGCGGGCATGACGTGGCAGACCATCGCCGATGCCCTCGGCGTCAGCCGTCAGGCTGTGCACAAGAAGTACGCCAAACGCGTCGACCCGGCCATCCCGGTGCCGCGGAGGCACGGCTGATGGCGACGTTCGGCGAGGCGGTCGCCACGAGCCACGTCCTGTCGCTGATGGCCATGGAGGAGGCCTCCCGTCAGGGCCTGCGCGAAGCGGACTGCGAGCACCTGCTCATCGCCCTGACCCTCGACGGCGGCGTGGCAGGTCAGGTGCTGCGCAGCCTCGGCGTGACCGTCGAGAACACGCGGGCCGCCCTGTCGGCGCAGCACACCGCGCAGCTGGAGTCTCTCGGGGTCGAGGCGCCGGCGGTGGAGCCCGGACGGATCGTCTTCCACGAGACGCAGGGGTACCACTGGAGCGGGCGGGCGCTGCAGGTCATGAAGGATGCCTCCCGCGCCGGCCGGGGCGGCGATGCGCCTGCGATCCTGCGCGCGCTGGTCGCCGAGCCGAGCGGGTTCATCGCCGCGACCCTGGAGCGCCTGGGGGCGAGTGCTGACGAGGTGGCACGACGCCTGGACGACGCCGACCGGCTGCCGACGGCACCGCGGCGACGACGAGACCAGGCTCCTTTGTCGACCTCGACGACGGCGTTCGTCCCGGCGCCGCCCGAGCAGGTGTGGGCGCTGGTGTCCGACGCGGAGCGGATCCCCGAATGGGATGCCGTCATCGGCAGCGTGACCCGACCGCACGGCGGGGCCGGCGGCGACGTCTGGATCGGCCGGCCCCGCACGCACGCCCCCGACGGGCGACCGCTGCGGATCACACCGGCGATGCGGCAGCAGGAGATGCATCTCGTGTCGACACAGGAACCGGTGTCGGTCCAGTGGCGCTTCCGGTATCCGGACGTCGCCCGCAGCCACGCCCGTCGCGTGACGCTCTCGCTCGAGCACGCCGCCGGCGGCACGCACCTGGGCATCTCCTTGGCCTGGGAGCCACCCGCGGGGCGCCGGCCGCGCCCCCTCGCCGCTCTCGTGCTTCGCCCCCTGTATCGCGCCATGCTCTGGATGCAGGTCTCCGTGCTGGCCGCCGCCATCAGTCGCGTCTTCCGGCAATGACCGACGCGCTCTCTCGCAGTGGCGCTATCGAGGCCCGCGGCGGCGGGCTACTGTGAGCCCGAAAGGAGGCACAGCCATGAGCAATGATCCTCGTCCGGAAGAACACGTCGCCCCCACGCCTCTCGACCACGCCGCCGCCCCCGGGGGACCGAGCATGGCCCTGCGGATGTCCGCGGAGGCGATGGGCACGTTCCTGCTGGTGTTCGGCTCCATCGGCGCCGCGCTCTTCGCCGCGGACTACGGCGTCGGCCCCGAGGGCACATCCCTCGGCATCGGATTCGTCGGGGTCGCCCTCGCCTTCGGCCTCACGGTGGTCGCGGGCGCCTATGCCTGGGGCCCGATCTCGGGTGGCCACTTCAATCCGGCGGTGACCCTCGGGCTGGCCGCGGCGGGTCGCTTCCCGTGGCGCGAGACCCTCGCCTACATCGTCGCGCAGCTCGTGGGCGGCGCCGTGGGGACCACCCTCCTCGTGCTCATCGGGCTCTTCGGACCCGACGGCTGGCTGCGCTCCGCTCAGGACGGCGGCTTCGCCAGCAACGGCTTCGACGAGCACTCCCCCGGCGGGTTCGGTCTGGGCGCCGCGATCATCGCCGAGATCCTGTTCACCGCGATCTTCGTGCTCGTCATCCTGGGGGTGACCCATCCGTCCCGGGGAACGAAGCTCGCCGGACTGGTGATCGGTCTGACGCTCACCCTCATCCACCTGGTATCCATCCCGATCGACAACACGTCGGTCAACCCCGCCCGCTCCATCGCCACGGCCCTCTACGGCGGTCCTGACGCGCTGCTGCAGCTCTGGGTGTTCATCGTCTTCCCGATCGTCGGGGCCCTCATCGCCGGCTTCTGCCATCGGGCGCTCTTCGACGGACGCGAACTGGGCTGAGCGCACGGCAGCACAGCGGCCCGCCCCCGAGGGGGACGGGCCGCTGTGCTGCCGTGCGGGTGGATCAGCGCAGGTCGAAGCGGTCCAGCTCCATGACCTTGCCCCACGCGGCGACGAAGTCGCGCACGAACTTCTCCTGCGCGTCATCGCTCGCGTAGACCTCCGCGAGGGCGCGGAGCTCGGAGTTGGAGCCGAACAGCAGGTCGACGCGCGTGCCGCGGCCGACGCGCTCGCCCGAGCCGTCCTTGATGCCCTCGAACGCCTGCGAACCGGGGTCCAGCGGCGTCCACGTGGTGCCGAGGTCGAGCAGGTTCACGAAGAAGTCGTTCGTCAGCACACCCGGCCGGTTCGTCAGTACGCCGTACTCGGAGCCGTCCCAGTTCGCCCCGAGCACCCGCAGGCCACCCACGAGCACCGTCATCTCGGGCGCCGTGAGGGTCAGCAGGTTCGCCTTGTCGACGAGGTGGTGCTCCTGCGGGAGGAACGCCTTGGGTCCGTAGTAGTTGCGGAACCCGTCGGCGGCAGGCTCGAGGTACGCGAACGAGTCCGCGTCGGTCTGCTCCTGCGTGGCGTCGGTGCGGCCCGGGTGGAACACCACGTCGGCGTCGACACCGGCGGCGTGGGCTGCCTTCTCGACCGCCGCGTTGCCGGCGAGCACGATGATGTCGGCCAGCGACACCTTCTTGCCGTCGGTGCGCCCCTCGTTGAAGGCGCTCTGCACGCCCTCGAGGGCGTCGAGCACGAGCTTCAGCTGCGGCGGGTTGTTGACCTGCCAGTCCTTCTGCGGCGACAGGCGGATGCGGGCGCCGTTGACGCCGCCGCGCTTGTCACTGCCGCGGAACGACGATGCCGCCGCCCAGGCGGTGGACACGAGCTGCTCGGTCGTCAGACCGGTGGCGAGGATCTGCTGCTTCAGCGCTGCGGCGTCTGCCGCGTCGATCAGCACGTGGTCGACCGCCGGCACCGGGTCCTGCCAGATGAGCTCTTCGGTCGGGACCTCGGGGCCGAGGTACCGGGCGATGGGGCCCATGTCGCGGTGGGTCAGCTTGAACCATGCGCGGGCGAAGGCGTCACCGAAGGCCACCGGGTCTTCGAGGAAGCGACGCGAGATCTTGTCGTACTCGGGGTCAACGCGCAGCGCCAAGTCACTGGTGAGCATGCGGGGCTCGCGACGGGTCTGCGGGTCGTGGGCCATCGGCACCATGTCGGCGCCGCCGCCGTTCTTCGGGCGCCACTGGTGCGCACCGGCGGGGCTCTTCATGAGCTCCCACTCATAGGCGTAGAGGATGTGGAAGAACTCGTTGTCCCAGCGGGTGGGGTGGTAGGTCCACGTCACCTCGAGGCCCGACGTGATGGTGTCGTCGCCCTTGCCGGTGCCATAGTTGTTCTTCCAGCCCAGGCCCTGCATCTCCAGACCCGCCGCCTCGGGGTTGTCCTCGAGGTTGGAGTCGGGGGCTGCGCCGTGGGTCTTGCCGAAGGTGTGGCCGCCGGCGATGAGCGCGACGGTCTCCTCGTCGTTCATCCCCATGCGCGCGAAGGTCTCGCGGATGTCGCGTGCCGAGGCGAGCGGGTCGGGGTTGCCGGCCGGGCCCTCGGGGTTGACGTAGATGAGGCCCATCTGCACTGCGGCGAGGGGCTTTTCGAGGTCCCGCTCACCGGTGTAGCGCTCGTCGCCGAGCCATGTGGTCTCGGGGCCCCAGTACACGTCGTCGTCCGGCTCCCAGACGTCGGCGCGGCCGCCGCCGAAGCCGAAGGTCTCGAATCCCATGCTCTCCAGCGCGACGTTTCCAGCGAGGATCATGAGGTCGGCCCACGACAGCGCCTGGCCGTACTTCTTCTTGACCGGCCACAGCAGACGACGTGCCTTGTCGAGGTTGACGTTGTCGGGCCAGCTGTTCAGCGGCGCGAAGCGCTGCTGACCGGCGCCGCCACCACCGCGACCGTCGGTCGCACGGTAGGTGCCGGCGCTGTGCCAGGCCATGCGGATGATGAGCGGGCCGTAGTTGCCGAAGTCGGCCGGCCACCAGTCCTGCGACGTGGTGAGGGTCTCTGCGATGTCCGCCTTGACGGCGGCGAGGTCCAGGGATGCGAAGGCCGCCTTGTAGTCGAAGTCGCCGCCGAGGGGGTTGGCCTCGGCCGGGTTCTTCTTGAGGATGCGCAGGTTCAGCTGGTTGGGCCACCAGACGTTGTTGGCAGAACCCGTGGTGGGGTGCGGCTGGCCGGCGGGGTGCGCCGCGCCGGCGCCGGCGCCGTGCACGACGGGGCATCCGCCTGCCTTCGCTGCCTGCTCAGCGTGTGCCTTGTCGGTGTCGGTGACGGTGACGGACTGGTCGATGTCGGTCGCGTCGGCGCCGATCTCGGAAATCGTGTCGTCGGTCATGGGGGTCCTTCCAATTGCGGGTTCGGGATGAAAGCGAGTCAGGGAGATCAGGCGGCGGCGCAGGAGTCGCAGCGACCCCAGAACGTCACCTCGGCGGAGGTGACCGCGAAACCGTGGGTCTCGGAGGGGTGCATGCAGGGGGCATGGCCCACCGTGCAGTCCACGTCCTCGATGCGCCCGCACGATGTGCAGACGAGGTGGTGGTGGTTGTCGGCCACGCGCAGCTCGAAGAGCATCGGCCGCCCCGCGGGCTCGATACGGCGCACCAGTCCGGCATCGGCGAAGTCGCCGAGGGCGTTGTAAACCGACTGCTTGCTCGTGCGCGGGGCTACCGGCGCGACTCGCGCGTAGACGTCGTCGGCGCTCGCGTGCGGCTGGCCGGCGAGCGCGTCGTAGACCGCGCGGCGGGAGTCGGTGAGGCGCAGTCCGGCGGCGCGGATCGCGTCCGCGGCATCCGGGGTACTCTGCTGCGTCATGTCTTCATTCTAGCGTTGTTTTGAATCATCCAAAACACGCGTGAAGGCGTCAGCCGGCGATGAGGCGGGGGGTGCCGCTTTCGTACTCGGTGAGATCGCCGGTCTCGCCCAGGCGCTGCGCGCGGCCGCCGACGACGAGCATGTACACGAGGAAGAGGGCGAGCGCTGCGGCCCCGATGCCGATCTTCAGGGGCCAGGGCCACGGCTGCGCGGTGACGAACCCCTCGATCAGTCCCGAGAGCGCAAGGGCGAACACCAGCCCGATGGCCACCGTCGCCAGCGACCGTCCCGCTGCAGCGACGGCCTCGCCCCTCCCCCGCCTGCCGGGGGCGACCCACGCCCAGAAGATGTGGAGCCCTGCCGCACCGGCGACGAAGATGCTCGTCAGCTCCAGCAGTCCGTGCGGCGCGATGTGGAGGAGGAACACGTCGCCCCGGTCGAAGGCGAAGAGCACAGCCGCTGCCGTGCCGACCCCGACGGCGTTCTGCACCAGCACCATGACGGGCCACAATCCCGTGATGCCGAAGAGCACGCACTGCGCGGCGATCCAGGCGTTGTTGGTCCAGACCGTGCCCGCGAACACCGCCGCGGGATTCTCGCTGTAGTACTGCGTGAAGTCGTTCTCGGCGTACTGCTGCAACTGGGCCTGGCTGCCCATCGACGCCAGCGCCGCGGGGTCCCGCGCCACCCAGGCCGCCACCAGCGCGGCGACCGCGACGAATCCGACCGCGATCGCGAGAGTCGTGTAGCGCAGGCGGTAGAGGCCAGCGGGCAGCTGGCGCAGGAAGAACCGGGGCATCTGACGCAGCACATTGTCGGGTGTGCCGGTCAGCCGCAGTCGGGCCCGCGAGAGCAGGGTCGAGAGGTAGTCGCCCTCGGGGGTGCGGCCGGCCGACGTCTTCAGCTCCGCGAGATCGGCCGAAGCCGCGCGGTAGCGCGTGACCAGCTCGTCGGCCTCGGCCCCGCCGAGCCGGCGACGACGGCTCAGCTCGTCGAGCCGCGCCCACTCCTCGCGCCGGGCGGCGGTGAGTGCGTCGGCATCCATGTGATTCACTGTAGCCATGCCGACGCCCGGGCCCGCCGTGGAGATCCAGCAGGACGAGATCCTCACGGGTGAAGCCGTCGCCCTCGATGTGCAGCCGGTCGGCTACTTTCTGCGCGCGGTGGGCGCGCTCATCGACATGCTCGCCGGAGTGGCACTGTTCCAGCTGCTCGCGGCGGCCGCTTCATGGGCCGCCGGCCGCAGCGTGCTCGGCGGCGACCTCACAACCGTCTACACGATCGTCGTGCTCGTCCTCGTGACCGTCGTGATCCCGACGACCGTCGAGACCGCCACCCGCGGGCGCAGTCTCGGCAAGCTCGCGATCGGCGCCCGCATCGTGCGCACCGACGGCGGAGCGGCCGGCTTGCGGCAGGCATTCATCCGGGCCCTCGTTGGCGTGTTCGAGCTGTGGTTCACCCTCGGCGCCGTGGCCGGGATCGTCGCGGCCTTCACCCCGCGGGCGGAGCGCCTCGGCGACCTGCTGGCCGGCACCTACAGCGAGCGCACTCGCACGCCCAAGCTGCCGCCGGAGCCCCCAGGGGTGCCGCCGGCGCTCGCGGGGTGGGCGACGATCGCCGACGTCGGCCGGCTGCCCGACGGCCTCGCCCGGCGCATCGCCCAGTTCGCGCGGCAGGCGCGGGATCTCGAACCCGCCGCACGCGCGCGCACAGCGGTGTCGCTGGCCGCCGAGACGCGATCGTTCGTGGCGCCTGTGCCCGCGGTGGATCCCGAGACCTTTCTGCTCGGGGTCGTGGCTGTGCGCCGGGAGCGCGAACTGCGGGCGCTGAGGGGCGAGGACGAGCGCGCGGCCGCACTCACCGCCGGCGTCGGTGTGGCGCCGCGGGGGTTCCCGGTCCGCTGAGGGCGGCTCAGTACCGGTAGTGGTCCAGCTTGTACGGCCCCTCGACCGGCACGCCGATGTAGGCGGCCTGCGCCGGGGTGAGGGTGGTCAGCTGCACGCCGAGGGCATCCAGGTGCAACCGCGCCACCTTCTCGTCGAGGTGCTTGGGTAGGGTGTACACGGCCGTCGGGTACGCCTCACGGCGCGTGAACAGCTCGATCTGCGCGAGCACTTGGTTGGTGAAGGACGCGCTCATCACGAAGGACGGGTGGCCGGTCGCGTTGCCGAGGTTCATCAGCCGGCCCTCGCTCAGCACCAGCACGCTGCGCCCCGTGGGCAGTCGCCACTCGTGCACCTGCGGCTTGATCTCGACGCGCTCGGCCCCGGGGAGCGCCTCGAGCCCCGCCATGTCGATCTCGTTGTCGAAGTGTCCGACGTTGCCGACGATCGCGAGGTGCTTGAGAGCCAGCAGGTCGTCGACGGTCACGACGTCCTTGTTGCCGGTCCCGGTGATCAGGATGTCCACCTGGCCTGCGACGTCGGCCAGCCGCGCCACCTGGTAGCCGTCCATCGCCGCCTGCAGAGCGCAGATCGGGTCCACCTCGCTCACGATGACGCGGGCGCCCTGGCCGCGCAGCGCCTCGGCCGCGCCCTTTCCGACGTCGCCGTAGCCGCAGACGAACGCGACCTTGCCGCCGATCAGCACGTCGGTGGCACGGTTGAGGCCGTCGGGCAGCGAATGACGGATGCCGTACTTGTTGTCGAACTTCGACTTGGTCACCGAGTCGTTCACGTTGATCGCAGGGAACAGCAGGCGATCGGATGCCGCGAGCTCGTACAGCCGGTGCACGCCGGTCGTGGTCTCCTCCGTGACGCCGAGCAGCCCCTCGGCCATACGCGTGAAGCGCTGCGGGTCCCTGGCGAGGCTGCGCCGCAGCACGTCGAGGACGACGCGGTACTCTGCGGGGTCGTCGGGCGCGGCATCCGGCACCGCCCCGGCCTTCTCGAACTCGACGCCCTTGTGGACGAGCAGGGTGGCATCTCCCCCGTCGTCGAGGATGAGGTTCGGGCCATCGAAGCCCTCGTCGCTCCAGTCGAAGACGCGGTCGGCCAGGTCCCAGTATTCCTCGAGAGTCTCGCCCTTCCACGCGAACACGGGCACACCCCGGGGGTCGTCGACCGTGCCGTCGGGCCCGACGACGACAGCCGCAGCGGCCTCGTCCTGCGTGGAGAAGATGTTGCAGCTGGCCCAGCGCACCTGCGCGCCGAGGGCCACTAGCGTCTCGATCAGGACCGCCGTCTGCACGGTCATGTGCAGCGACCCGGCGATGCGGGCGCCGGCCAGCGGCTGCGACGGCCCGAACTCCGCACGCAGTGCCATGAGGCCCGGCATCTCGTTCTCGGCCAGGCGCAGCTGATGGCGCCCCGCCCCGGCGAGCGACAGATCGGCGACGGCGTACGTGAGGGCAGGCGTCTGGGTCGGCATGCCGTCATTGTGCCACGCGTGGTCTGGCACCGGCCGGGACCGGACGCGCAGCGTCACGCGGGACGCGGGTCAGACGCGCAGCGTCTCGTGGCGCACGACCACCCATCCCTTGGGCACCGAGAGCCGATCGGTGTGGATGGCGCAGAGGTCGTGGGCGTGCGGGTCTCCCCCGCCGCCCAGGGGCCCGAGGGCCGCCATCTGGTCGCCGTAGTCGAACGTGAGCGTCGTCACGGCTTCCCGGGCGCACCCGACCTTGGAACACAGTCTCTCGCGCATCGCCCCCACGCTATCCGCCGCGATACCCACGGGACGTACGCCGCGCGGGATCGTTCAGAAGCGGAACCGCTCCGGACCGAGGTCCCAGGGGTCCTTGTCGAGGTACTCCGCGGCGGCACGGAACACGCAGCTCTCGATGATCATGCGCCGGTGCAGCTCGTCCTCGCGGTGCGGGCGGCTGAGCCGCTCGATCGGCAGGCGATACAGGATGATGCGCTGCTGGTCGGGCAGCACGCTCCAGCGCGGGATGCCGCCGTCGTCCGTGGCATCCGGCATCTCGCCGATCTCGAACCGCACATCCCGCAGCTCCTCCCAGGCGCTGCGCAGGAACTCCGCTGCAGCTCCCACCGCCAGATCGAACCGTTCGGCGCGGGTATCCAGCGGGGGAAGCGGCGGACGCACCACCGGGCTCCGCCCGTCGCGTCCGTGGCGGCCGTGGCGGGACGGCCGGGGGCGGGCGACGGTCTCAGGTCTCAGACGGCGCCGCATCATGTGCCCATCCTAGGCGTGGCGGCCCGCGCCGGCACCGCAGCGAGGCCGGGCGGCAAGCGCGCTCACGGGTGGACGACGAGCGGGGATGCCGCAGCGTCGGCGGGCCAGACCGGGTAGGCGGCCAGGGCGCCCTCGCCCGCATAGCCGACGGCGGCGCGGATCGGCTCGGGGGCTTCGAGGCGGTAGAGCGCACCTTCGGACACCTCGACCCTGGCAGTTCCCCCCGCGGGCACGACGATCTGCTGCGCGGGGCCCGCGCCGGCGTCGGCGGTGAGCGTCACCGTGACGGCCTCGCCTGCGGGAGACGCCAGCGTCAGTACCGGCGACGGCCCCGCCGCCACTGCCACGAGCGCGGGCCCTTCCAGCCGCGGCGCGGGCATGTGCCAAGCGAAGTCGTCACCCTCGCCGAAGCCGGTGGTCGTCCACACCCCGCCGACGACGGCGGCATCGGCTGTGACGTGCACACTGTACTGCCCGATCGCGAGAGCGCCGAGGTCGAGTTCCAGCGGCAGGCCCGCCTCGAGGGGAACCTCTCTCGTGGCGACCTCGCGGTCGCCGCTGCGCACCGTCACCGTCGCGGTGGTCGAGGTCGACGGGGCGAGCAGTCGCACGATGGCGGTGGGGTCCGATGCGCCTTCCACCCCGGGCGGAGCGGTCACGGCGACACCCGGGAAGGCCAGCTCGGTGTCGGGGACGATGACGGCGCCGACCTGGTCCACGCCGCCGGCGAGGAGCGTGCGGGTGATGCTCGCCTGCAGCGAGGCCTGCACGGGGGCGCCCGTGGACACCAGATGCAGCACAGGGCTCTGCTCGTCGCGGACGAGACCGGCCAGGGGCAGTACGCGCTGCGTGCCGGGGGCGACGATGAGCTGCCCCGCGGGCGGCGTCCGGGCACCGGTCGCACCGTAGGCGGTGATCTGGACTGTCGCGGGGACCGTGCCGGGGTTGGCCAGCAGCAGAAGGCCTGACGACCCGGTGGTGGTGGATCCGCTGACGATCCAGGATTCCAGCAGCGGCGGCGCGCAGGATGCCGCGGCGAAGCCGGAGAGGTCCTCTGCGGCCACCGACGCCGAGGAGGCGGCGGCGAGGTCGGTGCGGGTGTCGCCGGCGGGAGGTGCGGCGAACACCGCGGGCGCGGACGCCTCGATCCCCGGGACCGTCAGCACACCGGGTGTGGCCTCGGTCTGCCCGGCGGCGGTGCCGACGGTGGTCGTGGCGTCGGCGACCACCGACACCGAACCCGCCAGTGTCGCGTCCCGGCCGATGGCCAAGAGGCCCCCCGGGCAGGCGACCACCGACTCCGACGGCGCGGGCGTCGCGACCACGCTGACGGGTGCCCGCTCGTGGACGGGCCACGTCACGGCGGCGGCGGTGACCGTGCCGGCGACGAGCGCGACCGCCGCGAGCGTGCCGCCGGCCAGCCGGGCGCTCGTGGCCCAGCGGAACCTGGTGGTGGTCATCGTCCCTCCCCTGCCCGCAGGCCGACGACCCGCGGCACCCGGCGGGCGTCGCGGCGGGTCTGCGCCGTCGGGATCGCCAGCAGCACGGCGATCATGAGCACCACCGCCTGGCTGGCGAACACCCAGCGGGCGATCGCAGCGACCTGCGGGTCGGCAGCGGGCCGCGCCTCGACCTGGCCGGACACGCGCCAGAGCGATCCGCGCGCCGTCTCGCCGACCGGCTCCAGCCGGTCGCGCTGGTCCAGCGCGATCGCGGCCGTGCGGCGCAGCGACTGCGCCGCCTCGGTGGCGGGCTCGACGGCCGGGGCGAGCAGCACGAAGCCGATGCCGCGCTCGGCGAGCGGGGCCACGGCGTCATCGGCTGCATCTGTGACGAGATCGGCGATCAGCTCGGCCGTCTCACGGTCGGCGGGGGTGGCATCCACACGCGTCGCGCGCACCGTGCTCTGGCCGCCGAGCGTTTCGCTGGCGCCCCACACGACGTCGGCGGCGACCGAGCCGTCCGCGAGCGGGGCGATCACGATGGTGCCCAGCGACGGCGATCCGCGACCCTCGGCAGCCACATACGCGGGCAGGGTGCTGGCCGTGCCTTCGGTGAGGGCTGCCGCATCCCGCGCCTGCGCGGTGAGGGCGGGGACCGCGCACACGGTGAGCGCCGCCACGACACCGGTCGCAGCCAGCACACGCACCGTCGACATCGTCGGCACGACGTCGAGGGTGATGAGCGCGGCGCCGATGACGCCGAGCCAGGCCAGGCTCAGCCCGGCGCCAGGCCACACGACGACGGGCTCGGCGGCGGCGGTCACGGCCACCGAGACGGCCACGGCGGCGTAGGCGGTGGCGAGTCCGAGGGCCCCGATAGACAGCAGCACCACGCCGGCCGCCCAGCGCACTGTCAGCGGTGCGATGAGGCCGAGAAGCGCCGGCAGCGCAACGAGCAGCGGCACCCACCAGGTCGGACCGCCCCCGAGCATCTGCCCCCAACCGCCCGGGTCCGGGGTGGGGAAGCCGGCGGCGAGGAGGGCGCGTCCGGCCGCATCCGCTGTCGCCACCGGCCCTGCCCACGGCACGCCGGGGTCGGCGAGGAGGCCCCACGGGTTTCCGGCGGTGAGCTGCTCCCACACCAGCGGGGCAGACATGGCGGCGGTGGGCACCACCAGCCACCCCACGCGTGCCGCGCCACGACCGGTACCGCGTCCGGCGGCGATGGCGAGGGCGAGGACCCACAGCACGAGGAGGGCGGGAACGAGCGACGGGGCGCACGCGGCGACGCCGACGAGCACGAGGGATGCCATCCCCGCGGCCGCCCACGAACGGTGCGCGACCGAGCCGGCGTAGAAGAGCCAGGGCAGCAGCAGGTGCAGGATCACCGCGGCCGGCCGCGGCTCCACCAGGACGTTCAGGAAGGTGGGCGCCAACGCCCACGCGACGCCGCCGGTGATGCGCAGCAGCGAGCGGTCGGTCACGCGGGTCGCGGCGAACCAGCCGCCCAGCACCGCCAGCGGCAGGGCGAGCACCCAGAGCACGACGAGCGCCTGCGAGGGCGCGGCCGGCGACAGCGTGCCGATGAGAGCCACGACTGCCGAGAAGGGGTCGGCGGCGGCGACGGTATCCAGCCCCAGGGGTCGCTGACCGTAGGCGGCATCCGCCCACAGCTGCGCCACGGTGTCGCGCAGCGGCGCCAAGGCGCCTCCGCCGACAACCGGCCACGCCAGCAGCGCCGGGAAGGCGGCGACCGACACGACGAGGGCCGCCAGCACCGCCCACGCCCCACCGCCGCTGAAGAAGCGCAACTCGGTGCGCCGGGCATCGGCGAGGCGATCGGAGTCGTCGGTGAGCGCCAGGTTCGTGCGCAGATCGGCGCGCCCGATGCGTAGCGCCGCGAGGCTCTGCCACGACACCCTCCTGGTGTGGCGGATGCCGGCGCGGGCGCGGGCGACGGCGGGGATGCGCACCATTGCGGTGACGGCCGCCGCCCACTCCGGCCAGATCTGGCCGGGCCGCTTGGCCACGAGGTGAACGATCGTGCGCCAGAGGGCGATGGGGAGAATGGCCAGCCACTGCAGCGGCAGCACCGGCGCGGGGGCATAGACCAGTCGACGGTGCAGCTGCGCCGTGCGGATGGCGAATGCGCGGCGCATGCGCCTGCGAGAGCCGTAGACGTCGGGAAGCCCGGCCACGCCGTCGCCGGCGACGGCGACGATGGCGTTCGGCACGAGCGTGACGCGGCCGCCCGACAGTCGCGCGCGGACTCCGAGGTCCAGCCCTTCGTCGGCGCCCGACAGACCGCGATCGAGTCCGCGCAGCTCGCGCCAGACCGCGGTGCGCACGAGTACGCCGCGGACGTCGGCGGCCAGCACGTCCTGGCCTGCGTCGTGCTGCCCCTGATCGAGCTGGCCGTCGGCGAGGCCGACCGCCCGCCCCAGGGTGGTCATCGACACCCCGAGCGAGACGATCTCGCCCCGATCGTCCCAGCGCACCAGCTTCGGTGCGGCGAAAGCCACCGAGGGCGCGAGCTCCAGGGCGCCGGCGAGCCGAGCGAGCGCCTGCGGCTCGGGAGCGGTGTCCTGGGCCAGCAGCCACACTGCGTCGCCGCTCACCCGGTGCGTGGCCAGAGCTGCGGCTTCGGCGTAGCGGGTCGTGCGTGGTGCGGAGATCACGCCCTCGGCGCGGGAGTCCGCCGCCAGCTGACGGAGGTTGTCGTCCTCGCCGCACAGCACGATCGTCAGAGCGTCGACGGGGCGGGTCTGCGCATCGAGCGCCGCGAGCGTGCGCCGGAGGTGGAAAGCGGCGGGGGTGCGGCCGTCGGGGCGCACGACGAGGATGGCGTGGACTCGGGCGGGCATGACGCAGACAGCCTAAGCGCGCGAACGTCGCATGCCGCGCCGCCGCGCGCGGGTCGCGCCGATCAGGTCAGGAAGCCTGGCGCTTGAGCTTGCGCCGCTCGCGCTCGCTGAGTCCGCCCCAGATGCCGAAGCGCTCGTCGTTGCGCAGCGCATACTCGAGGCACTCGGTGCGCACGTCGCACGAGGCGCAGACGCGCTTGGCGTCGCGGGTCGATCCGCCCTTCTCGGGGAAGAACGCCTCGGGGTCGGTCTGGGAGCACAGCGCGTCGCTCTGCCAGGCGAGGGTGCCGTCGTCGTCCTGGACGGGGCGGCGCACACCGGGAACACCGAGCTGCACAGGGTCTACGAACCAATTGTCGGGAACACCCGAGCGATACTGCGAACCAGTCATCTCGTCTCCCGCCCTGACCGATGTACGCACGATGCGTGCGCTTGCCTAATTACACCGGTGTGATTCGCCGCGGTCAAGTCGCAGATCGTAAACCCTCAACCGCCAGTTCAACCTTTACGGCGTGTCTTCGGCGTGTCGCGAAGATTTTTTGGGGGCGTTCAGTGGGCGCCGGGCTGGGCGAGGAAGACCTCGCCGGCTCCGCTGAAGGTCAGCACACCCTCCTCAGCGTCGGCGAAGACGGCGGTGCCGGCGACCAGCCCGACCGCGGCCGACCGGCTGCCCCTGACGGACACCGGGCCGCGGACCGCCAGCGCGACAGCCGGTCCCGTCACGGTCGCAGTCGCCTCACCGTCGACGACGACGTGGGTGAGCGCGAAGTCGGGCATGCCCACGTCGAACACACCGTCCTCGGGGATCACGACCGGCGCCGGCGCCGGCGTGGTGTCGACGATGCGCAGCAGCTCGGGCACGTCGATGTGCTTGGGGGTGAGTCCGCCACGCAGCACGTTGTCACTGGCGGCCATGAGCTCGACGCCCAGACCGTCCTGGTAGGCGTGCAGCACGCCCGCCGGCGCGAAGAGCGCTTCGCCGCGGCGCAGCTCGACGAGGTTCATCAGCAGCGCCACCACGACACCCGGGTCCCCCGGGAAGTCCGCGGCGATGGTGCGGAGCAGGGCGAACTCGGCGGCGAACTCCGGGTCGGAGGCGCTGCCCACCGCCTCGATCACCCCGTCGACCTCGACCTGCGCCTGCCCCGAGAGGAGCCACTCGAGGGTCGCGCGCAGCGCCGCCGCCTCGTCGTCGCCCTGCAGGTGCGAAGCGAGCGCCGACGGGCCGAGCCCGTCGCCGAGCGCGGCGACGAGACGACGGGTGGCGGCAAGGGGCCGCAGCCCCACCAGCGCACGGAAGACGTCGCTGACGGCGACGATGATCTCGGGCTTGTGGTTGTCGTCACGGTAGGTGCGCTCTGCGGCGTCGCGGGCGATGCCGGCCGCCTCCTCACGGGCGAACCCGGCCTCGGCCTGCTCCTTGGACGGGTGGGCCTGGATCGACAGGGAAGACCCCGCGGCCAGAAGCTTCATGAGGAACGGCAACGGCGGCTCACCGCGCCGGCGCAGCCAGACGTCCAATGTGGCGCCGGAGCCGTCGCCGACGACACTCGGATCGCCGGGGTGGTCGCCGAACCAGATCTCTGCCTCGGGTGCGCCGGAAGGCGTCCGCCCGGTGAGTTCGGCCAGCAGCGTCGTCGAACCCCAGGCGTAGTCGCGCGGGGTATTGAAGAGAGGGACCAGCACGCTCCCAGCCTAGGCGGGCGGCCGCCCTGCACGCGCAGGGGCGGGCGGTAGCCTGAACACACCATGGCCGTCCACACCCAGCATCCGGTCTCGGCGCCGCCGGCCGCGCCGCCGCGCGAGCGCACCGGGGTGCTGCTGCTGCGCGCGTGGTGCGTGATCGTGCTGTTCACCACCATCACGGGCACGGCGTGGGTGCTGGCAGTCGGCGAGCTCGGCGCCGCGCTGATCGGGGTGGGGTCGGCCCTCGTGTCGGCGGTCATCTGGCTCGCGACGCGTCCTCCCGTGCAGTGGCGGCGCCTCCCGTGGTTCGTCCTGGCCTACGTCGCCTTCGCCACCGCCTCGCTGCTGTGGACCCAGTGGCCGGCGACGACCCTGCTGACCGTCGCGCTGCTGCTGGTCACCACATTCCAGGGCCTGTTCGTCGCGGCGACCCTCACCTGGCAGGAGCTGGTGCGCGCCGTCGCGTCGGCGTGCAAGTGGGTCGTGGCCCTCTCGCTGCTGTTCGAGCTGTGGGTGTCGGTGTTCGTCGGCGGCCCCTTGCTGCCGCGCTTCATCGTGCCCGAGCGACCGGCGCCCGACCCCATCGTGTACTGGTCCCGCGACAACCTCTTCGACGGCGGACGTATCCAGGGGATCTTCGGCAACGCCAACCTGCTCGCGTACGCGGCGCTGTTCGCCCTCATCGTGTTCGCGATCCGCTATGCCGCCCGCGCACCCCACCGCCCCCTGCTGCTCGGATGGATGGCCGCGGCGCTGTTCCTCTTCGTCCGCGCCGGGTCGGCCACCGCGTACGTGGCCGCAGCCCTGGTGCTCGTGGTCCTCGTCACGGTGCTGCTGATGCGCACCACCCGGCGACCGGGCGAGCGCACGCGCTACTACATCGTGTATGCGGCGGTGGCCCTGGGCGGACTCACGGCGGCGTGGCTTCTGCGCGACCGCGTCTTCTCCCTGCTCGGCCGCTCCAGCGACCTCACCGGCCGCGAGACGATCTGGAATGCCGTGCTCGCCAGGGCGTCCGAGAGGCCCGTGGCCGGGTGGGGCTTCGCCACCCCGTGGCTGCCGTGGGAGCCTGCGTTCGACGGCTGGATCGTCGACCACGGCGAGACGGTGATGCAGGCGCACAACATGTGGCTCGACGTCTACCTGCAGCTGGGCATCGTGGGCGTCGTGCTCATGGCGACCACCTACCTCGCGTTCATCTGGCGCTCGTGGTTCTTCGCCGTCGACCGCCCCCGGTGGGACCTGCGTGCCGACCGGCCGTACTCGCCGCTGACGCTGCTGCCGACGCTGACGGGGGCGGTGCTGCTCGTGCAGGGGCTCGCCGAGTCCGGACCGCTGCTGCTGTGGGGTTGGCTCGCGGTGGTGATGTTCGCGTTCAAGATCAAGCAGGCGCCGCTGGTCGGGGTCGGCCCGGCCGAGCAGACCCTCGCGCTCGAGCGCGGCGAGCTGCCCCAGCGGGCGGAGTGACCGGCGTGGTGCGGGCGGGCGACCGTGGCCGAGGCCACGGTCTGGTGGCGCTGCTGTCGTCTGCGGCGATGGCCAGCGCCTTCACGCACGCCGCGCTCGGCGCCGTCTTCGCCGGGTACCTCATCGAGCGTGTGGCCGGCCGCGTCACCTACGTCACGATCGTCGCGGGACTGTGCGTCGTGGGTGCGGCGATCCTCACCGCGCGCCGCCGCGAGATCTCAGCCCTGAGGCTCGTCCCCACGACCCTGCTGGTGTTCCTGGGATGGCTCCTGGCGAGCGTCAGCTGGAGTCAGGATGCCGCGGGCACGATCGCCGGCTGGCTGGGGTTGTCGGGGCTCGCCTTCATCGCCGTCGTCATCGGGCACGTGCGCGACACGCTGCAGACCGCCCGCGCGCTCGGCGACGTCATGCGGGTGCTGCTCACCGTGTCACTCGGGCTCGAGATCCTCTCCGGCATCCTTCTCGACCTGCCGCTGCGCTTCCTCGGGATCGACGGCAACATCGCCATGCTCGGTCCCGTCCAGGGCATCTTCGGCACCCGCAATTCGCTCGGGTTCGTCGCGGTGCTTGCGCTCATCACCTTTCTCGTGGAGTACCGCGCGATGTCGGTGCGCCCGGGAGTGTCGCTCTACTCCGCGGTGCTCGCCGGCTCGCTCGCCGCGCTCTCGGACTCCCCCACCGTTCTGGTGCTGGCCCTTGCCGTGGCCACCGCGACCGGGGCGCTGGCCCTCGTGCGGCGCACCCGCAGCGACCACCGCCGCTCGGTGCAGTGGCTCTTCGGCGGCGCGCTGGTCGTGGGGATCGCCGTGGCGTACCTGGCTCGGCATTCGATCATCGCGTGGATCGGCGCAGCGCGGGATTTCTCCACCCGCGCGGACCTGTGGGCGCAGATCGTCGTGTTCGTGCGCGCACGGCCCGTTCAGGGCTGGGGATGGAGCGGCACCTGGACCGATGAGTTCCCGTTCGGCACGATCAACTACATCCTGCGCGACTCCCACCGCTCAGCGCTCAGTGCCTACTTCGACGTGCTGCTGCAGGTCGGCTGGGTGGGGCTCGTGCTCTTCGGCGTGTTCGCCGGCCTGGCATTCGTGCGGGCGTGGCTCGTCGCCAGCGAACGCCGGTCGATCCTCTACGCGTGGACGCCGCTCATCCTCGTGGCGCTGCTGGTCGAGTCGGTCTTCGAGAGCTTCACCCTGGCCGGCTACGGCTGGCTCATGCTCGTGCTGTGCGCGGTGCGCGCCGGCCAGTCCCGGTCATGGCGGGAGCGTATCGACGAGGCCTCGCAGGGGTCGGACCTGCCACCGGCGACGGGCCTCACGAGGGGTTCCCTGGGCGGGGCGGGGTAGGATCGAGGCGCCATGCCCTCCGCTTCCGACGCCTCCGCCTCCGCGCTCTTCGACCCCGCGACGGCGACGATCGTCGTCGTCACGTACAACCGCTCGGGCCTGCTGACCCGGCTGCTGGAGAGCATCACGACGATGGACCCCAAGCCCGGGCACCTCGTCATCGTCGACAACGCCTCCACCGACGACACGACCGAGGTGGTCGAGTCCTTCCGCGACCGCATCGGCACCGAGATCGTCTACCGCCGAATGGAGACCAACACCGGCGGCTCCGGCGGGTTCAGCGAGGGTATGCGCATCGCGTACGAGCTGGGGTCGACGTGGATCTGGCTCATGGACGACGACGTCGAGGTCATGCCCGACGGCCTCGCCCGCATGGGCGCCTGGGCACCGCGGTTCAAGTCCATCCAGGGGCGACGCTACGACTACGACGGCAGCGAGTTCTACTGGCAGTACCGCATCGCAGAGCCGCTGGCGATCCCAATCCCCTTCGCGCCGGCGGGCTTCGACGAGTCGGGGTACAAGGAGATGAACTCCGGCTGCTTCGAGGGGATGTTCATCCACCGCGACATCGTCGCGCAGATCGGTCTGCCCGATCCCCGGTTCTTCATCTACTGGGACGACCAGATGTACGGCTGGCTCGCCTCGCGCAAGACCACCGCCGTCATCGTGAACGAGTTCGTGCTGCGCCGCACCCGCGAGATCAAGCAGTGGGACATGGGCATCCGCCACATGAACGCGTCGAGCAACGCGTACCGCTACTACATCATGCGCAACCGCGGGCACATGAAGCAGTACTACCGCAGGCTCGGTGTCTACAACCCGGTGCTCTTCGGACTCGGCACGGCGCTGACCTTCGGCAAGGAACTCATCAGGCTGCTGTTCGTCGAGCGCACCGTGCGGGGAACGTCGAACCTCTTCCGCGGCATCCGCGACGGGCGCAAGATCGCCAAGGATGCCGCTTGGGAGCCCATGCCGCCGCTGACCGTCTCCGCTCCGACCAACCACTGACCCTCAGGAGGCCCCTCGTGGCGCACGTGCTCCAGACCGCCGTCCTGCCGTTGGACCGGGACCCCGACCTGCTCCCCCTCTACATCGACCCCGAGACCTGGACGTCGATCGATGAGGAGCCCGTGCGGGTGACGTCCGTCGCACAGCTCGGCAACATTCTGGGGCGCCACCGGGCCCGCATCGTCGCCGGCCGCCGCGTGTCGTTCGGAACCTACTTCAACGCCTTCCCGGCCTCGTACTGGCAGCACTGGACCGCAGTGCGCGACGTGACGCTGACCGTGCGCACCGACGGCCCCGCGACCATCCTGGTCTACCGATCCAACGGCACCGGGGTACGACAGCGCATCGAGACCCGAGAGGTCACGGGCGCCTCGACCACGCAGTTCGCGCTGCGACTGGATCAGTACAGCGACGGCGGCTGGATCTGGTTCGACATCGCCGCCGACGAGACCGATGCCGTGTTCGAGGGGGCCGACTGGTCCACCGAGCAGGAGCCGGTCCGCAACGGCCGAGCATCCATAGGCATCACCACCTACAACAAGCCCGACTACTGCGTGGCCACGCTGCGCGACCTCTCCGAGTCCGTGGATCTCCTGGACCTCGTCGACCGCGTCTTCCTCGTCGACCAGGGTACGCAGCTGGTCGCCGACGAGGAGGGCTACGACCAGGTCGCAAGCGATCTCGGGGACACCCTGCAGGTGATCCGTCAGCCCAACCTCGGCGGATCGGGCGGATTCGCGCGCGCGATGATCGAGACCCTCGAGCGCCCGGAAAGCGACTTCGTGCAGCTGCTCGACGACGACGTTCGCATCGAACCGGAGTCTCTCCGCCGGTCGATCGTGTTCGGCCGCTTCGCGTCGACGCCGACGATCGTGGGCGCGCACATGTTCGATCTGCTCGACCGCGCCAAGCTGCACGCGTGGGCGGAGGTCGTCGACGACGAGCCGTTCATGTGGCGCACGCTCTACCAGGAGCGCATGCCGCACGACTTCTCGGTGGCCAACCTCCGTCAGTCCCCGACGCTGCATATGCGTCTGGATGCCGACTACAACGGCTGGTGGATGTGCCTCATCCCGGTCGAGGTCATCCGTGAGGTCGGGCTGTCGCTTCCCGCGTTCATCAAATGGGACGATGCGGAGTTCTGCCTGCGGGCACGGGACGCCGGCTACCCGACCGTGTCGCTGCCGGGGGCCGCGCTCTGGCACGTGTCGTGGGTCGGCAAGGACGACTCGATCGACTGGCAGGCGTACTTCCACGCACGCAACCGCATCGTCGCGGGCTTGCTACACTCGCACGCGCCGCACGGCGGCACGCTTCCGCGCCACAGCCGGCGCGTGGACCTGAAGCACCTGATGATGATGCAGTACTACCCCGTGGCACTGAGACACAAAGCCCTGCGCGACGTGCTCTCCGGCCCGGCCCACATGACCCGGACGCTTGCCACCGCGATGCCGGAGGCCCGAGCCCTGGCGTCGGCGTTCCCCGAGACCGTGGTCCACAAGGATGAGGGCGTCCCGCTGCGCTCCCGGCGCGGCCGGCAGGTCTTCCGCTGGACACGCCGGCACGACTTCGACAGCCCCACCGGTTGGCGCCTCCGACTGTTCACGGCGTCGACGCTGGTCGCACACTGGCTGCACGCACCGCGCCCCGAGAATCTGACGATGCCCGAGGTGGAGTTCGGCAAGAACGACGCCCATTGGTGGCGGCTTCCCCGCTACGACAGCGCCCTGGTCAGCGCCGCCGACGGGTCAGGGAAGAACATCTACACCCGGGATCGGGCGAAGTACCGTCGCATGCTCGTGGACACTGTCCGGCTCCACCGGCGGCTGCGGCGCGAGTGGCCGCGACTGTCGGCGCAGTATCGCAGCGCACTCGCCGAGATCACGAGCGAGCAGTCGTGGCGCGAGGTCTTCCGGGCCGGATGACCGTCAGCGCTTCGGCGTTCCGTAGTCCTCGTCGTAGCGGGCGAGCACGTCCTCGATGGGCGCGTCCATGACCAGCTGCCCTCGGTCGAGGTAAAGGCCGCGGGTGCAGAAGCGGCGCAGGTCGCGCTCATTGTGGCTGACGAAGAAGAGGGTGCGGCCGCTGGCGAGCAGTTCGTCGATGCGCCGGTAGCACTTCTCGCGGAAGGCCTTGTCGCCGACGGCGAGCACCTCGTCCACCAGCAGGATGGGCTCCTCCAGCTGCGACACGACCGCGAACGCCAGGCGCACCTTCATGCCGCTGGAGAGGTGTTTGTACGGGGTGTCCACGAAATCTTCGAGTTCGGCGAAGGCGATGATCCCGTCGAACCTGCGGTTGATCTCCGCCCGCGTCATGCCGTGAAGGCCGGAGGTCAGGCGGACGTTCTCCCGCACGGTCAAATCGCCCACGAATCCGCCGGTGATCTCGATGAGCGGCGCCACTCCCCCGTGCACGACGACCTGGCCCACGTCGGGCAGCAGCACCCCCGCTACCAGCTTGAGCAGTGTCGATTTCCCCTGCCCGTTGCGGCCGACCACCCCGATCGCCTCGCCCGGACGCACCCGGAACGACACGTCGCGCAGCGCCCAGAACTCATCGGCACGGACACGCCGCGATGCTCCCCCGAACAGGTCCTTGAGGTTGCGACCACCGCGCCGGCCACGGCGGAAGCGCACCCCGAGATCGGTGGCCTCGATCGCCCAGTCCGAATCCATCACAACTCCTTCAGCACGGCAGGCTCAAGCCGGCGGAACACCAGCACCCCCACCGCCAGCACCAGCACGCTGACGATCACCGATCCCATGACCGCGGCCGTATCCCACTGGTCGGGGAAGAAGCCGGCTCGATACAGCGTGAAGATGCCCGCGAGCGGGTTGATCACGGCGAGGTCGGCGAACGCGCCGGGAAGATCCTTCACGCCGTAGATCACCGGCGACGCGTAGAAGAGCGCCCGCAACACCAGTCGCGTGGTCCGCTCCAGGTCCGCCCACAGCACGCACAGCGGCGCGATGATGAGGCCCAGCCCGACGAGAAGCATCGCCTGCAGCAGCACCGCCAGCGGGAACCACAGCAGTCCCCAGCCGACCTGGGCACCGGCGAACACCGCGAACCCGATGAGCACCGGCAACGAGCAGAGGAACTCGATTCCCTTGCTCAGCACGATGCGGTTGACCCAGATCGACCGCGGGATGGCGGTGGAACGCACCAGCCGCGCATCCTTGTTGAACGCGCGGGTGAAGTCGCTCACCGCGGCGTTGAACCACACCCAGGGCAGCAGCGCCGTGATGAGGAACACGATGTACGGGTTCTCACCGACGCCGCGGTTGAAGATCTGCGTGAAGACGAACCAGTAGATGCCGCTCATGACGAGCGGATCGAGGACCGACCAGAGGTAGCCCAGCGCGCTGGTGGCGTAGCGCACCTTCAGATCGCGGGCGGTCAGCAGCCAGAGGGAGTGCAGGTAGCGCCGCGGAGAACCGGGAGTACCGACGGTCGCACTAGTCACGCTGTCGATCCTAGGGGCGACGAAGGACGCGCAGGCGCCGAAGCACCCCGCCCGCTGCGCGCCGAACGCGCGCTTCGGGCCGGGCGCGCATGACTGCCAGAAGCTCCGCGTTCTCCCGCGCTTGCTCTTCGGCCAGACGGGCGCGGCGAGCTTCGCTGCGGTACAGGTCCCGCCAGTGCGTGCTGGCCTCGAGGTGCTCCATCTCGAGGCGGATAACGATGTCGGCAATCGGCCGGGCACCGGTGACGTCCTCCTCGGAGTAAGGGTCGGAGTCACCTGACACGGTCCGCAGGAAGTCATCGGGCAGGAGCGCGCCGCCTTCCCTCAGCGCCGTGAGGCTTTCGCGCAGGCGGGCGTCGAACACGAAGCCCTCGGGATTCGGCCCCACTGGATGCCGAACGAGGTAGACCGGCTCGAGCAGCCCCGCCTTCCAGAAGCGGTAGTCCCGCATGCCGTGATGCTTCGGACTCGGATTGAGGGTGGGGTTCGCGTCGTAGGAGCGTCCGGTGTTGACCACCTTCGTGCTGTACTGCGCGTAACTGCGCCACGGTACATGGAGCACGTCGATGGCATACGCATCGTCGGGCTCCCCCAGGGACGGGATGCTCACGCCGTGATTGCCCTGCTGCACGAGCACATCGGCAGCGCCGACGTGGATCGCGTCGGCACTCGGGTGGGCATGCAGCGCTGAGGTCTCCATGAGAGTCTCCTCCGCTCGCTCATCGCGCCAGACGAAGGTGGTGAGGTCGGCGACGGTGTGCGACGGCACCCCGGACATGTTCTTGACGGGAGCGAGAAAGGACCCGATCGCGGGATCGACGTGCGCGAGTGCGTCGCGCACCGATAGCTCGGGGTCACGGGCGACGAAGAACTCGTCGGCGTCCGCATTGATCACCCAGTCGGCGTCGTGCACCGTCTTGGCGCGGGATGCCATCTGGGATACGACCATGGTCTGGTTCTTGTCGTGCTGGAGATAGTCGTGGACCTCGACGCGGCCCGTCTCCTCGTAGCGCGCGAGGATCTCCCGGGTCCCGTCCACCGAACCGTTGTCGGTCACGATGATCAGGTCGATGCCCTGGGCGAGATGATGTTCGATCATCGCCGCGACGATGTCGGCTTCGTCCCTCACCATCAGGGTCATGACGATCTTCGGACTGCGCACCTGCTCTCCCATCAGTCGGCGGCCCGTTCCCGCCGGATACGCAGAGCGTCCTCGACCAGGCGCTGCGCCCGGGCCGTGAACGAGTGGTCCCGCGCAACGGAGGCCGCCGAGAGGCGCAGCTCCGAGTCCGACGGCCATCGGCCGGGCTCGCTCAGCAGCTGCGCGAGCTCTTCTCGGGTCCGGTAGACGGCGACCTGCGGCCCGAAGACCTCCTCCATCCCCGCCACGGGATCACTGACGATCCGCGCCCCCGCGGCGGCAGCGTCGAACAGCCGATTCGAGAGGAATCCTTCGGCCGCCATGTCGTCCCAGTGATCGTTCAGGACGACTCCGGCCTCGGCGTACACGGTGGGCAGTTCGTCGTTGGCGACCAGCGATCCGCGGATGTAACGCGGGTGGATGAACTGCTCCCAGCCATCATCGCCGTACACGGCGACGTCTCCGCCGACCGCGATCGCGTCGGCCACGATCTTGCGCGGCACGCCTCTGGTTCTGCCGACGAAGACCACCGAATCCGACCGCCCTGAACCTGCTGCGGGGGTGAATCGCCGCTCGTTCGTCGCCTGCAGGAGGGTCTGAATGCGAACCTGCCATGCTTCGCTCATCCGGCGAGCCCAGATGTCTCCCGCCGCGTAGACCGCGTCGAATCCGGACACCAGCTCGGCGCGTGTGACCAAGTCGGGATGGCTGATGACCCAGAGCAGATTGACCGCGTCCGGCTGGGGAGTGAATGACGTGAGGCCACGCAGCGTGAGCGTGACGTCGTCCCACACGTCCGACTGGGGCCGGGTGTGCGAGCTGATCCGGTCGACGACGACATCCTGGCCGCACCGGCGCAGCGCATCGGCGAGGTCATCGGCGAAGAAGGTGTCCCCCCACGTATCGCCGGCCGAGTCGCCCGTGGCAGAGGTCTTGATGGCCCAGCGCAGACGCGGGGCGGCCTCGTCCACCTGCAGGGGCAGGTGCCTCGTCAACACGATCTCCCCCTCGCGCAGAGGACTCTCCCTCTGCGGCCGCCACCGCATCGAGGTCCAGCTCAGCGCAGTTCCGTCCAGGACGTTACGGTCGTCGAGATCGTGGACGAGCTCGTGGTGCCAGCGCGCCACGAACCGGTGCCGGTTGTCGTTGACGAAGGCGTGCCGATTGGGCGTCTTGCTCTCCAGATGCAGGACGCGCGATGACGTGCAGACGCGAAGCGGCCTGCCCGTGCGCTGACGCAGCTTGAGAGACAGATCCACGTCCTCCATCCCGTTGACGTAGTGCGTGTCGAAGCCACCCGCGGCGGCCCAGTCTTCGAATCGCATTGCCACGCACGCTGCCGTCAGAGCGGCGAACGGATACTCCGAGATGCGAGGGTCGACATCGAGCTGATGGAATCCCGCCAACAGGTGGCACGGCATCGACAGTCCGCCGGGGAACACCGTGCCTGCTGTCTGGACCGTGCGGTCGGGGTAGAGAAGAAGCGGCTGCGCGGCCACGGCTCCGGCGTCCAGCGAAGCGAGCAGGGGCTCCAGCCATCCCGCTTGAACGATCGTGTCGTTGTTGAGGAACACCAGGGTGCGCGCAGGTTCTGAAGCCACGCCGGCGTTCGATCCGAGCGCGAAATCGGTGTTGCGTGGGAGTCGGCGAATCTTCACGCGGGCGTCGCCGGCGAATTCGCCCGCGAGCAGCGTCGCCACCGGACGGCGGGACCCGTTGTCCACGACGACGATCCGCACGTCCTCCCCCGGGGTGTGCGCCAGCACCGCTCGGACGGCCCCTGCCGTGAGCGCCCAATCCTCGTATGTGGGGATGGAGACGACGACGCCGTCGCGGATCGGCTGGTCGAAGCGTACAAGCCTCCGTGAGCGGGCAGCGTTCGCGCCGGCGCGCGCTTCGAAGCGCTGGGCGCGGTCGGAGATCACCTCGACGAGCGCCGAACGGATCACCGCGCAGACTCCGTCCTCAGCCAGCCCGAAGACGATTCGCTGCGCGACACCCAGGTCGAGCGCGGCATCCGGCAGCACGGCATCCGGACCCGTGCCGCGCAGCACCACGCCGGCACCGTCCACGTCGTCCAGCCACAGCGCGTCGGCGGTGTTCAGCCAGCTCTGGCTGAGACCGTCGTGGGCTACGACCGCCGCCGACGCCTCGGGATGCGCGGCGAGCACGCTCGAGGCGACGAAGGCGAAGCGAGGATCCCACAGCTCCCCGGGACGCCACATCGTCCAGGCGGTCGGAGAAACAGCCTGCAGCGCCCGACGGGCTGCGGAGCCGAACGACTCGTGTCCCTCACGCAGGGTCACGGTTGCTCCGATACGTGCGAACTCGGTCTCCATCCCAGAAGACCGGGGGTAGCGGGTCTCCTCGATGACGAGCAGCCGCACCTCCACGTCCCGCTGCGCGGCGGCCTCGGCGAGCTCGGGTACGCTGTCGAGCGTGAGGTGCCGCCCGTCGACGACGATGGCGAACGTCCCGGAGGGCGTCGCGCTTCCCGGGCTGACGATGTGCCTGCTCACAATCGCGCCCGCTGGCCGGATCACCGCCAGGCTCGCGTGGTACTCACCGACCGTCCGCCGCGTGATCTCGAGCGCGTCGCTGACCTTCACCGGTGTCACGCCCTCGGATGACGGAGTGAACTCCTGCCTGCCGGCCCGCTCGGCGAACCATGCGATCAATCTGGTCTCGTCGGCTTCGGGGTGGATCTCCAAGCACCGCTGGCCCCAGAAATGCGGGCTGGCCTGACCGCGCTGCCCCTGGCGCACGTACTCCAGGAACTGATTCAGAGCGCGGCCTGTTCTGCGCTGCGCCCGATCACGCTCGAGATGCCATTCCGCCTCGAAGAACGGGTGAGGCGACCGGCCGTCGAACTCGCCGTTGGTGAGGTAATCGTCCAACGCAGCCTCGGGGGTCAGCGGACGCGCTCCGCCGATCTGAAGCGAGTAGAAATCCAGATCGAGGAGCCCCCCGCGATGCACCGCCGCCGCGACCTCGGCCAGCCCGCTGCACTCGGACATCACGTCGCGCCACGCCAGGCGACGGGCGCCGATGAGCATCGGCAGGCGCTCACGCTCGAGGTGCGACAACCGCATGAGAGCGACCGGCCAGCCACCTCGGCGGTCTGGGAGACGCGGATACCTGGCGGCGAGCGCGAGCGCGTCGGCGAGCCGGCTCAGCGGCAGCGCTGTGGAGCACTCACCGATCATCGCTGCCTGCGCCAGCGCGTTGCGCAGGCGCAGCGAGGCGAAGATAGAGAACCGTACGGCGGGTAGATCGATGAGGGGGTTGGGAATGACCCCGAGCTTCCATCCCGTGCTGAAGTAGTGTCGGGCGGCCTCCTCCTGGGAGGCGAAGGTGCGCCCGACGAGCATGCCGTAGTACTCGCCGACCACCATGTCCACGCCGCGCGCGGTGGGAAGGTAGGGACGCGCAGCCAGTGTCGCCGCGGCTCGCAGCCCGCGAGTCCCCCGCGCGCGTCGCAGGAAGGGCTTCAGGCGATTGATGAGTGGGTGCACGACGAAACGATCCTTCGGCTCAGCTCTCGTTCAGGACAGTCGGTTGTTCCACATGGACAGCGCGGCACCGATCGCCATGTGCATGTCGAGGTACTGGTAGGTGCCCAGGCGTCCGCCGAAGTGCACGTCGCGCTCACCCTTGGCCAGCTCGCGGTACGCCAGCAGGCCCGCCCTGTCGGCCGCGGTGTTCACCGGGTAGTACGGCTCGTCCTCACGGGTGGCGAAGCGGGAGTACTCCCGCATGATCACCGTCTTGTCCGTCGGGTAGCGCTCGGCCCGTTCCGGGTGAAAGTGCTTGAACTCGTGGATGCGCGTGTACGGGATGTCCGCATCGGCGTAGTTCATCACCGGGGTGCCCTGGAAGTCACCGATGTCGAGCACTTCCTCTTCGAAATCGAGCGTGCGCCATGAGAGCTCGCCCTCGACGTAGTCGAAGTAGCGGTCGACGGGGCCGGTGTAGACGATCGGCAGCTGCCCCACAGTGGCCGCTTTGTTCAGCGGCTGCGCGGGGTCGAAGTAGTCGACGCCCAGCTTGACCTCGATGTTGGGATGGTCGGCCATCCGCTCGAGCCACCGGGTGTAGCCCTCAACCGGGAGCCCCTCCCAGGTGTCGTTGAAGTAGCGGTTGTCGTACGTGTAACGCACAGGCAGGCGGCTGATCACCTCGGCAGGCAAGTCCTTCGGATCGGTCTGCCACTGCTTCGCCGTGTAGTCGCGGATGAAGGCCTCGTACAGGGGACGCCCGATCAGCCCGATGGCCCGCTCTTCGAGGTTCTGCGCGGTCTGCGGGTCGAACTCCCCCGCCTGCTCGTGCACGAGGGCCCGCGCCTCATCGGGGCTGTAGGCCGCCTGGAAGAACTGGTTGATGGTCCCGAGGTTGATCGGAAGCGGGTACACGACGCCGGCGTGGTTGGCGTAGACCCGATGCACGTAGCGCGTGAAATCCGTGAAGCGGTTGACGTACTCCCACACTGTCGGGTTGGAGGTGTGGAACAGGTGCGCGCCGTAACGGTGAACCTCGATGCCGGTGGTGGCCTCGTCCTCGCTGTAGGCGTTGCCGCCGATGTGGTGGCGACGATCGATCACCGTGACCTTGCGGCCGGCCGCAGCCGCCCGCTCTGCGACCGTGAGACCGAAGAAGCCCGAGCCGACGATGAGGAGATCCATAAAAGACGCTTTCGTTCGATTTCGCGGTGCCACAGAGAGACCAACCCAGCCTATCCGGCGGCCGCTGGGCGCCTGATCAATGCAATGTTCCTAAGCTGGAGGCGATGATGATCGATCTCATGCTTCCCTACTGGGGCGACCCGGACCTGCTTTTCCGCACCGTCGATTCGGTGCGTGCGCAGACCGACCCCCGCTGGCGGCTCACGGTTCTCGATGACGGGTACCCCGACCCGCGCGTGGCCGACTTCTTCGCCGGGGTGCGAGACGACCGCATCCGGTATGTCCGCCGCGAGGAGAACGCCGGCATCGTGGCGAACTTCCGCGCCAGCGTCCGCCAGTCACAGGCCGAATACCTCACGGTGCTGGGCAGCGACGACCTGCTCGAGCCCGGCTACGTCGCGCACGTGCACGAGGTGATCGCCCGACACCCCGGCGCGGACATCATCCAGCCCGGCGTGGTCGTGATCGACGCGGAAGGCACCCCGTACCGGCCGCTGGCCGACCGGATCAAGCACGCCATCGCCCCGCGCACCGACCACGGCGACGTCGAACTGCAGGGCGAGCGCCTGGCCACGAGCCTCGTCCGTGGCAATTGGCTTTACTGGCCTTCACTGGTCTTTCGCCGCGAGGCCATCGCGCGACACGATTTCCGCGACGACCTGCCCATCATCCTCGACCTCGCCATCCTGCTCGACCTCGTGTTCGACGGCGCCACACTCGTGGCGACCGGAGCCCCGGTGTTCCGTTACCGCCGGCACCGCGCGAGCGCCTCACAGACCTCACTGCTCAGCGGCCGCCGCTTCGACGACGAGCGGCGCTTCTACGCAGAGGTGGCGGCCCGGGCTGCGGGCGCGGGCTGGTCGACCACCGCGCGAGCGGCCCGGGCGCGCCTGCTCTCCCGATTGCATGCGCTGACCGAACTCCCGCGCGTGCTGCGCGAAGGATCGCCGGCTGGTCGCAGTGCCGCGCTGCGCCACATCCTCCGCTGACGGCTCCCCCGCTCAGCGGCCGAGTGCGGCCATCCAGGCACGGGCGAGCATGAGCCGGGCGCGCAGCACCGCAGCGATCCCCCGCGGCCGTGACGGTGAGGTGTTCTCCGCGTGCAGCCGGCGACGGATCGTGGGCTGGTCGATGTGCACGAGCAGGCCGTGCGCGTTGGCGAACGTCGCCAGCCACAGGTCGTGCGATTCGACGAGAAACGATGGGAAGGGCAGCACCCGCGGGAGCATGTCGCGCCGGACAGCCATCGCGCACCCGAAGTAGGGCGCGATCCCCGCGAGGATCCGCAGCTCATTGCGCACCCGCTGACGCGACCGCCGCGACGACAGCCGCCAGGGCACCCGCCGGATCGGCGAGGGCAGAGGCGCGTCGGAACCCAGCAGGACGAGGTTGGATGCCGCGACGCCCGCTCCCCGCAGCGCCTCGACGAACGCCGCGCGGCGCCCGGGAATCCACACGTCGTCCTGGTCGGAGAGCATGATCACATCGCCCCGCGCGCCGGCCATGGCCTGCTCGAAGGCCCGAACATAGCCGACGTTGCTCTCCCGCACCTGAAGGCGGATGCGGTCGTCGTCGATGGCTCTGATGATCGCGGCGGTGTCGTCACGGGAGGCGTCGTCGACGATGATCACCTCGTCCTGTGGTTCGAGCTCCCACAGGATCGATTCGAGCTGCTCACGGACGTAGGCCGACCCGTTGTAAGTCGCCATGCAGACGCTGACCCTCGCAGCGGTCATCCCCGTCCCCCTCCGCGCATCCGCAGCTCGCGCCACAGCACGGACACCTGGTACCCCGCAACGCACAGCTCCGAGACCGCCACGGACCATGCCACCAGTGAGACCGAGCCGCTCGCAGCGAAAACGAGGATCATCGGAGCGCCCACGCCCGCCCCGATGAGCGTCGAGACTGCCAGGGAGCGTACGCGGCCCACCGCCACCAGGCAGGCATAGCCGACGACGGCCGACACGCCGACACCGACGAAGGCCACGCCCAGCGGGAGCGAGAGCTGCCACGGCACCTCCAGCTTCCCGGCGGAAAGCAGCACCGATGCCAGCGGGGACAATCCCGCGATGAGCCCTCCCCCGATCAGGGCGATGACGGCGGAGGCCAGCGCGGCCGCCTTGGCTCGACGTGCGAGGTCGGCGTCGGGGTCGGGCACCCACCCCTGGAAGAACTGCTGGATGGGCAGGAAGGCGATGGAGCTGTACTTGAAGAGCCGGTCGGCCATGCCGTACAGCGGCACCAGGGCGGGAAGGAACACCTGCACCGCGACGATCGGCAGGCTCACGTACAGGGTGCTCGTGGCGGTGGCCACCACGGCGTGACGCTGCTCGCCGAGGACCAGCCGCAGCGGTCGGCGCTGGGGCTGCGGCGTGGCACCCCGCCCGGCGACCACCGCGTCGATCGAGACGGCGACGAGGAAGCCGAGACCCTGCCCGACCAGGAAAGCCCAGAGCTGACCGGTGAGCAGCGCCGCTCCCACTCCCACGATCGTTCCCGCCATCGTCGGCACGGTGTCGCAGAGGAACAGGCGCAGCGGACGCGCCTGGCCGGTGAAGAACCAGGTCGCGCCCAGATACGGCAGCAGATACACGACAGCGCCGAGGAGCGAAGTGACCACGTCGCCGCGCGTCAGCAGCAGCAGCACGACTGCAGCCAGCGGCACCGCAGCGGCGTAGAGCTGCAGCCGGACGCGCAGGGATTCCCGGTACAGGTTCGGCCGGTCGGCCTCGGGGGCGGAGGCGACCATCGCCGCTCCCGTCGCACCCCATCCGAAGGCGACGAGGACCCCGCCGAGCTGCCCCACCGTCTGCACCACCACGAGGATGCCCCAGGTCTCGGGGCCGAGGGCCACCATGAGCACCGGCAGCGCGAGGATGCCCAGCAGGCTGCCAGCCCCGACCGAGAGGGAGAATCCGCTGATGCGACCGAGCACTCCCACGAGCGGGCGGGCGCTCACCGGTCACCCTCCGACATGAGCGGCGCATCCCAGCGAACCGTGGCCGCCAGGGTTCGCAGAGGGGCAGGCATGGGACCCATCCTGCCCCGCACCGCAGCGAACAGCGCCGCGCGGTAGATCCGCGCCAGTGCCCGTCGCGGGCGCGCCAAAGCGAGCGCGTTGACGAAGTGCACGGCATCCAGAAGCGTGTCCCGCACGATCTGGGCGGGCGCGCTGCGAAAGTACTCACGATCGAGCACGAGCCGGTTGCGCACCCGGTAGAAGTAGCGGAACGGGGTGCTGAGCGTCACTTCCGGGGGGATGCCCGGGACGCGCACGGGACGGCCGAACAGCCGCCGGTCGTACTTCGTGCCCAGCGCATGCCCCAGCCGCAGGCCCGCGACGGCGACGACGCGGTAGCCCCGGCGCCGCAGTCGCAGTTCGAACTCGGTGTCGACCAGGTCGATGAAGAAGTCCTCCCGCAGGTCGCCGACCGCCTGGATCGTGCGCAGCGGGATGAGCATGCCCGACTGGATGACGTTCGCGGCCGGTGCCAGCCCATCGGCGTCCGGCGGCGCTGTGGCCTGGCGGACGTCGGCGAAGTACTCCGGGACGGCCGCGCCGAGCCACTCATCCACGACCTTCTCCGCGCCCTCACGCAAGCCGGCCACGAATCCCTCGGGCACGACGGAATCCTGATCGAGGGTCAGGACATGGCTTGCGCCGCGCGCGTGGGCGATGCGCATGCCGCGGTTCAGATTGGCGGCGATGCCGACGTTCGCGTCGGAGGCGGTCACGTGCGCTCCGAGTTCGCGCAGCCGGTCCAGCGTCGCCGTCGAGTCCTCTCCGGAGCCGTCATCGACCACGATGACCCCGTCGACCTGTCCTCGCACGGACGCGATCGCCTCCACGGCGGAGGGGCCGGGGCGGTACGTCGACACCACCGCCCAGACGACGGCGGCGGTCACCGACGCCCCTGGAGACGGTCGGAGCGGGCGCCGGGGTGAGGGCGGGCGCAGTGGTCGCGAGACAGGGGCATGGCGGACCTAGACTATCCTGACTCGCTGGACCGCCACCGGGCGGCCGGGAGGGCGGGCAGATGGTTCACGGACGCGGCGCGATCGTGCTGGCGGCGTACCGCCCCGACGCCGAGCTGTTCCGGCGCCAGCTGCTGTCGCTGCGGGACCAGACCGTGGCCGACTGGGAGTGCATCATCTCCGTCGACGGCGACCCTGCCGAGGTCGAGCCGGTGCTGCGCGCGGCGGTCGGCGACGACGCCAGGTTCCGCCTCGTCGGCGACGGCACACGGCGGGGCTTCTACGGAAACTTCGAGCGCGGCCTGCGCCAGGTGTCCGAGGCGACCGCCTGGGTGGCCCTGTGCGACCAGGACGACCGATGGGATGCCGACAAGCTCGCGGCCCTGCTTCCCCACCTCGCCGACGTCTCCCTCGTGTCGGGTCAAGCCCGGCTCACCACGTACCCCGGTGACGCAGTGACCGGCCGCACCGACCGGCGCGACACCGACGCGGCGGACACCGTGCTGTTCAACCAGTTCACCGGGTCCTTCTGCGTCTTCGACCGCGCGATCCTGGATACGGCACTGCCTTTCCCCCGCGCGTCGACGCGCGTGGCCACGCACGACCACTGGCTGGCGGTTGTCGCCGGTGCGCACCGCGGCACCCGCGTCGTCGACACGGTGCTGCAGGACTACGTGCAGCACGCTTCCAACGTCTACGGCGACCCCAGCGCACTCGGCCCCGCGAGCCTGGCGGCCTCGGTGCGAAACGTCACGGCCCAGGCGCGCCGCTACGAAGGGTCGTCCTCTGCCGCCGGGATCGCGCGCATGACCTTCTGGACCTACGTCGGCTGGCGACAGCTGATGGTCGACGCGCTGCGCCTGCGCACCGACGGGGTCGAGCCGCAGCTGGGCGAGCTGTTCGGCCACGAGCGTCGATTCCGCCGCCTCGACGCCCTGCTGCGCAGGGCGCTGCGCGCCGGGGTGATCCCGCCGCGGTTCGCCATGGAATATCGCGCGAGCTGGTGGGCGGGGGCCCTGGTCGGCGGCCGGCGCCGCGCCCTCCGAGCCGCCGCGGCTCAGTCGGACGACTCCGGGTCCTGACCGCGGTCCTCGAGCAGGCCGACCCGGGCCTGGATCGACTCGACCTGGAGCCGCAGGATCGCCGATTCCTCGGCGAGGCGCCGCACCTCGTCCTCGGCGAGGCTCAGCTCCCACGACAGATGCAGCGCGACCCCCAGCAGCAGCAGGATCGCCGTGCCGAACAGCAGGTTGGACGGCAGCTGGACGCCCAGGGCGCGCGTCAAGCCGTCGAGCAGCCCCGGGAACAGTCCGACGATCAGCACCGCGAGGCCGATCACCAGCCACATGACGGCGTACTTCTCGCGCAGACGCCGCGTCAGCAGCATCCACATGACCAGCACGATCGTGACAAGTGCCAGGCCGATCCCGATCCACACGATCACGATGCGCTCCCCTGCTCCCGGCGGCGCGGCACCGCGCGTCGCATCAGCGCCAGACCCAGCGCGAAGACGGACCTGAGCAGGTATACGGCTGCGCCGAGGGGCCCCTGACTCGGACGGCCGTGCGCCCGCGGACGCATGGCCACCGGCACCTGCGTCACCGTGAGCCCTGCATGGACGGCCGCCACCAGCGAGTCGAGGGTGTCTCCCAGGTACTCCGCCGGGTAGTAGCGGACGTACTGTTCGATCGCTCGCGCGTTGGCGGCCCGGAAGCCGCTCGTCACGTCGGTGAGCCGGGTTCGGGCGACCTTCGACACGACGGATGCCAGCACGACCATCGCCCACCGGCGGGGGCCGCGCACGCTGTAGTCCCCGACGTCGGCGAATCGCGCGCCGATGGCGATATCGGCCCGCGCGAGACCGCCGAGCACCGCAACGATGTCGCCGGGGTCGTGCTGCCCGTCCGCATCCACCTGAATCGCGCGCCCGTAGCCCTGGCGCTGCGCGTAGGCGAATCCGGTGCGCATGGCCCCGCCGACGCCCAGGTTGAACGGCAGCGACAGCACATGGGCTCCGGCCTCCCGTGCGACCCGTGCAGTGTCGTCAGCGGATCCGTCGTCGATCACGACCACGTCGTAGTCGGACGACGCCGCCCTGATCTCCCGCACGGTGGGACCGACGCTGCGCTCCTCGTTCCATGCCGGAACGAGCACGAGCACCCGCTCGGCGTTGCTGTGTTCGACCATTCGATGCATCCTCCGTGGTCACCCCCGACCGCAGGCGACGACCTCGAAGAGTCTGGCATCCCCCTGCTGGTCCACCAGACGCACCGCTCCGGAATCCTCCAGGTCGGTCAGACCGGGCAGCGCATGGTCACCGCCGTGCACCTCACGCGATCCGAAATCCAGCACGTACCCCACGTCGAGGTCGTCCACGGCGTGGCACACGGCCGGGTCGTCGTCCGCATCGCGCAGCCCGTCGTTGACCTCCGCCATGTCCTCTGACACGTCCATCAGGATGTGCGGCATCAGCACCGGTCGACCGCTGTACGCATACGCGAGGCCCGCTCCGGTGTACGGGTTGCCGGCGATGACGGTCCCCTCGGGCACCGATTCATCCAGGCGTGACAGCAGGGCCGCCTCGTCGTCGCTCAGCAGCGGTGACGACGCGTTCATCACGAAGGAGTGATGTGCCCGATCCGCAGCGGCCTGAAGTCCCGGCTGCGCGGCGGCCAGGAGCGCGATCGCTCCGACGGCACCCAGCACAGCGGCCGACGTCGCGCGCAGGCGCAGTCGCGCCGCGGCCCACTGCGCGGTGCGGGCGATCCCGTAGGCAGCCAGCGGCGCGACCGCGACGACGCAGAGCGCGGCGAGCCGCGGCCAGTTGTTGTACCAACTTCCCGTGAGCGCGTCGCGGAGGTTGCCCCACGGCGACGAGGTGACGACGACGAACAGAATCACCCCGATCGCCCACGAGGCGACCATGACGAAACTCTCGCGGGTACGGTCGATCGCCGCCCACACCAGCCCCAGCAGCACACCGGCCGCGGCGACAGAGGCCGGGACCGGGTAGTAGAGGGTGAGCGTCACGGCATCGACGACGGCCGAGACCGGGTCCATGATCGTGGGCCACAGTCGGGTGGGTAGCGGCGGACGCAGGACTTTCAGCAGCAGGATGCCCAGCACGCCGTAACCGGCGAGCGATGCCACCACGAGAACCCGAGTGCGCCACCCCCTCGCGCGCGCCCAGACGCGCCAGGCGAAGGCGAGGACCATCGGCACCGAGAGCGCCAGCCAGGCGACGAAGCCCCCGGGGTGCGCGAGCGCGACGCCGGGGAGCGAGCCGATGAGCACCAGTGCCCACCACCCGGGAGCCAGTGCGACGTCGCGCTCGCCTCCGATCCCCAGAAGGCGCGCGGTCGCCGCCAGCGCCACGGGCGCCAGAGCAAGCGAGAGCTGATACGGGTACAGGACGCCGTAGTCCATCGGCAGGAAGGGGAACGCGGGCACGGAGACGCTGATGACGGCCGCGCTGACCGTCACGGCTGTGCGCCCGCCGGCGAGCGTGCGAGCCAGGAGCATTGCCGCGGCGGGCCATGTGACGGCCGCGATGACGATCGTCTGGGCGTTGACGACCACCGGGATCGACGCCCCCGTCAGCTGAACCACCAGCGCGGCGGTGGCATGCCACGCCGCGGGGTAGAACGGGACTCCCCCGCCGGGACTGGTCATCTGGCCGATCTCCAGCGCCGACGCCGTTCCGACGTCGGTGATGTAGCGGATCGCGTTCAGGTGGAACACGTTGTCGAATGTCTGCGAGATGGCGTCCGGGGAGCCGAGGACGGCCATCACCCTCAGCGCGAGGATGCCCGCGGCCACGGCGAGCGCGGCCGCCGTCCACCACGCGCCCGCCGTCATCGGGGACGGCCGCAGGCCGAAGGCCGTAGCCGCGCGCCGCGCGAGCATCAACCGCACGCCGACGACGGCGATGGCGATGACGGCCGCGCACAGCAGCGGGGGCACGAAGTTCCACCGCAGGCCCAACCAGGGAGCCACGACGCTCGAGCCGCCGATGACCGTGGTGGCGAAGGCGGGGGCCGCGGCGATGGACCACAGGCCACGCAGACCGATCAGGCGGGCGAGGATGAACCCGAACACTCCGTAGAACAGGAGGGTCGCGATCATGGCGCCCAGAAGTTGGCTCACCACTGCGAACGGGGCCTTTCTGTAAGCGGAGGGGTGTCTGCCCAGGCTATCCCGCTCCCGTGCGCCGACCCTGTCAGGCCCCTCAGAACGGCCCTGACACGAGAAGCGCAGACCCCGCCGGTTAGGCTGGCTGTCGTCTCGCGCGCCCGCGGCGCGGCAATCCTTATCGGAGAACACACCATGCCCCCTGCTTCACGGCGGCTCGCCGACTCTGCGGCGACGACCGATACCCCGGTCGCCCCGCCGTCCCCCCCTCCTGTCCGGGTCGGGGAAACCACGGCAACCGGCCGGGCGAGCATGCGACGCACCGAACGCAGCCATTCAGGTCTCAGCCCCGTTTCTGCGGCGGCCGGTGCTGCCGGCCGCGTCCGGGCACGGTGGGACCGGCTCACGTGGATCCTCTTGGCCACGGTTGTCGGTGGCGCACTCCTACGGGTGACGGGGATCACCTGGGGGCTGCCCGTCCCGCTGCACGCCGACGAGTGGGTCGTCGTCGAAGGTGCGATCGACATGGCCGCCCGCAACTCCTTCGAGCCGCCGTACTTCATGCGTCCCGACCACCTCGAGATGCAACTGAGCTACCTGTTGTTCCAGGCGTGGAGCCACCTCGTGCTGGGGGTGTCGCCCGAAGTCGCCTTCGCTTCCGACGTCGCACCCTTCTATGCCCTCGCGCGCGCCGTGACGGCCGTGCTGGGCACCGCCATGGTCCCCGTCGCCTACCTCATCGGTCGCGAGTATGCACGGTCGGTCGGCGTGCTCATGGCGCTCGCCGTCGCGGTGTTCCCGCCGTTCGTCGCGCATTCCCGCGTCGCGACCCCCGACATCCCGCTGACCTTCGCCGTCATGATCGCGATCCTCGGCGCGGTCCGCTACATCCGCACGCAGTCGTGGCGCGACCTGGCGCTAGGGACGTTCGGTGTCGCCGTGGGGGTAACGGCGAAGTACCCCGCCGCGCTGGCCGCGGTGGTCATCGTCTATGCCGTCATCTATGCCGCACTCCGCAGTCGCCGGCCCGCGCTCATCGTCACCCGTGGCCTCGGCACGCTGGGGATGTTCCTCGGGATGACCTTCCTGCTGTCTCCCACGCTGTTCACGAACATCGCCGAGGTGCGACGCCAGCTGTTCCAGCAGAACTCCACAGGACACCTGGGCGCAGACGGCCTCGACTGGGGCGGCAACCTGGCGTTCTACGCGCGTGACTTTTTCTCCGAAGGCGGCGTCCTGCTCACCGTCTTCGCCGTCGCAGGCCTGTGCGCCATCCTGTGGCGCCGTGTGTGGAGCGCGCTCCCCCTGCTCGTGGGCATCGCGTTCTGGGTGGCGATCAGCGCGCTGACGCTGCACTGGGCGCGATGGGGACTGCCGATGTACATCACTCCGGTGCTGCTCGCCGGTATCGGCGTCGTGGCCGTCTACCGGGCCGCGGCCGCGCTCGGGCGGCGCGCGGAGAACGCCCCACCCGCGGCCAGACGCGCGCCCGCCGTGACGGTGGCGGTGCTTGCCGCGATCTCGGGGGCGAGCCTGCTGCTCAGCTCCACCGTCGGTCTGCTCGTTGCGCTCGCCCCCGATACACGGGCGCTGGCGGAGCGCTACCTGAAGACCCACGGCATCACCGCCGACCAGGTGATCTCCGACGGCTACACTCCTTTTCTCCCCGCCGGAGCGCGCAGCGTCCTGAGCGACCTCACCGTCGACGACGGCGTTCTCCGATCGCGCCACGAGGGCGAGGACCGCACGTACGTCTTGACGTCGTCCACCATGGCGGGCCGCCACCTCAGAGCAGCCGGCACCGAGGGCGCCACGGTCTACTCCGCCATCGCTGAAGAACTGCCCGTGCTGGAGCAGTGGCAGCCGGTCACGGGCTCGCCATCGAGCCCGTGGGAGGCCACAGATATCGCCCGCGAGCTCGCCAAGCTCGCCCAGATCCTCGACGGCGGAGCGAGCGGCCCACAGCTGGTGCTCTACCGATTCCCCGCCCCATGACCCCGTCCCCTTCCTCGCGCCGTCCGTCCGGGACCCGTGGGATAGCCTGGAACGTGGCCATGCATACGGATGAGCGGTGAGTAGCAGATGGGCGGTCCGATCTGTGGCTGAGGAAGCTGAACCGTCGCCGGGCTCGGCGGAGGCGATCGGCGGCATGTCAGGCCCCGATGGTCCGCTGCTGCGGCTCGTCAAGGACCGCCGCGTCGCATTCCTCATCGTGGGCGTGATCAACACCGTCGTCGGGTTCGCCTGGTTCGCCCTGTTCGACCTGACGATCGGTCGCCTCTGGGGCTACATGATCACCCTGCTGTTCGCCCATGTCGCGAGCGTGCTGTGCGCCTTCGTGCTCTATCGGCGCTTCGTGTTCCGCGTGCGAGGACACGTCTGGGCAGACCTCGGTCGATTCGAGCTCGTCTACCTCAGCGCCCTCGCCGTCAACGCGGTGCTGCTGCCGCTGCTGGTCGAGTTCGCCAGACTCCAGCCGATCGTCGCGCAGGCCGTCATCGTGTTCGTGACGACCATGATCAGCTACCTCGGCCACAGCCGCTTCTCGTTCCGTCGAAGAAAGGGTGATGCGTGACGACCCACCCCACACTGAGCATCGTGATCCCGGCGTACCGCAACGCCTCGACGATCCGCGAGACGATCAGCTCCGTCCTCTCGCAGGAGGGAATCGATCTCGAGCTCATCATCGCGGACCACACGTCCGATGACGGCACGCGCGCCGTCGCCGAGGAATTCGCGGAGGATCCTCGCGTCACGATTGTGGACACACCCGCCGGCGGCGGCGCACCGCGCAACTGGAACCGCGTGACCAGCCTGGCTGGCGGGGCGTATCTCAAGCTGGTGTGCGGCGACGACGTTCTCCGACCGGGAGTGCTGGCGCGCCAGGTGCGCCTTCTCCAGACGTCCGGAGCCGTACTCACCGCGTGCCGACGCGACATCATCGACGCCAGTGGGCGCACCCTCTTCGCCGGCTGGGGGCTCCGCGGCCTCGGTCGCCGGATGCCGGGGCCGGAGGCGGCCCGCCGCGCCCTCCGCGCCGGCTCCAATCTGTTCGGTGAGCCGGCATCCGTCATGATGCGGCGGGACGCGCTCGAACAGTCCGGCGGCTGGTTCGCGGACTTCCCCTACCTCATCGACCAGGCGACCTACACGCGGGTGCTCGAGCACGGCGAGTTCGTGCCCGACCTCACCGTGGGTGCGACGTTCCGCATGTCCGCCTCCCAGTGGAGCGTGGCGCTTTCGCGGTCGCAGGCGAGGCAGGCGCGAGCATTCCACGCATGGTTCCGCGCGCAGCGTCCCGATGTCGTGTCGCGGCTCGACGTGATGATCGGCGACGCGCGGGCGACCGCGATGGCTCACCTGCGCAAACTCTCGTACACCCTGCTGAAAAGGAGGATGCGATGACGGCAGTGGAGCCGTTCACGCACGGCATCAGCATCGTCATCCCCGTCTACCAAGGCGAGAAGACGCTGCGCGGCGTCTTGGAGGAGATCCGGCCGCTCACGGCGGGATTCCGCACGCCCGACGGCCACGCCGCACGCGTGGACGAAGTGGTGCTCAGCTACGACCGCGGGCCTGATGCCTCCGCCCGCGTCATCCGCGAACTCGCGTCCGAGTCGGCGTGGGTGAAGCCCGTCTGGCTCAGCCGTAACTACGGGCAGCACGCCGCGACCCTTGCCGGCATCGCCAGCTCGGGGGGCGACTGGGTGGTGACCCTCGACGAAGACGGTCAGCACGATCCGTCCTACATCGGCACCCTCCTGGACACCGCGCTGCGCGAGCAAGCCGACGTCGTCTACGCCCAGCCCTCCAACCGGCCACCCCACGGCTTCGTCCGCAACGCCGCCTCCCGCACCTCCAAACGCGCACTGGAGAGCATCTTCGGCGGCGGGAAGGCCTCGCACTTCAACAGCTACCGGCTGATGCTGGGCGAGATCGGCCGCAGTGTGGCCGCTTATGCGGGCCAGGGCGTCTACCTCGATGTGGCCCTCGGATGGGTCGCAGGGCGCACCACGACCGCCCCGGTGCTGCTGCGCAGCGAGGGCGACAGAGTCTCTGGTTACTCCTACCGTCGGCTCTTCGCTCACTTCTGGCGGATGATCCTGACATCGGGGACGCAGGGCCTGCGCGCGGTCACCGTGACCGGGCTGGTGTTCTTCCTGGGCGGCATACTGTTCGCGCTTTACCTGATCGTGGCGCGGTTCGTCGGGGGCGATACGCCCGAGGGATGGACGTCGCAGATGGTGCTCAGCGCCATCGGCACGGGAGTGATCCTGGTGTCGCTCGGCATCATCGCCGAGTACGTGGGGGTCACGGTGAGCGTTGCGCTGGGCAAACCGGCGTACCTCATCGTGCGCGACCCGCAGGCCGGCCCGCTCGGGCGGACCGCCCGCGCGGAAGACGGAACGCCCGGTGGCGAACACTAGGTGGATCATCGGGCACGGTCTGCTGGGCCGTGCCGTGAACAGGGTCGGCTCGGAACCGGCGCTGCTCGCCGACGTGCGGTGGCACGACGTCGATCTCGCCGCCGCCGACCTGGCCACCGGGCTCCGGCGCGCCACGGCAATCGGCTCACCGTTGGAGATCTACTGGTGCGCCGGACGTGGAGTGACCTCTACTCCGGCGAGCCAGCTGGACGACGAGGTGGCCGTCTTCGCTCGATTCCTCCGCTCGGTCGGCGACCTCGATCCCACCACGCGTGGCAGGCTCACGTTCTTCCTCGCCTCGTCCGTCGGCGGGGCCTTCGCGGGCACCCCGCATCCTCCGTACACCGAACGCAGCCCCGTCTCACCGCTCTCCGACTACGGCCGGGCCAAGCTGCGCATGGAGGGTCTGCTGGAGGAAGCGACCACCGAGGGGAACTGGCGCACGTTCATCGCACGGATCACGAACCTGTACGGACCTGGCCAGAACGCCGGCAAAGCCCAGGGCCTGATTTCTGTGCTTGCCGACGGGCAGGTCAGCAGGCGGCCGGTCTCGGTCTACGTGCCGCTGGACACGCTGCGCGACTACATCTACGAAGACGACGCGGCGAGGGTGATCGACGCGGCAATGCGCCGCACGTGGGACCTTGCACCAGGCCAGACCGTCATGAAGCTGGTCGGGAACATGCGCGCGGTCTCGATCGGCGCGATCCTCGGCGAGATCGTCCGGCTGCGCCGTCACCGCGGTGCCATTGTGCTCGGTCAGGGCGACTCGACAGGACAGGCATCGGACCTGCGCGTGCGCTCGATCGTGTGGGAGGACCTCGACGACTTGGTGCGCACAACGCTGCCTGAAGGAATCGATCAGGTTTTCCGCGCTGCGCTCGCGCGCCGCGCGCACGGGGTCTGAGCACGCCTCCCGGGCCGTGCTCAGCGACTAATCTGCGCACATGGCAGGATGGATCCTGTGAAGGGCATCATTCTGGCCGGGGGCTCCGGCACGCGTCTACATCCGATCACGCTCGGCGTCTCCAAGCAGCTGATCCCGGTGTACGACAAGCCGATGGTGTACTACCCGCTGTCGACGCTCATGCTCGCGGGCATCCGGGACATCCTGGTGATCACCACACCGCATGACGCGCCGCACTTCGAGCGTCTCCTCGGCGACGGATCGCAGTTCGGCATCCAGCTCACCTTCGCCCAGCAGGCGTCCCCGGACGGCCTGGCGCAGGCCTTCACGATCGGCGCCGACCACATCGGCGACGACAAGGTCGCCCTCGTGCTGGGCGACAACCTGCTTTACGGCCCCGGCCTCGGCACGCAGCTCAAGCGCTACGACGACGTCGACGGCGGCGCGGTGTTCGCCTACTGGGTCGGCGAGCCCACCGCCTACGGCGTGGTGGAGTTCGACGACGAGGGCCGTGCGGTCTCGCTCGAGGAGAAGCCCGCCGTGCCGAAGTCGAACTACGCCGTGCCCGGTTTGTACTTCTATGACAACGACGTCGTGCAGATCGCCCGCGATCTGCAGCCCTCCGCCCGCGGAGAGTACGAGATCACCGACATCAATAAGGCCTACCTCGAGGCCGGCAAGCTCCAGGTCGAGGTGCTGCCACGCGGCACCGCCTGGTTGGACACCGGAACGTTCGACCAGATGCTCGATGCCGGCGAATACGTGCGCACCATGGAGCGCCGCACCGGCATGCGCATCGGCGTCCCCGAAGAGGTCGCCTGGCGCCAGGGGTTCCTCACCGATGAGCAGCTCGAGGCGCGCGGAACCGCCCTGAAGAAGTCCGGATACGGCTCGTATCTGCTGGAACTGCTCGAGAGAGGCCTTTAGAGACATGCCGCGCAGACTGCTCGTGACCGGTGGGGCCGGTTTCATCGGCTCCAACTTCGTGCACCACGTCGTGGAGCACACCGACGACCATGTCACGGTGCTGGACAAGCTGACGTACGCCGGCAACCGCGCTTCGCTCGCGGGCCTCCCGGAGGACCGGGTGCGGTTCGTCCAGGGAGACATCGCCGACGCCCCTCTCGTGGACGAGCTGTTCGCGCAGACGGATGCCGTCGTCCACTACGCCGCCGAGTCGCACAACGACAACTCGCTGCACGACCCGCGGCCGTTCCTCGACACCAACATCGTCGGCACGTACACGCTGCTCGAGGCGGCACGCAAGCACGACGTGCGCTTCCACCACATCTCCACCGACGAGGTGTACGGCGACCTGGAGCTGGACGACCCGGCGCGGTTCACCGAGTCGACGCCCTACAACCCGTCGTCCCCCTACTCCTCCACCAAGGCCGGCAGCGACCTGCTGGTGCGCGCGTGGGTGCGCTCCTTCGGCGTGCAGGCGACCATCAGCAACTGCTCGAACAACTACGGTCCCTACCAGCACGTCGAGAAGTTCATCCCCCGCCAGATCACCAACGTCATCCGCGGCATCCGCCCCAAGCTCTACGGCAACGGCGAGAACGTGCGCGACTGGATCCACGCCGACGACCACTCCTCGGCCGTGATGACGATCCTCGACAAGGGCGTCATCGGCGAGACCTACCTCATCGGCGCCGACGGCGAGAAGGACAACAAGACCGTCATCGAGCTGATCCTGCAGCTGATGGGACAGCCCTCCGACGCGTACGACCACGTCACCGACCGGGCCGGGCACGACATGCGCTACGCCATCGATTCGACGAAGCTGCGCACCGAGCTCGGCTGGGCGCCGCGCTTCCAGGATTTTGAGGCGGGGCTGGCGGCCACCATCGACTGGTACCGCGAGAACGAGGACTGGTGGGCACCGGCCAAGGACGACGTCGAAGCGTTCTACGCGGCCAAGGGCCAGTAGTGACCGACTACGGCAAGCAGCTGCGGCCGACCGAGACCGCGATCCCGGGGCTGGTGATCTGGGATCTGCCCGTGCACGGCGACAGCCGCGGGTGGTTCAAGGAGAACTGGCAGCGGGAGAAGATGGCCGCGGCGGGGCTTGCCGACTTCGGGCCGGTGCAGAACAACATCTCCTTCAACGACGCCGTCGGCACCACCCGCGGCATCCACGCCGAGCCCTGGGACAAGTGGGTCTCGGTCGCCACCGGCCGCATCTTCGGCGCGTGGGTGGACCTCCGCGAAGGGCCGACGTTCGGCGCGGTCTTCACCGCCGAGCTCGACCCATCGAAGGCCATCTTCGTGCCGCGCGGGGTGGGCAACTCGTACCAGACCCTCGAGCCGGACACCGCGTACACGTACCTCGTAAACGACCACTGGTCCCCCGACGCGCAGTACACGTTCCTGAACCTGGCCGACGAGACCGCGGCCATCGCCTGGCCCATCCCGCTCGATGAGGCCGAACTCTCGGCGAAGGATGCCGCGCACCCGCGGTTGGCCGACGTCACCCCCGTCCCGCCGAAGAAGATCCTGGTGCTCGGCGCCGGCGGACAGCTCGGCCGCGCGCTCCGGGCCGAGTACGGCGATGCCGCGCAGATCGAGTACGCCGACCGCGCGGAGCTCGACCTGACGGCCCCGGGCCTGGAGTCGGCGCGGCGCTGGCGCGAATACGACACCGTCATCAACGCCGCCGCCTACACCGCGGTCGACCTCGCCGAGACGGCGGAGGGACGGGCGGATGCCTGGGCGGCGAACGTGACGGGTGTGGGGGCCCTAGCCCGGGTCGCCGCGGCCAACGGCATCACGCTGGTGCACGTCTCGAGCGACTACGTCTTCGACGGCACCAAGCCCGGGCCCTACACCGAAGACGACCCGATGGCGCCGCTGGGGGTCTACGGACAGACCAAGGCCGCGGGCGATGCCGTGGTGGCCACGGCCCCCCGCCACTACATCGTGCGCACCAGCTGGGTCATCGGCGAGGGCGGCAACTTCGTGCGGACCATGGCTTCCCTCGCAGAACGCGGCATCGACCCCAAGGTCGTGGGCGACCAGGTCGGTCGCCTCACGTTCACGACGGACATCGCGCGCGGCATCCGCCACCTGCTGGACACCCGCGCGGCATACGGAATATACAACCTCACCGGCACAGGCGAGCCGACCTCGTGGGCGGATGTCGCCCGACGGGTGTTCGCGCTGACGGGCCACGACCCGGCGCGGGTGACCCCCGTGAGCACCGACGACTACTTCGCGTCGGCGGCCGGCCCCGTGGCGCCCCGCCCCCGAAACAGCTTGCTGGAGACAGCGAAGATCGAGGCCACCGGATTCGCCCCGGCCGACGTCGAGCAGTCACTTTCCGCCTATCTCCAGGAGCGATCCACATGAAGCTGTCGGTCATCGGCTGCGGTTACCTTGGCGCCGTCCACGCGGCGGCGATGGCGTCGATCGGCCACGATGTGGTCGGCATCGACGTCGACGAGCGCAAGATCGAATCGCTCTCGCGGGGTGAGGCGCCGTTCTTCGAGCCGGACCTGCAGGAGCTGCTGACCGAGGGCATCGCGTCGGGTCGGCTGCGGTTCACCACCGACATCGCCGCGGCCCGCGGCGCGGCCGTGCACTTCCTCGGCGTGGGCACACCCCAGCAGAAAGACGGCAACGCCGCCGACCTCACCTACGTCAACGCCGCCATCGACGCCCTCATCCCGCACCTGAGCGCGGGCGACATCGTCGCCGGCAAGTCCACCGTCCCAGTCGGCACCGCGGCGGCCCTGGCCGAGCGCGTGCACCCCACGGGTGCGACGCTGGTGTGGAACCCCGAGTTCCTGCGCGAGGGCTTCGCGGTGCTCGACACCATCGACCCCGATCGGCTCGTCGCGGGCGTGCCCGCCGGCGCCGACGGTGAGCGGGCAGCGGCGGTGCTGCGGGAGGTGTACCACCCGTCGGTGGCCAAGGGGACCCCGTTCATCGTCACCGACTACGCCACCGCAGAGCTGGTGAAGGTCGCCGCCAACGCGTTCCTGGCCACGAAGATCAGCTTCATCAACGCGATGGCAGAGATCGCCGAGGTCACCGGAGCGGACGTCACCACCCTCGCCGACGCGATCGGACACGACGCCCGCATCGGCCGCCGGTTCCTCGGCGCCGGCATCGGGTTCGGCGGCGGCTGCCTCCCCAAGGACATCCGCGCCTTCGCCGCCCGCGCCGAAGAGCTCGGCCGCGGCGAGTCGGTGGCGTTCCTGCGCGAGATCGACGCGATCAACCTGCGCCGCCGCGACCGCGCCGTCGACCTGGTGGTCTCGGCCCTGGGCGGGTCGGTGTTCAAGAAGAACATCACCGTGCTCGGGGCGGCGTTCAAGCCGCACTCCGACGACATCCGCGACTCCCCCGCCCTCGACGTCGCCGTGCGCCTGCACGGCCTGGGCGCCTGGGTCACCATCACCGACCCCGAAGCCATCGACAACGCCCGCCGCGCCCACCCGCAGCTGAACTACGTCGCCGACCGCGACGAGGCCCTGCGCGGCGCCGACGCCGTCATCGTCGTCACCGAGTGGGACGAGTACCGCCGCGAGCTCTCCCCCGAGCACGCGGCATCCCTCGTCGCCGGCCGCGTCATCGTCGACGGCCGCAACTGCCTCGACCCCGTGGCCTGGCGCGCCGCCGGCTGGGACTACCACGGCATGGGCCGGCCGTGACCTCCGGCCCGCTGGTTGCCGTCGTCGTCCGCACCAAGGACCGGCCGCACTTCCTGCGGCGCGCGCTGGCGAGCATCAGCGCACAGACCATGCCGGAGTGGGAGTGCGTCATCGTCAACGACGGCGGCGACCCCGCACCCGTCGAGGCTCTCGTCGACGAGCTGGCTCCGGCGCACCGTGCCCGCGTGCGGATGATCCACTCAGAGCAGTCGCGAGGCCGCTGGAAGAGCGCCAACGCGGGCGTGCTGGCGACGAGCGCTCCCCTGCTCGTGCTCCATGACGACGACGACTCGTGGCATCCCCGCTTCCTCGCGGACGCCACGCGCTACCTGGACGACAATCCCGACCGCGACGGCGTGGTGGGAAGGATAGAGATCGTCTGGGAGCGGCGCGAGGGCGACCGTTACACGGCCGTTCGCCGGGAGATCTTCCAGCCCGAGCTGCAGGATGTGCTCCTGAGTGACGCCCTGCTGTTCAACCGGTACGTCCCCATCGGCTTCGTGTACCGTCGCCGCCTGCACGAAGAGGTCGGACTCTACGACGACTCGCTTCCCGTTATCGGAGACTGGGCTTTCAATCTGAAGGTGCTGCAGCGCGGCGCCCTGGAGTATCTGGGAGACGAGCCGCGCGCGTACTGGCATCAGCGTGAAGGTGACACCGGAGCCGACGCGAACAGCGTCATCGGGGCGCGCAACGACCATTCCCGGTACGACGCGCTGCTGCGCGACGACGCGTTCCGCAGCTACGCCCGGGAGCAGGGTCTGGGGCTGGTGCTCTACCTGACCAAGTTCATCGACCGGCGGTTCGTGGACGTGGAAAACGGCATTCGTGCGGAGATCCTCGCCAACAGCACCTGGAACCGTGTGCGCGACAGGGTGTCGAGACTGACGCGTCGACGGCGCTGAGCAGACCTTCATCTCGGGCGGTGGTCGGCCCTACAATCGTCCGATGCGTCCAACACGCACGGTCGTCGTCTTGCCCGCCTGGGACGACAATCCTTACCTGGACCTCCTGTCCCGCGTGCCGGCCTCCCACGGCACACGGTTCCTGCCGGCGCTGACCGTCGAAGAAGCGATCGAGCGCTCCGATGCTCTGACTTCAGGCGACGTCTTCCACCTGCATTGGACCGCCCCCGTGGTGCAGGGGGCAGCGGGCCCGGTCGAAGCCAGGCTGCTCCTCGATCGCTTCGAGCGCCTGCTGACGTCCCTGCACAGTCGGGGGATCGCCATAGTGTGGACCGTTCACAATCTCATGCCTCATGAGCTGGTCCATGCTCGGGAAGAGCAGGAACTGCTGCGGCTGCTCGCCTCGCGTGCAGACGCGATCCACATCATGGCGCCCGGCACCGCGGCACTGTTGGCCCCCGTCGCGTTCCTCGACCCGGAGAAGACCCACCGCATCGCCCACCCCCACTACGCGACGTGCTATCCCAGAACCGACAGGGGGCTTGCGCGGGAGGTGTTCGGTCTCACCGAGGAGCAGTTCGCAGTGCTGCACTTCGGCAACCTCCGCCCCTACAAGGGCCTGGACGCCCTCTTCGGTGCGCTCGAGCGAGCACGCGCCATCATGGGCCGCCAGCCCGTACTGCTACTCACCGGTCACGCAGCGCCCCATATTGCGAGGGAGGTGACCGCGAACCTTCCGGCTGGAGTGCGGGCCGTGACCGAACTCACCTTCACCCCGCCCGACGAACTGGGCGTGTGGGTCGCCGCCTCGGACGTGGTGGCGCTTCCGTACCGCTCTGTTCTCAACTCCGGCAGCGTCCACCTCGCGGGGTCTCTGCACCGCCCGGTGATCCTCCCCGGAGACCCTCACATCCGTGAGCAGTTCCACCGCTACGGATGGGTGCGGTACTTCGATCCCGCAGCATCCGAGGTCTCGCTCGCAGAGGCGATCGCCGACAGTTCACGGCGCGCCGCCACCCTCCCGGATGCGTACCGGAGCTTCCTCGACGACAGCGACCCCCTTCGGGTCTCGCGCCGTTACGACCAGCTTCTGCAGCGCGTCCGGCCGCACCCCGATTCACCCGGGGCCGGGGCCGACCGATCAACCGCGCATGAACGAGATGGCGCTTGACACGTCGCCGTCGAAGACCTTCTTGCCTTTGGAGATCACGATGCCTCGTTCGCAGAGCTGGCTGATCATGTTCATGTCGTGGCTGACCACGAGCATCGTCACCCCTTGGCTGGTGAGCTCCTTGATCTTCTCCGCGCACTTGGCTCGGAACGGACCGTCGCCGACCGAGAGCACCTCGTCCACGAGCAGGACGTCGAGTTCGACGTGGATGGCGACCGAAAACGCCAGCCGCATGAACATCCCCGACGAATAGTGCTTCACCTCCTGATCGATGAACTCTCCGATCTCGGAGAAGGCGACGATGTCGTCGAAGCGCTCCTCGGTCTCGCGTCGTGTCATGCCGAGGATCGCGGCGTTGAGGAACACATTCTCCCGGCCGGACAGCTCGGGGTGGAACCCGGCCCCGACCTCGATGAGCCCCGCGACCCTGCCACGGGTGAACACGCGACCGCCGTCGGGCTCGAGCACCCCCGACACGAGCTTCAGGGTGGTGGACTTGCCCGAGCCGTTCAGACCGAGGATCGCGACGGATTCCCCCTGCCCGACCTGGAAGCTGAGGTCCTCGAGCGCACGGAAATGATCGGAGCGTACGTTGCGCCCCTTGAACCACCCGACGAACGCCTCCTTCAGCGAGTGCGCGTTTCGCTTGACGAAGCTCTTTGAGACGTGGTCGACGATGATCGCGGGTGGGTTCTTCGTTTCACAGATGATGTCGCTGGTCATGATCACAGGTCCTGGGCGAAGGTGCGCTCGAAGCGCCGGAAGGTCAGTTGTCCCGCGGTGAGGAAGATGAGGACGGCCCCAGTGGCGATCATGGCGTAGACGGCGAAGCCCGGCGGCAGCCCGTGGGTATTCTGCACGGTGTCCGCCCAGAATCCTCGGTGGAACAACTCGACTCCGATGGTCAGCGGGTTGGACATGTAGATGTTGAATGCCCAGTCCGGCATGGTGTTGCGCACGAGCGGCCAGATGTAGAGCACCGGCGAGGTCCAGGTGGCGAACATGCGGATGACCTCCACGAGGTTCTGCGCGTCCCGGTACCGCACGTTGATGCCGCTGAAGAACAGCCCGAGCCCCACCGCCAGCGCCACCACCAGCAGCACTCCGAGCACAGCCGCGCCGATTCCCGCCAGCGTCGGCGTCCAGCCCACCAGTATGCAGACGAGTGCGAGGATGGCGAGCTGCGGGAGAAAATGAATGAGGGCGACGATGATCGCAGAGACGGGGAACAGCTCTCTGGGCAGGTAGATCTTCTTCACCAGAGAACCGTTGTCGACGATCGCGGTGGTCGCATTACTGAAGGCCTCGTTGAAGAGATTGATCAGCACCACACCGGAGAACAGATAGATCGCGAAGTTCTCCACGTCGCGATGGGCGTTGAGGATGATGCCCATCACGAAGTAGTAGATGACGAACTGAGACGCCGGCTTCACGTACGACCACGTCCACCCGAGCACCGAATTGCGGTAGCGGGTGGCGGTGCCCTTGCGCACAAGCAGTCGCAGCAGATACCGCTTGCGGAAGACGTCGAGGATCCCGCGCCCTCGACCGGGCGTGTCGTAGTCGCGCAGATCGACGATCGGCGATGAGCTCACGGTTACCGCGCTTCCTGGATTCGGGTGAAAGACGACGGGCGCATTCGCCCACACGATCCTAACCGGCCGCTCCCCGAGCGATCGCTGAGCGGTCGCGTGTGACGGACCTCATCAACCCCGAAGGACGCTCAGGCTGCCCGGCGAGACCCGCACGACGGACTCCGCCGGGAATGTCGTGTCTGTGGAGACGAGGCTGCCTTCTTGAGCCACATACACAGGCCCGGTGCCGTCGGTGATGCGCAGCGCGGCCAGCGTCGGTGCCGTCGCGAACGTCAGCGTCCGGCAGGTGGCCGTGTCGAGCGGTTCGACGCGGAGTCCGCCTTCGGCACCGCGTTGCACCTCGCGCAGCTGTCCCCCGCTGGCGAGGTAGATCCGACCTTCGCAACCCACCAGCGGGGAGAGCGTCCCCTTCGGAGGATGAAGCGCCATCTCCACGGCAGGACGGACGGTCAGTCGCGACCTGATGCCGAGATCGTCCCCCACGCCCCAATTGGGAAGTGCCACGCGCCTCGCGCCGTCGAGCAGATAGACCGTCCCGTCCCCCACCCCGCGTACGACTGCACCTACGGCTGGGAGCGCCCCGGGGGCGGGCAGCGAGGCGAACAGGCCTGCGGTGATGCGGCGGGGCTGCGGCTCGCGGCCCCCATTGGCCGCGCGCGCCTGCTCGGCCGTCTGCAGGCGCAGGAAGCCGCCTGCGGCCGCCACCGCCACGCGGGAACCGTCCGTGACGAAGGCGGGACCGTCGATCGTCGCCCGTATGGGGATCTGCGCGCACGCCGACGGGGCGAGTTCGGAGATCCCGTTGCCCTCAGCATCCCCCGACGACACGCGCGACCGGCCGCCGTCACCGGCGAGGTAGAGCTCGGCTGCGCACGTGACGAACGGCGTCAGGTTCCCCTGAGACGGCCCCGCCGTCGCCAGCTGTGCCGCCGACACGGCCGTGCTCGTGGCTGGGAGCCCCAGGGCGCGCGCGAGGTCCCATGACGGAAGGTGCAGGAGGGAGGCCCCGTTGACGAAGTACACCGTGCTGGCGCCGTCCGCCCGGACCATGCTCCCCGGTCGCAGATACGGCAGCCCCTGCGGGAGAGCGGCCAAGCTCGCGGGCGAAACACGAAGGATCGTGGGGAATGCCCCGCCGTTCAGCTCCTTCAGTAACTCGACGTTCGGCACGTGCCGCAGCGCGTCACCGTTGAGGTGGTGGATCGCGTCCGCACCGATGGCGCCGATGAAGATCTGGCCGCCCGCCGGCGTATCGGCCAGGGCGAGGGCCGCGCACGTCGCCGCATCAAGCTCGGTGGCCGGCAGTGTGCCTCCGGCACCCTGCGGCAGCCTCGTGAGCCTTCCTGAGCCCGCAATGAAGCGCTCGCCCGCGCAGGTGGCCACGGGGGTGAGGGAGCCCGCGGGTGTGTACCCCTGGGTCCGAGCGCGATCCACAACACGGAAGGTCGAACCGGGGATGCCGTAGTCGGCGATCATGGCGAAGCTCGGCACATGGATCAGACGGCCGTCGCTCGTGGGGAGGTACACCTGCGCCCCACCGTCGATGCGCAGCGCTCGTGCCGGGGCGAACAGCGTCGGTCCTGTCGGGACGCCCGCCTGGACGCTCGCCGGCATGACGGCAGCGAACGGCAACGTGCCGCCGTTGACGAGCCGCGCCGACTCGGCATCGAGAATCGGGCGAAGCTGCCCGCCGGCCCAGCGCTGATACAGCCCCGTGACCGCCGTTCGCGAGTAGTCGGTCATCGCGGGCCCGGCCTCGAAGCGAGCGAACTGCTCGGGTGTGAGGTCGACGCGCTTCGCGCAGTCCCCTCCCCAGAGCTGCACCAGGGAACAGCTGGAGAACCAGTGCGTTCGGCCGTTCTGGACATAGGCGATCTCGCCACTGGCCGCGTTGCGGACGAAGAGCGAAACCGGTCCGGAGTCGGTGAACCGGTTGAGGTACGAGGCCGAGGTCGCCACGGCGGTCCCGAACACCCGGATGTACTCCGCGTACACCGTGGAGGGCATGTGGTACCGCCGGTCGCCGGCGACCAGCCAGACGTCGACGCCCACCTTGACCAGAGTGCTGGCAGATCCCTGAGTCGACCCGAACCAGTCGGTGAAGTACTGGTAAAAGTTCCTGTTGCCGTACGCGGAGCAGCCATCACCCTCGCCGTAGCCGGCGCGCAGCGCAGCGGCATTGGGCTGATAGGGCGTGTAGTAGTACAGCGCCGCCGTCGCCTGGTTCGCGATGTACACCGGCGACGAGCCGCACGCGACCGTCGGGTGGTAGCGGACGTTCCAGGTCTTTCCCGGTGCATACCAGGTGAAGTAGTTGCTCGTTCCGGGTGGGTTGGCGTAGCGCTTGAGCTGCCACGCCGCCCCGTACACCTGGTTGAAGAACCCGAAGTACCGGGAATCGCACGCCGCGGTGTCGGGGCAGCCCTGTCCCATGGCGATCTTGTACTGCGAATCCAGCGGCCAGGTGTCTCTGACGAGGCTCTGCTCCTTCTGCAGCATCACGAGAAGCGCCTGGGGGTTGATGCCGCACGCCTGGGCCACCTTGAACAGGATCCGGGCGGCCGACTCGACGCCTCCCCCGGCGTACGCGTTGCACATCGGGTCCGCGGGGATGGCGCGCGTCGTGTCCGTCTTGTCCTTCAAGCACACATACCCCGACCGGCATGTTGGTACCTGGGCGTTGAGGAAGGCCTGGATCTGCCCTTCTGTCATCGTTCCCGAGTTGTAGAAGACGGCGTCGGAGATGATATTCCCCGGCTGGAACTTCGACAGGTCGGCGGTCTTGACGATGCCGGATGCCACCCGTGCCGCGGGTGCCGCGGAGATGCCTTTTGACGTGTCCGCGTCGGCGGTCGGCACAGCCTGTGCGGGCACCGCGACCACCAGTCCGGCAACGAGAAGGATGACGGAAGCGACCGCGGCCGCAGCTCTCGTGCGAAGGCGTGCCGGACGTGCGGGGGGGCGCAGCATGTGACCAGTGTTACGGAAGTTACCAGTGAACACCAATGGGGCGCCCATAACGATCTGTTATGGGGTTACAGATCCGCGTGCAGCTGCCACACCCGCTCTGCCGCCCCGGGCCACGAGAACGCCCGTCCGCGGTCACCCGACAGCACCGACAGGCGCTGGCGCGCCGACTCCGACCCCAGCAGTCGTCCCAGCTCCTCGGACAGTGCGTCGGGGCCGGCGTCGACGAGCGCACCGCCGTCGAGCACGATCTCCCGATGCACCGCGCAGTCCGCGGCGATCACGGGCGTGCCGAGCGTCAGCGCGTCGACGACGAGCCAGGGGAAGGCGGTGACGGCCGCCGGGGCGAGCAGCACCGAGGCCCCGCTCAGCACGGCGGCACGGTCGGCGGCGTCGAGGCCGCTCGGCACATGCACCCGCTCGGCGGGGAGCCCTGCCTCGACGGCGAGCCCCGCGACCTCGGCGCCACGGGAGCCCGCGACGCCGGTCACGACGATGGGCAGCCCCGCCCCGCCGCGGGCCACGGCGGCGAATGCGGCATCCAGCCCCGTACGCCAGGTACCGTCCACCAGCACGTACTCCCCCGGAAGCTCCAGCGCGCGCCGTCGCCCCACCTCGTCGGTCGGCACCGCGAACCCTTCGGGAGCCGCGCCGGCGATCACGCGGATGCGCTCACCGAGCTTCGCGATCTCGGCGAGACGCTCCGCGTGCGCGTGGGTGGGCACCACGACGGCATCGGCGTGCTTGCCGACCCGCTTGAGCATGGCCTTCTGCCACGACACGAACGGTCTCGCCAGTTCATCGGGCGCCTCCCAGGCGGCGAGGTCCCACATCGTGACGACGGTCTGGTCGTGGTGGTAGACGCGGTCGTGTCGAACCAGGGGCGCAGCCAGGCCGGTGGCGTGGATCATCCCCCCGCCGACCCCGGCAGCGATGCCCAGCTGCCACGATGCCGCCAGCTCGCGGCGCGCGAGCGGTGCGGTGTCCACCCGCGCGAGACCGGGGACCTGCGCCTGCAGGTCTGCGAGCACGTCGTCGGGCACCGACGGAACGAGCGCGGCCACATCGCAGCCCGACGGCGCCGTGCGCACCAGCGCCCCGGCCAGTTCGCGCCCTGCCTGGGCCTGCCTGTCGCCGATGGACGCCGACGCCTCCAGCACGACCCGCAGTGTCGTCGTCACCGCTCAGCCCTCCGAGGCGGGGGTCCGCGTCGGCGGATGCAGTGCCGCCTGCACCGCTTCGTGCACACGGTCGTAGTCCGGGTCGTCCGGGTCGATGCCGATTCCCTGCGGGGTCAGTTCGAGCGTCGTCAGAGGCTGTTCCTTGGCCTTCAGCGCCAGGTCGGCGAAGTACGCCAGCATCGACTGGGGCAGGTCGGTCTCGATCAGGTCCTGCCCGGCGGCGGCGATGTCGTTGAACCGCGTCAGCGCGTTGAACGGATCGAGCTGCTCGAGCATCGCCTGCTGCAGCTGCCGCTGTCGCTGCATGCGGTCCCAGTCGCTGGTGGTGTAGCGGGAGCGGGCGTACCACTGGGCGGTGTCGCCGTCCATGTGCTGATCCCCCGCTTCGATCCAGCCGATCGCCCACTCGTCAGCGGGCTGGCCGTCGTACGCCGGCCCCCCGCCCTTGGGCAGCCGCTCGGCGACCGTGATGTCGACCCCGCCCAGCGCGTCGATCATGGCGGCGAAGCCGTGCATGTCGATGAAGACGTAGTACGGGATCTCGATGCCGAGGATTCCCTCCGCGGCATCCTTCGTCGCCTCTACGGCGGGCGTGGAGCCCCGGTCCGCCGCGTCGGGGTACAGGCCCGAGCCGTCGCGGCACACCTGGACCGCGTTCATCAGCTGGTTGATGCCGCCCCCCCAGCCGCACGAGGGGTCGGCATGGCCCTCGAAGCCGTCAGGGTAGAGGTCTTGCATGGGACCCTCCGAGAACGGCGCGTTCTGGATGTCGCGCGGGATGCCGGTGATCGTCACGGCACCGGAGTCGGCGTTCACCGACACCACAGAGATGCTGTCGAAGCGCATCGAGTCGCGGCCGTCGCCGCTGTCGGCGCCCAGCAGCAGGATGTTGTAGTAGCCGTCGGACGGCGGCACGCTGGGGCCGCTCTGCCCGAAGATGCTGCCGAACGCACCGCGCAGGGTGCCCACCGAGTACGCCGCATACGCGGTGCCCCCACCCGCGATCACAAGCAGTGCCACCGCGAGCGCGGCGATGCCGGCGCGGGCGCGCTGCCGAACGCGAACCAGTCGCACGAGACGCAGCGTATCGACCGTGAGCACGCACCACAGCACGACATAGCCGATGAGCAGCACCTGTGCGGCGGTGAGCGCGAACCAGTTGCTGCCGAGCGTGAACAGCGCGGGGCGCCAGAGGAGCGCGAGGAGCCCGACGACGACGACGAGCACCCACATCGTCAGCGTCGCGGCGAGGCCGACGCGGCCGAGCCGGCGGCTGCCGGCGAGCACCTGCGCAGAGCCGGGCACCAAGAAGTTCAGGACGACGAGCCACCAGGCACGACGGGTCATGACCTCGGGCGACGTGGCATCCGGATGCCGCAGCGGGCGCTCCTGCAGCAGTCGCGTCCGCGCGCCGGTCGATCCCGCAGCGCTCACGCGCGGCGGCGTGGTCACGCTCACAGGGCGCCCTTCAGCCGGCGGTTCTTCTCCTCCACCTGGCCCTCGAGGTCGCGGGCGTAGCCGGCCACGCGCTCGGCGAGCCGATCGTCGGACATGCCCAGCATGCGCACCGCGAGGAGGCCGGCGTTCTTCGCGCCGTTGATCGAGACCGTCGCCACCGGAATGCCGGCGGGCATCTGAACGATGCTCAGCAGCGAGTCGAGACCGTCGAGGGTGGCCAGCTGCACCGGAACCCCGATCACCGGCAGCTCCGTCACCGAAGCCAGCATGCCGGGAAGGTGCGCCGCTCCCCCGGCGCCGGCGATGATGACCTTCAGGCCCCGCGCCCGCGCCTCGCGGCCGTAGCGCAGCAGCTTGTCGGGCGTGCGGTGGGCCGAGACGACCTCGACCTCGTGCGGCACCGCGAAGTCCGACAGCGCCTGCGACGCGTCGCTCATGACCCGCCAGTCGGAGTCCGAGCCCATCACGACGCCGACGAGGGGTTCTTCAGAGGAATGCAGCGGCCGGGTCACCTGTCAAGGCTAGGCCGCGCTCCTGCAAGTTCCCCGCAACGGCGCGCGCCCGGCGTCGCCCCGACAGCCTCGGGCAGCCTCTCGCAGCCTCGATCAGCCGTCGAAGTGGGCAGCGGCGGCACGCGCCTCGTACACGGCGTCGTCGAGATCGGGGCCGGCGACGGTGACGTGCCCGACCTTGCGGCCGGGGCGCGGCGCCTTGCCGTAGGTGTGGATCTTGGCGCCGGGGTGCTCGGCCATCGCCCGGTCGAAGCGGTCGTCGAGCCCGCCCGAGGCGGGGCCCCCGAGGATGTTGACCATCACCGACCACGCCGCGCGCGGCGACGGATCCCCCAGCGGAAGGTCGAGCACCGCACGCAGGTGCTGCTCGAACTGACCCGTGACCGCGCCGTCCTGGCTCCAGTGGCCGCTGTTGTGCGGGCGCATGGCCAGCTCGTTGACGAGCACCCGCCCATCGACGGTCTCGAAGAGCTCGACGGCCAGCATGCCGGTGGCCCCGAGCCCGGTGGCGATGGATTCGCCGATGCCGCGGGCCACGTCGATGAGCCGTGCGGAGGCATGCGGGGCGGGAGCGATGACCTCGGCGCACACCCCGTCGCGCTGCACGGTCTCGACCACGGGATACGAGCGCAGGTCACCGGAGGGCCGGCGCGCCACCTGCTGGGCGAGTTCGCGGGTGAAATCGACGAGCTCCTCCACCAGCAGCTCGCCGCCTCGGGCGTCTTCGGCGAGAGCGGTGAACCAGTCCTCGGCCTCGGCCGCCGCAGCGACGACCCGCACTCCCTTGCCGTCGTAGCCGCCGCGCGGGGTCTTCACGACCGCGCGTCCGCCGTGCGCATCGAGGAAGTCCTGAAGCTGGGATGCCTCGGCGACGGCGGCCCACTCGGGCTGCGGCATGCCGAGTTCGTCCAGGCGGGCGCGCATGAGCAGCTTGTCCTGCGCGAATCTCAGCGCGTCGGGCCCGGGGTGCACCGGCACTCCCGCATCGACGAGGGCGTGCAGCACGTCCTGCGGCACGTGCTCGTGGTCGAAGGTGACGACGTCCACGTCCCGCGCGAAGGCGAGCACCGTGTCGGCGTCGCGGTAATCGCCGACCGCCGACGCTGCGAGCGAGGCCGACATGCCCGGCTCCTCCGCCAGAACCCGCAGCTCGACCCCCAGTTCCACCGCCGGTGCGATCATCATGCGGGCCAGCTGCCCCCCACCCACGACTCCGACTCGCAGCGCCATGCCGTTCCTTTCGTCCCCTTCATCCTCCCGCATGCGCGGGGCAGCACGCGCTCAGCGACCGGGAAGGGGCCGCGGCGGTCCGGCGGCGTCGGCGATCGTCTGAATGGCGTGGGAATCGCGGTGCGCCAGGATCTGGCTCACCTCGACCTGGTCGGCGAGCACCTCATGCACGAGTGACACCGCGGGGATGTTCTTGAGCACCACCGGCGCGTCCACCCCGTTGGAGAGGATCAGCGTGCCCGAGCCCCACAGTCGCTGCAGCGGTCCCCGTCGCTCGCGGATGGTGTACCCGCGGGCGTGGGCGACTTCGGTGCGGTGGGTGGTGAACAGCCCCGAACGCGCGATCACCCGTCGGGTCGTGATCGTGTAGGTGCGCGAGAGCCAGGACAGGTACGGCAGCACGACGACGATCAGCACGATCGCGGCCGCCGCGGTCGGCAGCATCCAGTCCTCGAACGGCGCCGGCACGTGCCCGTAGAAGTAGCCGACGGCCCCGGCCACCGCGATGAGCACCAGCGCCGGCCAGAACATGCGCCGCGCATGGCCGCGCACGCGCGCCACCCTCAGTTCGGGCGTCGGCGCGCCGGGCGCCGGCGTCAGCGGACGCCCCGCGAAGCTCATGGGCTGGGTCACCCCACCATTGTGACGGGCGGGGACGACAGCAGACGTCCGGCACGCGGAACGCCGCTCAGCGCACGTGCACGACGTCCCCGGCCGAGACCATCGTCTCGACGCCCGAGACCTCGACGACCAGGCGCCCGTCGGCATCCAGCCGCACGGCCCGGCCGAGGAGCACGCCGCCGTCGGGCATGCTCACCGACACGTCGCGGCCGATCGTGTCGCAGACCGCCTCGACCTCGGCGCGCACTCCGGATGCCGCGGCGTCGCCGCCCGCGGCTGTCAGGGCGGCCAGCTGCTCCTCGATGAAACGCAGATAGCGGGCGAGCAGTGCGTCGAGGTCGATGTCCACGCCCACGGCGGCGAACGACGTCGCGGTGGGCACCGGCAGGTCGACCCGGCGCATGCTGGTGTTCACCCCTGCCCCCACGACGACCGCCGAAGGATCGCCGGGAACCACCTCGGCGAGGATGCCGCACACCTTGCCGCCGTCCAGCAGCACGTCGTTCGGCCACTTCAGCGCCACTTCGTGGGCGTGCCCGCGCAGCTGATCGGTGAGCGCTCGCGTCATCGCGGCGCCGGCGACCAGGGGGATCCAGCCCCGCGCGTGCGGCGGAAGATCGGGGACGCGCACGAGCACCGACACCGCCAGCGCGGTGCCGGCCGGCGTCGTCCAGGAGCGGTCCAGGCGACCGCGACCGGCCCGCTGGTCGTCGGTGAGCAGCACCGACAGGTGCGGGTGACCGGCGGGATCGTGCTCGACGTCGCGGATGAGGTGGGCATTTGTGGAGTCGGTCGATTCGACGACCTGCAGCCGGGGCGAGACGGCCGCTGCGAGCGGGAAGCCTGCGGTGGGGAGCGTCATGGCGACACCCTACGCCTCGACGGATTCCCACAGCGGATGCCGCGACCCCTTGTCTCCACCCTCCAACGTCCGGGAGGGCGCTGTCGCTAGGGTGGAACGGTGACGGACCAGCCCGACCTCTCCACGACCGCCGGCAAGATCGCCGACCTGCGCGACCGATACCAGGAAGCGGTCCTCGATGCCGAGGCCGCCGCGCGCGACAAGCAGCACGCGAAGGGCAAGCTCACCGCCCGTGAGCGCATCGAGCTGCTGGTGGACCCCGGCTCCTTCGTCGAGTTCGACGAGTACGTCCGCCACCGCACCACGGCGTTCGGGATGGACCGCTCCCGCCCCTACGGCGACTCGGTCGTCACCGGCACGGGCACCATCCACGGCCGCACCGTCGCCGTGTACGCCCAGGACTTCTCGACGTTCGGCGGCTCCCTCGGCGAAGTCGCCGGCGACAAGATCATCAAGGTGATGCAGTTCGCCCTGCGCGGCGGCATGCCCATCATCGGCATGCTCGACTCCGGCGGCGCCCGCATCCAGGAGGGCGTGGTGGCCCTCGGCAAGTACGGCGAGATCTTCCGCCTCAACACCGCCGCCTCCGGCGTGATCCCGCAGATCTCGATCATCATGGGTCCCGCCGCCGGCGGCGCGGTGTACTCCCCCGCGCTCACGGACTTCGTGATCATGGTCGACAAGACCAGCCAGATGTTCGTCACCGGCCCCGACGTCATCAAGACCGTCACCGGCGAGGACGTCGGCATGGAGGAGCTGGGCGGCGCACACACCCACAACACCCGCTCGGGCGTTGCCCACTACCTGGCCGAGGACGAGGACGACGCCCTCGACTACGCGCGCACCCTCATCGGCTTCCTCCCCGACAACAACATGGCCGAGCTGCCCGTGTACGAGCACGGGTTCGAGTGGGAGACGACGGATGCCGACCGTTCCCTGAACGCGATCATCCCGGATTCCGCCAACCAGCCGTACGACATCCACCAGGTCATCGCTCACCTCGTCGACAGCGGTGACTTCCTCGAGGTGCAGCCGCTGTTCGCCCCGAACATCGTTATCGGCTTCGGTCGGATGGAGGGCCGCACGGTGGGCATCATCGCCAACCAGCCGTCGCAGATGGCCGGGACGCTCAACATCGAGGCAGGCGAGAAGGCGAGCCGGTTCGTGCGGTTCTGCGATGCGTTCTCGGTGCCGATCGTGACGCTCGTGGACGTGCCCGGCTACCTTCCCGGCACCGACCAGGAGTGGACGGGCGTCATCCGCCGCGGGGCGAAGCTGCTGTATGCCTACGCAGAAGCCACGGTGCCTCTCGTGACCGTGATCCTGCGCAAGGCCTACGGCGGCGCGTACATCGTGATGGGTTCCAAGCAGCTGGGCGCAGACGTCAACCTCGCCTGGCCGACGGCCGAGATCGCGGTGATGGGCGGCCAGGGCGCGGTGAACATCCTGTACCGAGGCGAGATCAAGCGGGCCGAGGAGGCCGGCGAGGACGTCGCCGCCGTGCGGGCGCGCCTCGCGTCGGAGTACACCTACAACGTCGCCTCCCCGTTCCTCGCCGCCGAGCGCGGCGAGCTCGACGGCATCATCGAGCCGGCTCAGACCCGCGTCTCGGTGGCCAAGGCCCTGCGGTCGCTGCGCGGCAAGCGCGCGAGCCTGCCGCCGAAGAAGCACGGGAACATCCCGCTGTGAGCGCCACGGACCCTGGCAACTCCCGCATCCGCGTCGACGTGCGCCGCGGCAGCCCCACCGAGGAGGATCTCGCCGCGGTGATCGCCGTGGTCACCGAGGCATACGAGCGCGAGGCAGCCGACGCGGTCGTCGACGACCCGCCGGTGCGGCCCGGGTGGGAACGCGCCGCACGCGGACTGCGCCAACCGCTGGATCGGCAGTCCGGGTGGCGCAGCGCCCTGCGATGAGTGCGCACGTGTCCCCCAAAGTACCTACAGACAGGTTCGGTCGCCGCGACGGATACTGATCCTGCTGAACGCAATTCTGCGTCCGCCGGATCGCTTCGTTTCATCGAACGCGTGGCCCGGCCCCGCGGAGAGGTTTTCGGGTAACCGCTCCGCACACGGCGAGGGGCGGGCGGCTTCGCCGCCCCTCGCCGCTCTACCTTCCCGCCCCCGCGGACCGCTTCTCGGCGTCCGGGGCCGGCACGGGCAGGGCGATTTCGCGCCAGAGGTCCACGGTGTCCTCGCCGTCCTCGCGCGAGCGGCCGACGACGGTGACGGCGACCGTCTCGTGCGGAGCCGTGCGGATGTAGATGCGCTCGGACTGCGCGTCGCGCAGCACCTCGGCCAGTTCCGCGCGCACCGCTCGCAGTGCCCGCTCGCCGAGGCCGTCCAGGCCCCCTTCGTCGAGCACCGTGACGTTCGCACCACGCTGCCGTGCTGCTTCGAGCACGCCCCGCACGTCGTCATCGAGAAGCCGGCGACCGCGCAGCTCGTCACGGACCCGGCCTTCGGCCAACCGGGCCAGCTCACGCTCGTGGGCGTCGAGGTCGCCGCCCGCGGCGATGGTGCGGGTGAGCACGGGGCCGGCGACGGCGAGCGCCCGCTGCACCTGCACGCGGCGCTCGCGCTGACGACCGGCCTGCGACGCCAGCCACTCCGACGCCGCGCGCTGCAGGCGGGTCAGCTGGGTGCTCTCGCGCGAGGCCCGGTCGGTCGACCACATCAGCAACTGCGCCATCGCCGTCCACACGACCGAGCCGACGAGTCCGAGCGAGAGGGCAGGCACCAGCCCGATCCAGACGGCGCCCTGAAGCGTCAGCAGCGCGATGCCGGCGGCGGCCACGACGGGACGCCGCCGCACCACGATGATCACCATGAGCGCGCCGATCGCGCCGATGGTCCAGGTGGCGTAGGGCTGGGTGCGCCCGGCCTCATCGACGCTGGCCCACACGACGCTCGGAACGGTTGCGGCGGTCAGGAGCGCAAGACCGGCCACCCACGCGGGGAGGAGCGTCGGCCCACCCACCCCGGTGGTCATGCCCGTGTCATCGACGAGGCCGCGTTGCAGCGCCTCTCCGCTGCGCCCACCCCAGAAGATGCTCAGCCACGACGCCGCCAGGTACAGCGCGACGGCGCCGGCGGTGGCGGCCCAGTGGTCGGAGAAGCCCCCCTCCCACCACGGCCAGCCGATGCCGAGGTAGGCGGTGAACGCCACGCCCAGCGCCGACAGCACGATCCGGGGTCGCAATCTCATGGCGCCGGCTCCCATTCCAGGACGACGCTGGTCCCCTCGTCGGTGGGTGACACGTGTGCGCGTCCGCCCACCGCGGCGACCCGGGCGTAGATCGACGCCCGGATGCCGAGCCGATCGTCGGGGACTGCCCCCAGGTCGAACCCCGTACCGGCGTCGCTGACGGTGATGCGGATGCCACCGCTCTCGGCGCCGTCGTCGACCGTCACCTCGAGGCCGGCCGAAGCGGCGTGCTCGACGGCGTTCGCGACGGCCTGTGTGGCGGCGAGCACGAGCGCCCGTCCGACGCGGCCGGGCACGGTGACGGCGTCGTCGGCCAGGGAGCGCTGCACCAGCAGATCCACACCGACCTCCTGCGCTGCGCGCTGCAGTCGCTCGATCAGCTCATTCACCGAGACCGGCGCGTCTGGTCCCTCGCCGGCATCCTGCTCGGTGTTCGCCAGGCGGGTGAGCGCCTCACGCGCCATGGCCACCGCCAGCGCCTGCTCACGCGGCGTCTCCGCCCGCTCTGCGGCGATGAGGGCGGCCAGCACGCTGTCGTGCATGAGCGCGGCGACGGCGATGCGCTCATGTTCGGCAGCGTCGGCGGCGGCGGCGGCGGCGTACGAGGCAACCGCCTCGGCCCGTGCCTCGTCGACGTCGGTGGCGACGGCACGGTAGACGCGGTCAAGCGTCAGCAGCACCGAGCCGAGGATGATGGCGTAGATGACGTCGAGGCCAACGGGGGCAGCGGCATCCGGGGCGAAGTCGAACTGCGCCCACCGCACGATGCCGTACTCCACCGGCACCATCACCGTCCAGACCAACTGCAGCGGCAGCGGGAAGGACAGCACGGCCGCGACCGTCGCCACATTGAGCAGCAGCCAGATCCACGGTCCTTCCGAGGGCGAGGTCGGCGTGCCCGTCACCGCGAGCGGCCACGCGAGGAGGGCCAGCGGGTAGGCGACGGCGAAGACGCCCGCGGTCAGGCGCACCTGGCGCCCCACGAGGCAGCCGATGATCATCGCCGCCAGGGGGACGAACACCAAGATCATGAGCGCAGTGCGCCACTCGGGCTGTTCGGCCGTGGAACCGAGTGCGGTCAGGAGTGAATGAACGCCCAGGGCGATGCTGCCTGCGCCGACCGCGAGCGAGGTGAAGCGCTCGACGCGCGCCCGGGTGAACGTCGCCATCCCCGCGATCGTGTCGGCCGTGTGCGGAAAGGTGCCGTGTGCGTCGGCCAGCACGCGGCGACCGGCTTCAGTCTGCACCGGGGGACTCTGTGGGTCGGGTCAGGAGTCCGTCTTCCATCGCGCGGCGGGCCAGGTCCACCTTGGTGGGCGCAGGGCGACCCACCTCGACGTACTTGTACCTCACTCGCGTGATGTTCTCCTTGGCCGTCGAGTACGCCACCCCCAGGCGGTCCGCGACGACCTTCAGCGGAAGACCCGCAGCGTAGAGCCTCAGCACGTCTCGCTCGCGGGCGGACAGCTGGGCGTCGGCGAAGGCCCGGTCGCCCTCAACGGCGCTGGCCCACTCCACGTTGTCCAGGTGCTGTCCGTCGGCCACGGTGCCGATCGCCTCGACGACCTCGTCGATGCGGCTGGCCTTGCTGATGACCCCCGCAGCTCCCGCGGCGAGCGCCTCCCGTACGGTGGCCGCACGGTCCGCGACGCTGTGGATGATGACGCTCGAGCCGTCGCGCACCAGGCGCGTGACGTTCTCGGTGACGGTGGTGCCGTCGCCCAGCGTCAGGTCGAGCACGACCACGTCCGCCGGCGGCTGGCGGCTGTACTGCCGCCAGCCGAGGTACTCCGTGACGGAGCTCCCCGAGAAGACGACGTCCTGCGCGCCGGAGCGCAGGCACGCCGCTTCGAGCCCGAGGCGCACCGACTCGTGGTCGTCGATGAGGGCCACCCGGATCATGGTCGCCATGCTACCGCCGCGGCTCTTCGCGGATGAGCGTCGCCACGGCCTCGACGTGATGCGAGTGCGGGAAGAGGTCGAGGCCGTCGATGCGGGATGCCGCATACCCGGCATCCCGGAAGGTTGCGACATCGCGCGCCAGCGCGACGGGATCGCACGCCACGTAGACGATGGTCTGCGGGGCGAGGGCTGCCAGCGCCTGCACCACCTCGCGCCCGGCGCCGGAGCGCGGCGGGTCGAGGACGACGACACCGCGGGCCAGCCGATCCCGCTCACGCGGCGAAGCCTCGGCGCCCCACCGCGCGACCCATCGGTCGACCCGGCCGGTCTCGGCGCGGGCGCCGACCCATTCGGAGAGGTTCTCGCCGGCGTGCTCGGTCGCGCGGGAGTCGGACTCGACGCTGATGACGCGCGTACGGGGTCCGCCGATGTCCCCGAGCGCCGCGGCGAACAGGCCCACGCCGCCGTAGAGGTCCAGGTGCAGCGCCTCGGGGTCGAGCCCTTCGGGGTGCGCCTCATTCAGATGCTCGGAGACGACCTGCGTCAGCGCGCGGGCGGCGAAGCGGTGCACCTGCCAGAACCCGCCGGCGTCGACGCGGAACTGGCGCCCCGCGACCTCTTCCACGATCACTTCGCGCAGCGGATTGGCCCCCGTCGCCCTGTTCCCCGTCGGCGTCGCGCCGCGGGGCCGGCGCCCACCGGCACGGTGGTGGTGCTCGGGGCGGGGCAGCACCCGCACACGCCCGTCTGCGGGCAGCACGAGGTCGATCCGCCCCGGCGCCACGCCCTTCAGCTCCAGGGCCACACGCGCGAGGTCGGGGGCGGCGAGCGGGTGGTCTTCGACCGTCACCACGCGGTGGCTGCGCGCCGCGTAGGGTCCGACGCGGCCATCGGCGTCCACGTGCAGGCTCAGCCGGGTGCGCCACCCGGTGCCGTCGCCGTCTTCGGGCGGGGTGGCGCGGTCCACGCCGTCGGCGCTCACCGGCGCGACGGTGACCGGCGTCGTCAGGCCGGCGAAGCGCTGCAGCGCGTCGGTGACGACGTGCTGCTTGAGTTCCCGCTGATGGGTGAGTTCGATGTGGCCGAAGTCCGCGCCGCCCGGTCGGTTCTCCGGGGCCACGTCGACATCCGCCTGCCGCCAGATGTGCGGGCGACGGTGTGGCGACGCATCGAGCACCTCCAGCACCTCACCACGCCAGAACGACGCCTTGCCGACGTCGGTCAGCCTCACCCTCACCCGCTCCCCAGGGAGAGCGTCGGGAACGAACACGACCCGCCCCTCGTTACGGCCGACGAACACGCCGCCGTGAGCGACGTCGGTGACGTCGAGATCGATGAGGGCGTCCGTGGATGCCAAGGGTGTAGCCATCCTTCGATGCTCGCACACCCAGATGTGCCCGCCCCTAGGCTGGGGCGATGCGCGTGTGCCTCGCCTCGACCTCTCCCGCCCGTCTCACGCTGCTGCGGCAGGCCGGTATCGAACCGGAGACGATGGCACCGGACGTGGATGAGGATGCCGTCATCGCAGCGGTTCAGCACGACGAGGCGCGCACCCTGCCCGCCGCCGAGCACGTGCTGCTGCTGGCGCGGCGCAAGGCCGCGGACGTCGCCGAGCGCGTGGCCGCAGCCGGGTTCGAGGGCATCGTCATCGGCGGGGACTCGATGTTCGAGATCGACGGAGAGATCCTCGGCAAGCCCTACACGGCCGAGGCCGCAGTGGCGCGCTGGCGCGCGATGCGGGGGCGAACCGGCATCCTGCACTCCGGCCACAGTGTCGTGCGGGTCGGCCGCGGGCGGCCGGAAGCGGAAGCCCACGGGGTCGCCGAGGCCTCCGTCACCTTCGCCGCCGACATCACCGACGACGAGATCGCCGCCTACGTCGCCACCGGCGAACCGCTGCACGTGGCCGGAGCCTTCACCATCGACAGCCTGGGCGGCCCCTTCATCGACACCGTGCACGGCGACCCCTCGACGGTCGTGGGGATGTCGCTGCCGACCGTGCGGCGCCTCGCGCGGCAACTCGACGTCGCCTGGCCGACCCTCTGGAACCGTTCGTAGACATCGACGAAGGTTTCCGGAACTTTCTTGTGCGAGTGATCCAAAGAGCGCCCCCGCTGTCTGGGTAGGCTGACATCCATGCCTGCTATCGCCAAGGTGCTCATCGCGAACCGCGGCGAGATCGCCGTTCGCATCATCCGCGCCGCTCGCGACAGCGGAAAGGGGTCGGTCGCCGTCTACGCCGACCAGGATCGCGACGCTCTGCACACCCGCCTCGCCGACGAGGCCTATTCGCTGGACGGCGCGACGAGTGCCGACACCTACCTCTCGATCGAGAAGATCCTCTCCGTGGCCCGCCGCTCCGGCGCCGACGCGGTGCACCCCGGCTACGGCTTCCTCGCCGAGAACGCCGACTTCGCCCGCGCCGTCATCGCCGCGGGTCTCGTCTGGATCGGCCCATCGCCCGAGGCGATCGAAGCCCTCGGTGACAAGGTCACCGCGCGCCACGTGGCCGAACGGGTCGGCGCTCCGCTCGCACCGGGCACGCCCGGGCCGGTCGCGAACGCCGACGAGGCCATCGCTTTCGCCCGCGAGCACGGCCTGCCGATCGCCATCAAGGCCGCGTACGGCGGCGGCGGCCGGGGACTGAAGGTCGCCCGCGAGCTGGACGAGGTGGGCGAGGCCTTCGAGTCCGCCACCCGCGAGGCGATCACCGCCTTCGGTCGCGGCGAGTGCTTCGTGGAGAAGTACCTCGACAAGCCCCGTCACGTCGAGACCCAGTGCCTGGCCGATGCCGCCGGGACCGTGGTCGTCGTCTCGACCCGCGACTGCTCACTGCAGAGGCGCCACCAGAAGCTCGTGGAAGAGGCCCCGGCGCCCTTCCTCACCCGCGAGCAGAACGAGGTGCTCTACACCTCGTCGAAGGCGATCCTCAAAGCGGTGGGCTACGTCGGTGCCGGCACGTGCGAGTTCCTCATCGGCGCCGACGGCACCATCTCGTTCCTCGAGGTGAACACCCGCCTGCAGGTCGAGCACCCGGTCTCCGAAGAGGTCACCGGCATGGATCTCGTCCGCGAGCAGTTCCGCCTCGCCGAGGGCGGCCTGCTCGAAGACCGGGACCCCGAGCCCGTCGGCCACTCGATCGAGTTCCGCATCAACGGCGAGGACCCCGGCCGCGGGTTCCTGCCGCAGCCCGGCCGCATCCACGTGTTCAAGACCTTCGGCGGCCCCGGCATCCGGCTGGATTCCGGCGTCACCGCGGGCGACGCCGTGTCGGGCGCGTTCGACTCGCTGCTGGGCAAGATCATCGTCACCGGGCGCGACCGCGCCGAGGCGCTGTCTCGGGCACGCCGGGCGCTGGACGAGTTCGAGGTCGCCGGCATGCCCACGGTGCTGCCGTTTCACCGCCGCGTCGTGCGCGACCCCGCGTTCACCGCCGAAGACGGCCG